>CAWULT010000037.1:0-38751 GCA_963923455.1 uncultured bacterium
CGCGGACTCGCCGACGCCGTCATGCGCCGCGACGAGGCGGCGCGCAACGAGCGCGCACTGCGGCAGCGGCTGGGCCTCGACGGGCCCCGCAGCGGAGGCTGATCGATGCGCCTCCGCACGTGGCTCGGCTTCCTGGCTCCGGTGGCCGCGCTCGGCGCGGCCGTCGCGCCGCTCGCGCCCCGCACCGTGGAACGGTGGTTCTCGGCGGGCGTCTACCTGCGGCTGCAGCCGGTCGTGACGGGCGCATCCAACCGGGTCCCCGTGGCGCTCTTCGACGCGCTGGCCGTCGGCGTCGGCGCGCTCGCGGTCTGGTGGCTCGTCGTCGCGCCGCTGCGCGCGCGCCCCGGCCGCCGGCTCCGGGTCTGGCTGGCGTCGGTCGGGAAGGCCGCGGTGGCCGCGGCGGTGCTCTACCTCTGGTTCCTCGCGCTCTGGGGACTCAACTACCGCCGCGTGCCGATGACCGAGCGGCTCGAGGTTCGGCCCGGCCCCGCGCCCGCAGGCCAGGTCGAGGCCCTGGCGCGCCAGGCGGTCGCAATGGTGAACGCCACCCACGGACCGGCCCACGCTCAGGGGTGGGGCGTCGAGCCGTGGCGGAACGCGGCGCTGCGGCGCGCGTTCGCGCAGACGCAGCGCCTGCTCGTGGACGGCCCGCCGGCCGAGCCCGGCCGCCTCAAGCCCACGCTGTTCGGCCCGTACTTCCGCTGGACCGGCGTCGACGGCATGGTGGCCCCGTTCGCGCTCGAGGTGCTCGCCAACCCCGACCTGCTGCCGTTCGAGCGGCCGTTCGTGGCCGCCCACGAGTGGGCGCACCTGGCCGGCTTCGCGGACGAGTCGGAGGCCAACTTCGTCGGGTGGCTGACGTGCGTCCGGGGCGACGCACCCGCGCGCTACAGCGGGTGGCTGTTCCTCTACTGGCAGCTGGCGGGCGACGTGCGCCCATCCGTGGCCCGCGAACTGGCCGCAGCGCTCGAGCCGGGACCGAAGCGGGACGTGGCGGCGATCAGCGAACGACTGCGGCGGGGTCAGCTGCCGACTCTTCGGCGCGCGAGCTGGGCCGTGTACGACGAGTACTTGAAGGCCAACCACGTCGAGGCCGGCGTCCGCAGCTACGGCCTCGTCGTCACCCTGCTCGTGCAGACCCGCTTCCGCGGCGACTGGGAACCCGTCAGGCGGACGGCGCGCAACGAATGACGCGGCCCGCCGCCGCGCGGCGCAGCCGGTCCTGAATCGCCACGCCGAGGCCGCTCTCGGCGGGAAAGCCGCGGACCAGGATCGCATCCACGCCGCTGGCGTCGAGGGCACGCAGGCCGTCGTAGAGCCGGGCCGCGACCACGGCAGGCGCGCCGGACGGCCCGAGCCGCGCGACGCGCAATCCGCCCGTCGCGGCCGGCAGCCGGTCCTCGTCCGCGAGCAGCAGGCCGACCGCACCGCCACGCGCCGCCAGTGCGTGCGCGTCGCCCAGCATCCGCGGGACGACCTCGGCGGCGGGGCCCTCGTACAGCGTCAATGGCGCGCGGGGGGAGTAGTGGCGCTCGAGCAGGCCCGGCGAGGGCAGGGCCGACGCGCCGGTGGCGACCGCTCCCACGCGCGACACGACATCCGGCACCAGGTCGCGCAGCATCTCCAGCGTCACCGCACCCGGCCGGAGGATCCTTGGCGCACCGCCGGAGAGATCGAGCACGGTCGACTCGACGCCAACGTCCGTCGCGCCGCCGTCCACCAGGACGTCGACGCGCCCGTCCAGGTCCTCGAGGACGTGCGCCGCGCGCGTGGGGCTCGGCCGTGAGAACAGGTTGGCGCTCGGCGCCGCCACCGGGACGCCGGCGGCCTCGAGCAGGGCCAGCGCCACCGGGTGCGCTGGCACCCGCACGGCCACCGTCTCGAGGCCCGCGGTCACCTCGTCGGGCACGCGCGACGAGCGCGGCAGTACGAGGGTGAGTGGTCCGGGCCAGAACCGCGCGGCGAGGCGGGCCGCAATCGGCGGCACGTCACGCACGAGCGGACGGATCGCCTCGAGGGATGGCACGTGCACGATGAGAGGGTCGGTCGACGGGCGGCCCTTCGCCGAGAAGATCCGCCGCACGGCATCGCGATCGAGCGCGTCGGCGCCGAGGCCGTAGACCGTCTCGGTGGGAAACGCGACCAGGCCGCCGCTCCGGAGGCAGGCCACCGCCGGCGCCAGCGCCGCGCGATCCGGATGCGCGGGATCGACGCGAATCACCTGGGTCATCGCCGCATCGTACCATCCGCCCGACGGGCCGCGCCCTGCGCTATGCTCGGCGAGGATGCAGCTCACGCTTCCGTTCCAGCGCGGATCGGCCGACGGCCCGCGCTCGCACCGGGCGACGACGGCCGCACCGCGGGCGGGCGGCGCCGGAGCACGCCCGGGCTCCGTGTACTTCGTCCGGCACCGGCGGGCGCGGCGGTACCTGCTGCGCATCGACCCGGACGGACGCGCGCGCGTTACCATCCCGCGCGGCGGCTCGCAGCGCGAAGCGCGGGCGTTTCTCGAGCGCAACCTCGACTGGGTGGCCCACCAGCGGGCCCGCCTCGCCGCCGCGCTCTACCTGCCGTCGGACAAGCCCGCCCTCCAGCAGCAGGCGGCGGCGGAACTCCCGCCGAGGCTGCTGGCACTCGCCGAGGCGCACGGGCTGCTCGTGACCCGCGTGAGCGTCCGGGACCAGCGGACGCGCTGGGGCTCGTGCGCCCGGAACGGTCACATCTGCCTCAATTGGCGGCTCGTGCTGATGCCGGAGTGGGTGCGTGACTACGTGATGATCCACGAGCTCATGCACCTGCGCCGCCTCGATCACTCGCCCGCGTACTGGCGTCACGTCGCCGGTGCCTGCCCCGAGCACGTCGAGGCGCGTCGCTGGCTGCGCGCCAACGGCGCGCGCCTGCGGTAGGACGGGCGGAGTGGACTCGCGGCGGTGCGCTCGGGCCCTCGATGGCCCAGGGGGCTGGGCCCGCTGAATCTCCGACATTACAGGTCGGGTTTCCGGTAAGATCCCTCCATGCCGTATCCAGAACATTTCGTCGCACCCATGCGTGAGGAATTGACCAGGCTCGGCGTGCAGGAACTGCGCACGTCCGCCGCGGTCGATCAGTTCGTCGAACAGCCGGGCACGGTGATGATCGTGGTCAACTCGGTCTGTGGCTGCGCGGCGGGGAAGGCGCGTCCGGGGATCGCCCTGGCGCTGCAGAACGCGAAGCGGCCAGCCGTCGTCGGCACGGTCTTCGCGGGCGCGGACATGGACGCCACCGACCGCGCACGCGGCTACATGGCTCCGTATCCACCGTCGTCTCCGTCGGTCGCGCTGATGAAGGACGGAAAGCTCGTCTACATGATGCAGCGCCGCGACATCGAATCGCGCGACGCCCTGTCGATCGCCAGCCAGCTCAAGGCCGCCTTCGACCAGCACTGCGGCTGACGGCCGTGGTCCTGGTCGGCACGTCCCGGGGCGGTCAGCCGCCCCGGGTGTGCATTTCCAGGTGGGGATCGCGCTTCAGCCGCTCGATCGGAATCAGCGGGGTGCGTTCGCGGCTGGCGAGACGGGCCTCGGCGCCGCGGTCCGAGCGGGCCGCCCACGTCCGGCGGATGAGGTCGGCGATCTCCGACGCTGGCAACCCCGACCGCAAGGCTGCGCGCAGGTCCGTGCCCGACGCGGCGTAGAGACACAGGTACCACATGCCGTCGGCCGTCAGGCGGCTGCGGTCGCACGCCTCGCAGAACGGGGCGGTCGTCGACGCGATGATGCCGAACACGGTCCCGTCCGGGAGCCGGAAGCGGTCCGCTGGAGCCGACGAGTCCTCCACGATCGGTTCCGGTGCACCGAACGTCCGGCCGAGCACGTCGAGGATCTCCTGTCGCGTGATCACCCGCTCCATCGACCAGTGCGTCGCACCGCCGACGTCCATGTACTCGATGAACCGCACCTCGGCGCCGTGGCGCTGCCCGAAGCGGATCAGGTCGGCCAGTTCGTCGTCGTTGACACCCCGGATCGCCACGGTGTCGATCTTGAGACCCGGAAAGATCGGCGCCGCGGTCTCGATCCCGAGCAGCACGCGGTCGAGTTCGTCGGAGCGGGTGAGGGCCTTGAAGCGATCGGCGTTCAGCGTATCGAGGCTCACGGTGAGGCGGTGCAGACCGGCCTCCTTGAGGGCGGCCGCGTGCGGCGCGAGCAGCACCCCGTTGGTCGTCATCGCGAGGTCGCGGATACGGGGCCTGCGAGCGAGGCGCGCCACGAGCTCGGCAACGTCGCGGCGGAGCAGCGGCTCGCCGCCCGTCAGCCGCACCTTGTCGACCCCCAGGTCCAGGAAGACGTCGACCAGCGTCTCCATCTCCTCGAAGTGCAGGATGTCCTCGCGGGGCAGCCACACGTACTCCGCCTCCGGCATGCAGTAACTGCAGCGCAGGTTGCACCGGTCGGTCACCGACAGGCGCAGGTTCCTCAAGGGGCGGGCGTGCCGGTCCAGGAGCACGGGGAAATTATCGCCCGAAAGCGGTGCCGGCTGCCCGGGCCGGTCGGGAACCGGGGTGGTACAATCCGGGATTCCCATGCCACGCATCCTCGTGACCAACGACGACGGCGTCCACTCGGAGGGCATCAAGGTGCTCGCCGACGCGATGCGGCCGCTTGGCGAGGTCGTCGTCGTCGCCCCGATCCAGGAGGCGAGCGCGATCGGCCACGCCCTGACCCTGCGGCGTCCGCTGCGAATCGACGACGTGGGCCCCGGCGTCTACGCGGTCGACGGCACGCCGACCGACTGCGTCAACATCGCGATCACCCACGTGCTCAAGGGCAATCCCGACCTCATCGTCTCCGGCATCAACAAGGGCTGGAACATCGGAGACGACATCACCTACTCGGGCACGGTGTCGGGCGCTCTCGAAGGGGCTCTCCTCGGCATCCCGAGCATTGCCTTCTCGACGCAGCGCATCAAGGACCAGTGCGAGTTCGGGCCCTCGGGCCTGGCGGCCGGCCTCGTCGCGCGGGCCGTCCTCGAGCGCGGCATGCCGAAGTTCACGCTGCTCAACGTCAACGTGCCGATGGGCCCGAACAAGGGCTTCCGCGTCACGGTGCAAGGGAAGCGGAACCACGTCACCGTGGTGACCGAGCGTACCGACCCGCGCCACAAGCCGTACTACTGGATCGAAGAGGGCGAGAACGAGTGGGAGCCGCACGACCGTTCGGACTACCAGGCCGTGCACGACGGGTACATCTCGGTCACGCCGCTCCAGCCCGACATGACCGCGCACGCGGCGCTGGCCTACGTCGAGCAGTTGCCCATCGGCGCCGTCTGACGGCCCCCGTGCAGACCGCGGCGCCGGCGTCAGTGGCCTTCTTCGCGGTGCTTCTTTTCGTACTCGTACTGGGCCACCGCCTTGTCGCGGAGCACGCCACTTTTGGCCGCCTGGCGGGCCTTGGAGAGGTTCGCCTGGCGGGTCTGCTCGGAGCTGACGGCCACCTGTGACAACAGGCGATCGAGCGACGGGCTGCCGCAGGCCGGGCAGGCCGGGGTGTCGCCGGTCCGCACCAGCTTCTCGAACTCGTGCGCGCAGGCGGCGCAGCGGTATTCGTAGAGAGGCATGGCCGCACCTTACCCGGCCTTCGCTGCGAGTGCAACCCCGGGCGGGACGCGAATCGGGGTTGCGGCCGCGGACCGAGAGCGGGTACACTCTGAAAGTTCGCCCGACCACGGAGCACGCGGCCGTGGGACGGATCCCGCCGGAAGGTACGGGGCGTGGCTCAGCCTGGTAGAGCGCTCGGTTCGGGACCGAGAGGTCGCTGGTTCGAATCCAGTCGCCCCGACCACTTTCCCTCACGACGCGGTTCCCGCGTCCCCTGACAGAGCGTCCCCATGCCCGTCATCGCCCAGACGGTGGGCCTGCTCGTGCTGTCGAACGTCTTCATGACGTTCGCCTGGTACGCCCACCTGCGGAACCTCAACGATCGCCCCTGGTTCATCGCGGCCCTCGCCAGCTGGGGGATCGCCCTGTTCGAATACCTGCTCCAGGTGCCCGCCAACCGCATCGGGCACACGCAGCTCGAGCTCGGCCAGCTGAAGATCATCCAGGAGGTGATCACGCTGACGGTGTTCGTGCCCTTCGCGTGGCTCTACATGCGGGAGCCGGTGCGGCTCAACTACCTCTGGGCCGGGCTGTGCCTCTGCGGCGCGGTCTACTTCGTGTTCCGCCGATGAGCCCGCGAGGCCGGCCGGCGGAGGAGAGCTGATGACGACGATGTCCGACTTTTCAGGCTTCCGCGTCGACGTCCACACCGACGACGGCGTCCTCGACTGCCACGTGTTCCAGCCATCCGGCGTGGGCCCATGGCGCGCCGTCATCGTCTACATGGACGCGTTCGGCATCCGTCCGAACCTCGCGTCGATGGCGCGGCGGCTGGCGGACCACGGCTACGCCGTGATCCTGCCCAATCTCTACTACCGCACGGGGGCGTTTCCGCCCTTCGATCCGGTCCAGGTCGCGGCCGGCGGCGCCGAGCGCGAGCGGTTTTCCGCCATGATTCGCTCGATCGACGCGCCGATGGTGATGCGCGACACCGCGGCGGTGCTGGCGCAGGTCGATCGGATGCCGGGCGTGCGGCCGGGCACCGTCGGCGCCGTCGGTTACTGCATGGGCGGCGGCTACGCCCTCTCCGCCGCCGGAACGTTTCCGGACCGGGTGGCGGCCGCGGCCTCGTTCCACGGCGGGTCGCTCGCCACCGACAAGCCGCACAGTCCCCACCTGCTCGCGCCGCGGATGCGCGCCGAGGTCTACGTCGGGGTGGCGGAGTTCGACCAGAGCTTCGGCGCCGATCAGCTGCGGCGCCTCGACGCGGCCCTGACCGAGGCCGGCGTCCGGCACACGATCGAGGTGTACGCCGGCGCGAAGCACGGCTTCGCGGTGACGGGCCACCTCGTCTACGACCGCGACGCGTCCGAACGGCACTGGCTGCGCCTCGTCGACCTTCTGCGGCGCACGTTGTAAGCTGTCCGTCCGAGAGACGGACGAGCATTCGTCCCCGGCGTGCCGCCGGGGCGGGAGGAACTATGAAGACGTTTGTGAGCGTGTGTCTGGCGCTGGCCTGCGTGGCCGGCAGCGCGACGGTGGCATCGGCGCAGGGTGGGGGAGCGGCCTGCACGACCGTGGCGTGCGACGTGGCCGGCAGCTGGGAGCGATCGCGCGCGCAGATCACCGGCATTGCCAACGCGATGCCCGAGGACAAGTTCGGCTTCAAGTCGACGCCCGCGCAGCGCAGCTTCGGCGAACACGTGCTGCACATCGCGCAGGTCGACGTGATGCTGCTCGGCACGCTCGGCGCCAAGACGCCGGCGCCCACGATCAACATGAAGGCGACGTCGAAGGCCGACATCCTGGCGCAGCTCAAGGCGTCGATGGACTACGGCTCGGCCGTGATGAAGGAGTTCGGCACCGACGCGGCGATCACCGAGCGCGTGAAGTCGCTGCCGTTCCTCGGCGCCACGACCTCGCGGCTGAACGTGATCTACTTCTCCCTGGGCCACAGCCAGGACACCTACGGCCAGATGGTCGTGTACCTGCGGCTGAACGGCCTCGTGCCGCCCGCCAGCATGCGCGGAGGCGTCTAGCCCCGTTCGCGCGGCTGGGCCCCACGCCCGGCCGGCGCCGCCTTTACAGGCCCCTGCCGGGGAGATACGCTCCCCGGTAGGGGCACATGTCCGTCCACACCACGCCCGCGACCGCCCCGGCGTCGCCGCCGCGCCAGCCCGCGGTGGCCGACCTGCTCGTGACCGGCATGACCTGCGCGGCCTGCCAGGCCAACGTGCAACGCACGCTGGCGCGCCAGCCCGGGGTCACCGAGGCGTCGGTCAACCTCATGACCGGGCAGGCTCGCGTGTTCTACGACCCGGCCCTGATGCAACCGTCGGGGCTCGTGGCCGCCGTCGAGGACATCGGCTACGGAGCCGGCCTGCCCGACGCGCGCGCCTCGGCACTGGAGGCCCAGGTCGCGCTCGACGAGGCCCACGTCCGGGAGTATCTCGACCTCCGCCGAAAAGCCCTCGTCAGTGCCGGCGTCGGCGCCGCGGCCATGCTCGCGTCGATGCCCCTGATGGCCGATCCGGCGGGGCACGCCGCCCACCTCGGGACGGCAGATCCCGTGATGCGGTGGACGGCCACCTGGCTCGGGCCGCCGCTGGCCGCGGTGATGCCGTGGCTGTACCGGGTTCCAGCAGACGTGCTGCGATGGGCGCTCCTCGTCAGCGCCACCGCGGTGATGGCGTGGGCAGGCGGGCGTTTCTACGGCCAGGGCCTGCGTGCCCTCCGGCACGCCGTGCCGGACATGAACAGCCTCGTCGCGCTGGGCACGGGCGCCGCCTGGCTCTACTCGGTCGTCGCGACGGTCCGGCCCGACTGGCTCGCCTCGGCCGGCGTCATGCCGGACGTGTACTTCGAGGCCGTCGTCGTCGTGATCGCGTTCGTGCTGTCGGGCCGCGCGCTCGAAGCCCGCGCCCGCCGGCAGACGGCCGACGCGCTGCGGCAGCTGGCCGCACTGCAGCCGGAAATGGCCACCCTCGTCGACGGAGGCGCCGAGCGCCGCGTGCCCGCGGCGCAGGTGCGATCGGGCGACCGCGTGCTCGTGCGGCCGGGTGAGCGCCTGCCGGTGGACGCCCTGGTCCTCGAGGGAGTGTCAGACCTCGACGAGTCGACCCTCAGCGGCGAGTCACTGCCGGTCCGGAAGGGCCCGGGCGACGCGGTCACCGGCGGCACCGTCAACGGCGCCGGCGCCCTCGTGCTGCAGGCGACCACGGTCGGCTCGGCCAGCACGCTCGCGCAGATCGTGCGCCTGATGCGCGACGCCCAGGCGTCGCGCGCGCCCATCCAGGCGCTCGCCGACCGCGTCAGCGCCGTCTTCGTGCCCGGCGTGATGGCCGTTGCGATGCTGGCCGGGGCGGCCTGGTGGCTGGCGGGCGGCGAGGGGGCCGCCGTCCGGGCCAGCACGGTTGCCGTGTCGGTGCTGATCATCGCCTGCCCGTGCGCCATGGGACTGGCGGTGCCGACCGCGGTGATGGTGGCGACGGGACGGGGCAGCGAGCTCGGCATCCTCGTCAAGGGCGGCCAGGCGCTCCAGCGGGCGGGCGAGGTGAGCCTGGTCGTGTTCGACAAGACCGGCACGCTGACCGCAGGACGGCCGGAGGTGACCTGCGTCGTCTCGGCCCACGGCGGCACCGACGAGGCCTCGATCCTCGCCGCGGCCGCGGCAGTGGAGAGGGCGTCCGAGCATCCACTCGGCAGGGCCATCGTCCGCGCGGCCCAGACGCGCGGCCTCGAGGTGCCCCCGGCCACCGCGTTCACCAACGAGCCCGGGCACGGCGTGTCGGCGCAGGTCGGCGGGCGCCGTGTCTACGTCGGGACGCAGGCCTGGCTCGACGACTGCGTGTCACGCCACCCCGACATCGTGGCCGACGCCGCCCGGATGGCCGCCGACGGCGTGACGAGCGTGTTCGTGGCCGTCGACGAGGCCGGCGGGGACGGACGTCACGCCCGGACTCGCCTGCTGGGCGCCGTGGGGCTGTCCGACCCGATCCGGCCTTCGGCGGCTGCCGCGGTCGACGCGCTCCGCCAGCTCGGCATCCAGGTGGCCATGCTGAGCGGGGACCGCCGAAGCACGGCCGAGGCCATCGCGCGTCAGGCCGGCATCACCCGCGTCGTGGCCGACGTGCGGCCGCGTGACAAGGTGGACACGATCAAGGCCCTGCAAGAGGCGTCGGTCGTCGCGATGGTCGGCGACGGCATCAACGACGCCCCCGCCCTGTCGCAGGCGGACGTCGGCATCGCGATGGGCAGCGGCACCGACATCGCCATCAGCGCAGCGGACATGACGGTGCTGGGCGGCGACCTCCGCGCGGTTCCGGCCGCGGTCCGGCTGTCGCGCGCCGCCGTCAGGACGATGCGCGACAACCTGTTCTGGGCCTTTGCCTACAACGTGATCTGCATCCCGGTCGCCGCCGGCGCGCTGTATCCGGTCTGGGGCGTGCTGCTCAGCCCGATGCTGGCGAGCGCCGCGATGGCGTTCAGCTCGGTCAGCGTGGTGGCCAACAGCCTGCGGCTGCGACGCGCGTCCAGCCTTGGCGACGGCAGGGGCCACGCCTGACGCGGGCCGCATGACGAGACGGAGGTTCACGATGACGACTGCGTTCCGCACACTGACCATGGCTCTTGGCCTGCTGCTGCCTGCGCTGGGGGCCGGAACCGCCCGCGCCCAGGACGCAGGCCTGCTCGCGTCGTGGCGCGACGGTGAGATCCGCCAGACGTACCGTGCGGCCGACGACGCCACGGACGTGTACTTCGCGCTGGTGCCGTCGTGCACGGCCGGTTCGCCGACGGTCACCTTCGGGGCGACCCTCCCAGGGCGGACGCTGCAGCAGGCGCCGGCAGGGTTCGAGCTGCGCGCGGCGACGGGCATGCGCATCGATCAGCGGCTGGTGCGCACCGCCACGTGGACGTTCCTCGTGAACCCCGGCAGCCGCCGCCCGGCAACGCTGGACCTGTCGTCGCGGGTGCAGGTGGCCAACCCCGGGCACGTGCTCGGGCCGGCCATCCCGATCGACGTGCTCTACGCGCGGATGACCGGTGGGGAGTTCCAGACGATTGCGGGCAGCCGGTCGCTGACGCTGAACCTCTTCGGCGCGGAGTGCGAACTCACCGAGGGGCAACTGGCCGCGCTGCGCCGGTTCGCCCGCCTGATGCGGCTCGAGCCCCCGCCGCAGGTCGAGCCCCTCCCGGACCTGGCCTCGACGGACGCGGCCGTCCAGGCGACCGCCGCGCGAGCGGCCGCGCCCCAACCTGCCGTTCCACCGAGCGGCGCGCTGTCGACGGTGGTACGGCCGCGGACCAACGCCGGCGTCTGGGTGCAGTTCGAGGGCGCGCGGTGGGCGAGCGCCGGGCGGGCCGTCCCGATGACCGCGGCCTTCGAACCGGTCGGTCGGCTCGGCTCGGTGCCCGTCTTCCGGACGCGCGAGGGCGGGGCTGACCTCATCTACCTGCCGACTCGCGACGGCGTGCTGGCCCCCTATCGCCGGGCGGGGTAGCTCCGCCGCGCGCCGGCTCGTTCGGCGCCGCCGTCGGAGACGCCCGGCACGGGCACCGCGGGCGAGGTCAGGCGAATCGGCCCAGGTGTACCGGCGCGCGGACCGGCAGGTCGCGCGGGTCGCCCTCGTAGTAGACCCGTTCGAGGAACAAGCCCGCCGCCGGCGCGGTCAGCTTCGCCGGCAGGCCCGACGGCGTGCGAAGCAGGTCGGCCGCCTGTTGCGGCGTCAGCCCGCCGCGGCCCACCTCGACGATCACGCCGACGAGCCTCCGCACCATCTTCCAGATGAAGTGCGATCCCTCGATGTGGACGAGCAGCAGGTCCTCGTCCTCGTGCAGGCCGCAGGCATCGACCAGCACCTCCGTCGACTTCTCGGCCGGGTCGTCGTCGGAGAACGACTGGAAATCGTGGAAGCCGACGAACTGCCGGGCGGCCGCACGCATGCGCTCCGCATCGAGCTCGTCCTTGACCCACCAGACGAACGGCTTCGCGAAGGCCGTCCGGCGGCGCGCCACCTGGTAGATGTAGCTCCGCCCGACCGCGTCGTGCCGCGCGTGGAAACGCGGCCGGGCAGTCTCGATACGCAGCACGTTGATGTCGGCGGGGAGTGCGTCGTTGATGCGGCGGCGAAGGCTCTCGGCCGGAGGGGCCTTCGCGAGCTCCAGGTGCGCGACCTGTGCCAGCGCGTGGACACCGGCATCGGTGCGCCCGGAGCCGTAGAGCTCGAACCCGCGTGCGCCGGTCGCCTCCGCGATCGCACGCTCGAGCTCGCCCTGAATCGTCCGGGCGTTCTGCTGAATCTGCCAGCCGCTGTAGCGCGTGCCGGCGTACTCGATGGTCAGCTTGAGGCGCATCCGCGGTCAGCGCGCCCGCATCCGCTCGAGCGTCTCGCCGAGCGCCCGGATCTCCTCGCCGTACTTCGCCCAGTCGCCCGCCCGCTGTGCCGCGATCGCGCGCTCGTAGTGCGCGCGGGCCTCGGCCGCGAGTGCGGCGTTGCCCTCCGCGGCTGGCGACGGGGCGGCGGCCGAGGACGGGATGGCCGCGCCGGCGGCGGCCGCCGGTGCGGACGACGCCGGCGCGGCCCGCGAGACGTCCCCCGCGGCCGTCTGCGCCCGTCCGCCGAACAGCCGCGCCAGCGCCATCTCGAGGGTCGGCTCCATCACGATCTCGTTCTGGTAGGCGGCGATCACGCGGGTCAGTTCCGGGATACGCCCTCCCGAGGCCTTCAGATAGAGCGGCCGCACGTAGATCAGGGACTCCTCGATCGGAATCACCATCAGCGTGCCCCAGATCACCTGCGAGCCCTGCTGATTCCACAACGTGATCTGCGGCGAGATCGTCTGGTCTTGCAGGATGCGGCCGACGACCTGCCGCGGGCCGAACACGAGCTTCTGCTTCGGGAACTCGAAGACGCTCAGGCGCCCGTAGTGTTCGCCGTCGCTGCGGGCCACCAGCCAGGCCGACAGGTTGTCGCGGCGGCGCGGCGTGTACGGCAGCATCTGGATGAACTCCGCGTCACGCTCGCCTGGCAGGCGCATGATCGTGTAGTAGGGCTGCATCGGCCTGGCGTCGCCGCCCTCTTCGATCGTCGGCACTTCCCACTGGTCCTCGCGGTTGTAGAACACCGCCGCCTGCGTCATGTGGTAGGTGGCGTAGACCTGCGCCTGGAGGGCGAAGATGCCCTCCGGATACCGGACGTGTTCGCGCAGCGGTGGGGGCATCGCCGACAGCGGCTTGAACAGCGACGGGAAGATGCGCGCGTAGGTGGCCGCGATTGGGTCGTTCGCGTCGGCCAGATAGGCCGTCGTCGTCCCGTCGTAGGCGTCGATCACGAACTTGACGGCGTTGCGGATGTAATTCAGCCGGCCGTTGACGGGCGTCGAATACGGATACCGGCTGCTCGTGGTGTACGCGTCGTACATCCAGTAGAGTCGCCCGTCGGCCAGCACGAGGTACGGGTCGCGATCGAAGGACAGGAACGGCGCGAGCGTGCGCACGCGGTCCGCGATGCCGCGATTGAACAGCACCCGGCTCTCCGGCCCGATGTCGTCGCTCAACAGGATCTGGTACGACCCGAAGCGCGCGGCGAAGAGCAGCTTCCTGAAGAGCGAATCGAGCGGCACGCCCCCCCGACCGTCGTACTGGGCGAAGACGTTGTCGTCGCCCTTCGGGTAATGGAACTCGCGGGTCTTCGTGCGGACGATGACGTAGTCGTTCGACAGCTCACCGAAGTACAGGCTCGGCTGCGTGACCGCGAACCCCGCCGTCGACACCGGCGGCAGATCCCGGACGAACAGCACCGGCAGCCCCTCCTCGGTCACCTGGTTCACGGGGCCCAGCGTGATGCCGTAGCCGTGGGTGAAGGTCAGGCGCTCGTTCACCCAGGTGCGGTTCGGCAGGCTCGCCGAGTTCAGCTCGCGGGCCGACAGCATCACCTGCCGGAGTGCGCCGCCGACACGGTACCGATCGTTGTCGACCGACGCGAACTCGTAGTAGGTGCGGATCTCCTGGATCTGGCCGAAGGCCTCGAGGAGCGGCTGGTGGTCCCAGAGCCGCACGTTCTCGAGCGTTGCGGCGTTCCGGGTGATGTCGTCGCGGGTCAGCAGGGCATCGCCCGACAGCTCCCGCTCCTCCACGCCCGCCAGGCCGAACGCCTCGCGGGTGGCCGCGATGTTGTGCTCGATGAAGGGCGTCTCCCGGGTCTGCTCGTTCGGCGTCACGACGAACCGCTGGAGCACGCTGCTGTAGACCTCGCCGCCGATCGACGTGACCAGGTACAGCGCGATCGCCAGCGGGACCGGCCACCAGCGGCGGGGGCCGAACGCGTTGAGGAGCGCCAGGGCGGCCCCCAGCACGGCCGCGGCGGCGACGGCCAAGCTCGCCGGCATGCGCGCGTGGACGTCGGCATAGCTCGCGCCGAAGACGATTCCCGATGGCTCGAGCAGGTACTCCGCCCGCTGGAACCAGGCGCCGAAGGCGAGCAGCAGCAGGAAGACCGCGGCCAGCACGGACGCGTGCCGCCGCGCCGGCGTCGAGAGCGACACCGTGGCGGGGAAGCCCGACGTCAGGCTGCCCGACAGCAGGTAGACGGCTCCCGCGGCCAGCGCCGCGATGATGACGAGGAGCTGCGCCACGCCCCGCACGAACTGCCAGAACGGCAGCGCGAACACGTAGAAGCCGATGTCGTGGCCCAGGACGGGGTCGACCCGGCCGAATGGCACGGCGTGGCGCCAGAGCAGCCATTCCTCCCACCGCTGCGCGGCGAAGAGCGCCACGAGCACGCCGATGACGAGGGCGAGACCGCCGGCAATCCGCTGCAACTCGGGCCGGCCCGGCAGCGACACCTGGATGCCGTCCCGCGTCGTGAACACCGGACGCGCCGGGCCGAGGGAGGCCAGCGCCACCCGCAGGTTCACGGTCAGCCAGAGGAAGGCAACCAGCAGCACCCCGGCGAACAGGGCCCCCTGGCTCCTCAGCATCGTCGCGAAGACCGGCTGGTAGCCGACCTCGCCGAACCAGAGCCAGTCGGTGTAGAAGCCGATCAACGCCGGACCGCCCAGGACGGCGAGCCCGAGCAACGCGAGGACGATGACCCGTGTGAGCTTGGACATAGGCTGACGAACGAGGAAGCCTCGGGTGACGCCGCCCGGCCTAGGGTTCGGCAGGCCGGTACTGATTGACTGCTGATTGAAGCTCGGACGCAATCTCGCGCGCAAGCGCCGCCGGGACCACGACGCGCGCCAGCGGGCCCCATCCCAGGATCCAGCTGCGCAGCGCCCAGTCGTGGCAGACGTCCATCGTCAGCACGAGGCGGCCGTCCTGGAGGTCCCGGAGCTGCTGCGACCCGTGCCAGACGCGAGCGCGCACGTAGGGCACGATGGCAGGGGCGAACTCGATTTCGACCCGCTCGGGCGCACCGGTGTTGACGCCGAGCGAGTTCGCGAAGACATCGCCCCCGTCACCCCGATACGGCGTGAACGTCTGCTTTTCCAGCGAGAGCGACGCGATGCGGCTGACGGCAAAGGTCCGCACGTCCCCGTATTCGGGCACGTGCGCCAGCAGGTACAGCTCCCCCTGGGCGAACGCCAGCCGGTACGGGTGCACCAGATAGTCCTTGCTGCGGCCGCTCTTGACCGAGTGGTAGCGCATCGATGCCACCCGGCCGTGCAGCGAGGCCTCGAGCAGCTTCGCGACGAGGTCCTCGCGAGTCTCGTCCGCCGGCGCCCGGGGCCCGGGCTTGGCCACCAGCACCGACGGCATCCGGTCCAGGAACTGGCGCATCCGGGGCGAGAGCATCTTCTCGAGGCGCGTGAAGGCCAGCGTCAGGTCGCGCCGGAACGGCGTGCCCGAGACCGACTCCAGCAGGTTGCGGCTCAGGTAGAGCGCACAGAGTTCGGCCAGCGTGAAGCCGGTTTCGACGCCCTTGAGCACCTGCCCGTCGAGGCGCCACCGGGTGCGGCCGTCCTCGTCGCGTTCGTCGTAGAGGGGGAAGCCGGCTTCCTGCAGCGCCGCCAGGTCACGCCGGATCGTCCGCGTGGTGACCTCGAGCTCGTCGGCGAGCGTGTCGATCACGGCGCCGTGACGCGACGACTCCAGCGCGTGCAGCACCTTCCACTGCCGGATGACTTCCTGGTTGCGCGGCACGTGGTTCTAGCCGCCTTCCTTGAACCGGCGGATCTCCCGCCGCCGCCGGCGGTCCGGTGTCCCCGCGGCCTGCGCCGCGGCCCGATGGGCCCGTTCCATCCGGCGCATCTCGACCTCCTCGGGCGTGGGCTTCGGCGTCACGTCGTCGTAGAGCGCGCGGGCCTCGGCCTTCTTGACGTGCTGGTCGACGAGGAGCCGGACGATGACGTCCTGGTGCCGACCCAGTCCGCGACTGATGCGAAGGCGGTCGCCCTCGGCCAGGGCGCGGTGGGGCTTGGCGCGATCGCCGTTGACCTCCACCTTGCCCCCCTCGCAGGCGCGCTTGGCCTCCGACCGCGTCTTGAACAGGCACGAGACGTCGAGCCAGATATCCAGGCGCATGTCCCGTGGCCCGTGCCGTGCGCGCTCGACCCGGACCGGATCAGATCGCGATCGAGACCTTGCCCTTGGCCTTCAGGCTCTCGACGAAGGTCTGCGTCTCCTTCTCGCGGTTGACGTTCTCAAGGTAGCGCACCACGTCGGCCCGCACGTCGTCGAGCGGGATGTCCTTGGCGGCCTGCTTCTCGGTGACGCGGATGATGTGGTAGCCGAACTGCGTCTCCACCAGGTCGCTCGTCTGGCCGACGCCGAGCGAGAACGACACGTCGTTGAAGGGGCCCACCATCTGGCCGCGCTGGAAGAAGCCGAGGTCGCCGCCGTTGGCCGCGCTGCCCGGGTCCTGCGAGTACTGCTTGGCCAGCGCCGAAAAGTCCTTGCCCGACTTCACCTCGGCCAGCACCTTGTCGGCCTGCGTCTTCGCCTTGGCCTTGGCCGCGGCGTCGGCGTTCTGCGGGAACGTGATGAGGATGTGGCTGGCGCGCACCGACTCGGGTTGCTTGAACCGGTCCGGGTTGTCCTTGTGGAACTTGGTGACCTGTTCGGCCGAGACGCCGATCTTGTCCGCGATGGCGTTCTCGAGCAGCCGGTTGACGGCCAGGTCCTGGCGCGCGTCGGCCCGCAGCTTGTCGAGCGTCATCTGCCGCGACTGCAGCATCTGGGTGAACACCTGCTCGTTCGGGAACTGACGCTTGATTTCGGCGATCCGCGCCTCGACGTCGGCGTCGGGCACCACGAGGTTGCGGGCCTTCGCCTCCTGCATCAGCAGCTTGTAGCCGACGAGCTGGTCGAGCACCCCGCGGTAGACGCGATCGCGCTCGGTGGCCGGCACCGGCCCGCCGGAGCTCGCCTCGAGGTTGCGCACCTGCGCCTCAAACTCCGCCTTCGAGACCGCCTCCCCGTTGACCGTGGCCAGCACGTCGGGCAGCTGCGCCGGCACCGGCTTGATGGGCTCGGCCTTCGCGGGTTCCGTGGCGGCGGCCGGCGTGCTGCTGCCCGCGGCGGTGCCACTGGCCGGCGTGCTCTTCGAGCAGGCGGCGGTCGCCATCAGCATGACCAGAAACGTTCCAAACACTCGACGCACAGGCGCTCCTTGGAGAGAAGACATGAGAACAGACAGGGTACGACGAGGGGGAAGGGCGGTCAATCGCGGAGCCTGGGAGCGCGGACGCCCTTCCAGGTCTGCTATACTCTGACCGTCCTTTGCGCCACGCGCTGGCTCAGAGTGGCTAGGTAGCTCAGCTGGTAGAGCACACGACTGAAAATCGTGGTGTCGGCGGTTCGATTCCGCCCCTGGCCACCATTTCCCCCCGCCAGACTGTCCGAGCCTCCAGGATTCTCCCAGACATCACGGGTCGCTTACCGCTCTGACATCCGCCACTCGGACCCGGCTCAGCGTGCCGGCGTGGGCAGGGAAGCGCGAGGCCTCGGCGAGCCTAGCACAGCGGTACGGCGGCCCGGCCGTGCCGGGCCGCTGGGGGTGTGGCCTGGATGGAGCCTCAGACCGCTGCCGTTTCGGCCTCGCGTACGAGGCCGAGTTCGCGGCGCACGCGGTCCTCGATCGTCTGGCGGATCTGCGGGTTGTCCTTCAGGAACTGCTTGACGTTCTCCCGGCCCTGACCGAGACGGTCGCCGCCGTAGGCGAACCACGCGCCGCTCTTCTCGATGATCCGCTTCTCGACGGCCAGGTCGAGCAGGTCGCCTTCTCTCGAGATGCCCTCGCCGTACATCACGTCGAACTCGGCCTCGCGGAACGGCGGCGCCATCTTGTTCTTGACCACCTTGACGCGGGTACGGCCGCCCACCACCTGGTCGCCGTCCTTGATGCTGGCGATGCGGCGGATGTCGATGCGAACCGAGGCGTAGAACTTCAGCGCGCGACCGCCGGTCGTGGTTTCGGGGTTGCCGAACATCACGCCGATCTTCTCGCGCAGCTGGTTGATGAAGATGAGCGTGGTCTTCGACTTCGACACGACGCCCGTCAGCTTCCGCAGGGCCTGCGACATCAGGCGAGCCTGGAGGCCCATCTGCGCTTCGCCCATTTCACCCTCGATCTCGGCCTTGGGCACGAGCGCGGCCACCGAGTCGACCACGACGACGTCGACGCCGCCCGAGCGGATCAGCACCTCGACGATCTCGAGCGCCTGCTCGCCGTTGTCCGGCTGCGACACCAGCAGGTTGTCGAGGTCGACGCCGAGCTTCTGCGCGTACTGCGCGTCGAGCGCGTGTTCGGCATCGACGAAGGCGGCCATTCCGCCGCTCTTCTGCGCTTCGGCGATGATCTGCAGCGCCAGCGTGGTCTTGCCGGACGACTCGGGCCCGAATACCTCGACGACTCGCCCGCGCGGCACGCCGCCAATCCCCAGCGCGTAGTCGATGCTGATCGACCCCGTCGAGATCGCCTCGACAGGGGCGACGCCGCCGCGCTGGCCGAGGCGCATGATCGAGCCTTTGCCGAACTGCTTTTCGATTTGTCCGACAGCGACGTCGAGGGCTTTGCTGCGTTCTTTCTGGTCGTCGAGGGGCATGCGGTCTCCTTGGGTGATGGCCGTGTCATGACGAGCATGGCTTGGCGGAGTGACAGGGGAGGTCACGGCCGGGGATGATCCTAGGAACGGGCCAAGCGAAAGTCAAGCGAAAATCCGTGCACGTCGACGGCGCTCGGCACGTTCGTTCAACCACTTACGGGGCGGGGGACCTTCGCCCCCGCGGACTGGGTCGGGCGAGAAGTGCACTCTCCCCGACCGGGGCGGACGCAGTTTCCGCCCGGCTCGTAAGGGCGTCGTCGCCTCGCGCGTCGAGGGGCGGACCGCCCCCTCAGGAGGGCCGCTCCACCGCCAGCGCGACGCCGTTGCCGCCACCGAGGCACAGCGCGGCGATGCCGCGCCGCCCCCCGCGGTGCGCGAGCGCGTAGAGCAGGGTCGTCAGGATGCGCGCGCCGCTGGCGCCGATGGCGTGGCCGAGCGCCACGGCACCGCCGTTGACGTTGACGCGCGCGGGATCGATCTGGAGCTGCGAGACCACCGCCACCATCTGCGACGAGAAGGCCTCGTTGATCTCGAACAGGTCCAGGTCCTCGAGCCGCCAGCCCGCCTTCTGCGCCACGCGCCGCACGGCCTCGACCGGCGTCATCAGCACGTACCGCGGGGCGAGGCCGCTCGCCGCCTGCGCCACCACGCGGGCCATGGGCGTGCAGCCGAGCTCCCGGGCCCGCGCCTCCGATGCCAGCACCAGTGCCGCCGCGCCGTCGTTGACGGGGGGTGCGTTGCCGGCCGTCACGGTGCCGCCGTCCCGGAACGCCGGCTTCAGTGCCGCGAGGGCCTCGACCGTCGTGTCCGGCCGGATCGACTCGTCGCGTGTCAGCACCAGCGGGTCGCCCTTGCGCTGCGGAATCGTCACAGGACAGATCTCGGCGGCGAACAGCCCCCCGGCGGCGGCCGCGGCGGCCTTCCGGTGGCTCTCGGCGGCCCACAGGTCCTGTGCCGCCCGGGAAACGCCGTACTCGGCCGCCACCACCTCGCCCGCCAGTCCCATGTGGGTCTGCTCGAACGCACACCACAGGCCGTCGTTGACCATCGAGTCGAGCATCTGGCCGTGCCCCATCCGCAGGCCCTCCCGGGCGCGGGCGACCAGATAGGGCGCGTTGCTCATCGACTCCATGCCGCCGGCGACGGCCACGTCGATGTCGCCGGTCGCGATGCCCTGGGCCGCGAGCATCACCGCCTTCAGGCCGGAGCCGCAGACCTTGTTGATCGTGACGGCGGCCACACGGTCGGAGAGACCGCCGCCGAGCGCCGCCTGCCGGGCCGGCGCCTGGCCGAGCCCGGCCGACACGACGTTTCCCATAAGGCATTCGTCGACCGCGGCTGGATCGACGCCGGCGCGCCGCACGGCGTCGCGAACCGCGAGCGCCCCGAGTTGCGGTGCCGTGAGGGATGCGAGGCCGCCGAGGAACTTCCCGGTCGGCAGGCGCGCGGCTGAGAGGATGACGGGCTGGGCCATGGCCGGATTCTAGCCCTTGCGGATCCATAATCCGGCGATGGACCTTCAGCTCTCGGGGAAAGTGGCGGTCGTCACCGGCGCGAGCCGCGGGATCGGCCGGGCGATCGCGCACACGTTGCTCGCCGAAGGCATGCGCGTGCTGGTCGTCGCACGGTCGCGCGATGCGCTGGAGGCCCTCGCGGCCGCGTACCCCGCCGCCGCTCACGCCCACGTCGCGGACCTGCGCGATCCGGCCGCCGCGCCCGCCACGATCGAGGCGGCCCTCGCGGCCTTCGGCAGCCTTGACGTCCTGGTCAACAACGCCGGCGCAACCAAGCGCGGCGACTTCCTGACACTGCCGGACGACGACTGGCACGACGGCTTCGCGCTGAAGTTCTACGGCGCCATGCGGCTCTGCCGGGCCGCGTGGCCCCACCTGCGGGCCTCGCGCGGCGCCATCGTCAACGTCGTCGGGATCGGCGGGCGCACGGGCATGCAGGAGTTCGCGATTGGCGGCGCGGTCAACGCGTCACTGCTGAACCTCACCAAGGTGCTCGCCGACCGCGGCGTCGAGGACGGCGTGCGCGTCAATGCGATCAACCCCGGCAACGTCGCCACCGACCGGCTGACGGCCCGGCTGCAGGCCCACGCCAGAGCCCAGGGGGTGTCGATCGAGGAGGCGGGCCGGTCGATGGCCAGGGCCGCCCGCGTCAGCCGCTTCGGGCAACCGGAGGAGATTGCGAGCCTCGTGGCGTTCCTGGCCTCACCGGCGGCGGCATTCTGCCAGGGCGCCATCCTCGACGCCGACGGGGGCGAGACGCGTACGCTCTGACGCCGTCAGCCGGTGACGAGGAGCGCGACCACGCCACGCGCCGTCCATGCGGCGGTCCGGATCCAGTTGGTTCGGACCAGGCGGCGGTGAGCCCTCGCGTCGAAACCCCGCTCGAGCACCGCGTGCGCGGGCACCTGCAGCAGGAACGTCGACAACCAGATGCCCGCCAGCAGCGCCAGCCCGACGACCGGCGCCGCGCCGCCGCGGGCCAGCGGCCCGACCGTCAACGCCAGCGCACTCAGGGCCTCGACCACCATCACGGGCCCCACCACCAGGGTCGTGAGCCGCGTGTTGCGCCGCTCGTACGCCGCGAAAGCCTCCGCCGTCACCGACCCGAACAGCGGGTAGTGCACCACCTGTACGAACCAGATCACCCCGCACATGAACCACGTCGCGGCCAGATGGAGCGCGGGAACGAGCCAGGCCATCAGCTGGTGGGCGAGACGTGGGGACGGGGCGTCACGCCTGATGCCCGCGGGCGTGTCGCCTCACCGGCGTACCTCCGACGGTGACGGGGGCTCCACCGTGATCTCGAGCCGGCGGACGACGTCCGCCCCGAGCACCGCGGCCAGCCTCGCGCGGATCACCGTCGCCGATCGCTCGATCTCCCGCTTCCAGGGCCCGCCAGCCGCCCGCACGTGCAGCAGGCCCTCTCGCAGTTCGATGCGGGTCGCCGCGTCCACCGCCGGCCCAACCGCGGCCCGCCACGCGAACGCCACCTTCTCCGGGCACAGCGGGGCCTGACGCAGGAGCCGCGCCAGCGCCTCGGGCATGAACTCCTGGACCGGTATCACGACGTACCGATGGTATCCCGGGCGCCTCAGGACACCGAGGGGGCGAACGCGAGGCCGATGACCGCCGCGACGGCGAGCGACAACAGCCATCCCAACACGCAGACGCCAACCGCCCTGGCGGTACTGCGGTAGTCGAGCGCCTGCCGCACCGCGACGACCATCGCGGCCAGCATCCACAGCGACGACACCGCGAAGACCACGGCCCCGAGCCCGGGAAGGGCACCCAGAATCCGGAGGAGGCCTGGCGACGATGCGAAGGCCAGCGTCCGCAGCAGTTCACCGAGGTCCGCCTTCGTCTCCGGCTCCGGCAGCACGTGTGTGCCGATCAGGTACGTCAGGGCCGCCCACGACACCCAGCCCGCCAACGCGCCGATGGTGCCCGTGAGCAGGTTGACGTGCGGCGCCCCCGCGGCCCCCATGCCCCCGATGCCGGCCGCCAGACTGGTCAGCACCACCACCAGCGCGGCTTGCGGTGTTCCCGACCGGTCGGCCTCGACCTCTTCGTACGCGCCCGCCTCGAGCCGGCACGCCCCGATGATCCGTTGACTCAACGTACGCATGGTTCCTCCTGATGCAAGAGGTGGACCCGGGCCGGGCCGCCACCGGAACGGCCATCACCGCGCGCCGCCGTCGATTTATCCGGAGCGCGCACGGGAATATCCCCCGAAACGACCTCCGGACGCGACACCGGCGTGATGGGCTACGATACGGGTTTGCACTCCATCACGGGGAACATTTCAGGATGTCCCACTCTCCACTGCTCACGTTTCCCTCGATCGTCGCGCTGCTCGTGATCGGCGGTCTCGCCGGTGTGCCGGCGTCCGCCAGCGCGCAGACCCGTGGGACGGGCGGCGGCCCGTTTTCCGGCGGGGTCCCGACAGGGACGCTGTCGCAGACGCCGATCGCGCTCTCCGTCGGCGCCGCCATCCACGGGGCGCTCGACCACAACCTCGGCGTCCTGCTGGCGGAGGAGGCCGTCGGACGCGAGCGCGGCGCGCGGTGGCTCGCGCTGAGCGCGCTGCTGCCGGACATCAGCGCCGGCGTCACCGAGTCGCGCCGCAAGACCAACCTCGAGGCGTTCGGCTTCCCGCTCGGACCGACGTTTCCGCGCGTCGTCGGCCCCTTCAACGTGTTCGACGCCCGTCTGTTCGTCCGCCAGTCCGTCTTCGACCTCGAGGCCGTCCACCAGGCGCGCGCCAGCACGCATGCCCTGACCGCCGCGCACCACGAGTACCGGAGCGCCCGGGACCTCGTCGTGCTGGTGGCCGCCAACATGTACTTGCAGGCACTGGCCGCGCAGGCCCGCGCGGCGACGGCCCGGGCGCAGCGGGACAGCGCCGAGGCGCTCTTCGAGCAGGCCAAGGACCTCAAGGCGGGTGGCCTCTTGGCCGGGATCGACGTCGTGCGCGCCGAGGTGCGCCTGAGCGCCGACCGGCAGCGCGCGACCGCGGCCGAGAACGCGTTCCAGAAGAGCAAGCTCCAGCTGGCCCGCGTGGTCGGTCTGCCCATCGGGCAAGCCTTCACGCTGAGCGACGAACTGCCCCCGGTGCCGGTCCCCGACATGACACTCGAGGTCGCGCTCGCCCAGGCGTACCAGGGGCGGGGTGACTTCCTCGCGGCACAGGAGCGGCTCCGCGCGGCGGAATCGTCCCGCCAGGCGGCCATTTCCGGGCGGCTGCCCACGGTGGGCGTGGACGCCGACTACGGCGCGATCGGCCTCAGCGCCGGCAACGCGCTCTCCACCTTCACGCTCGTCGGCAACGTCCGCGTGCCGATCTTCGACGCGGGTCGCACCAAGGGACGCGCACTGCAGGCCGACGCCGAGGTGAACCATCGCAAGGCGGAACTCGAGGACCTGCGGGCCGAGGTCTACTACGACGTCCAGTCCGCGTTCCTGGATCTGACGGCCACGCGCGAGGAACTGCAGACGGCCGAGCGTGCCCGCGCGCTCGCCGATCAGCAGCTGACCCAGGCGCGCGACCGCTTCGCCGCCGGCGTCGCCAGCAACATCGAGGTGATTCAGGCACAGGAGGCCGTCACCCTGGCCAACGAGCAGTACATCGCGGCCGTGTACGGCTTCAACGTCTCGAAGGCGCTGCTGGCCCGCTCGCTCGGCACGGCGGAGCAGGCCGTCGAAAAGTATCTGGGAGGGTCCACACCATGAACGGCCGGGTCCGCATCATCGTTGGAGTGGTCGTCCTCGTCGCGATTGGCGCCGCCGCCTGGGTCTGGGCGACGGGCGGCCGCGAGTCGACGGACGACGCGCAGGTCGAGGCCCACGTGACGCCGATCGCCGCGCGCGTGGGCGGCACGGTGTCGAACGTGCCGGTGCCCGACAACACGCCCGTCGAGGCCGGTGCCGTACTGGTCGAGCTCGACACGCGCGAGTACCAGCTGGCGCTCGATCGCGCCAGGGCGGATCTGGCCACGGCCGAGGCCGAGGCGCAGGCCGCGCGGCAGACCGTGCCCATCGCCACCACGTCGACGAGCAGCCAGGTGTCGAGCGCGCAGGCCGACGTCGAGCACGCCGAGGCGGCGCTCACCGAGGCGTCCCACGGCGTCGACGCCGCGAAGGCACGGCTCGTCACGGCACAGGCACGGCTCCGGGAGCAGGAGGCCACCGCGGCGCGCGACGCGCGAGACGCCGAGCGCCTGCGGGGGCTCCTGGCCAAGGACGAAGTGCCCCAGCAGCAGTTCGATCGCGCCACGGCTCAGGCGGAGGCGTCGCGCGCGGCGGCCGATGGTGCGCGATCCGCGGTGCAGGAGGCCGAACTGGGCGTGCGCGTGGCCGAGGCGCGTGTTGCGCAGGCCAGGGTGGCGCAGCCCCGCGCGGCCGCGGAGCTGCGCGTGGCCCGGACGGCGCCCGAGCAGGTGGCCGCGGCCAGGGCGCGCGCCGAGTCGGCGGCGGCCCGGGCACAGCAGGCCAGGGCCGCGGTGGGCCGCGCCGAACTCGATCTCGAGCACGCCGTCGTCAGGGCGCCGGTCTCGGGCATCGTCAGCCGCAAGAGCGTCGAGCCGGGGCAGGTGATCCAGCCCGGGCAGCCCCTGATGACGATCATTCCGCTCGACCGCGTCTGGGTGGTCGCCAACTTCAAGGAAACGCAGATCGACGGCATGCGGCCCGGTCAGCGCGTGTCGGTGCGCGTCGACGCCTACGGCGGCCGCCGCTTCGACGGCAAGGTCGAGAGCATCGCCGCGGCCACGGGCGCCCGCTTCAGCCTGCTGCCGCCGGAGAACGCATCGGGCAACTTCGTCAAGGTCGTGCAGCGCGTCCCCGTCAAGATCGTGCTCGATGGCACGCAGGATCCCGACCACCTGCTGCGGCCCGGCATGTCGGTTACCCCGGTCGTCTACACGAAGTAGCGCGGACGCGTTGATGACGCAGAAGCCCGTCAATCCCTGGATCGTCGCCATCGCCGTGATGTTCGCCACCTTCATGGAGGTGCTGGACACCACGGTGGTCAACGTGTCGCTGCCGCACATCGCCAGCAGCATGGCGGCGACGACCGAGGAGGCGACCTGGGGCCTGACGTCCTACCTGGTGGCCAACGCGATCATCCTGCCGATGACCGGCTGGCTGGCCCAGACCTTCGGGCGCAAGCGCCTGTTGATGATGTCGACCGCCGGCTTCACGCTGGCGTCGCTGCTCTGTGGTGCGGCGCCGAACCTCTCGTCGCTCGTGATCTTCCGCATCATCCAGGGCGCCACCGGCGGCGCGCTGCAGCCGCTGTCGCAGGCGGTGCTGCTCGAGTCGTTCAAGCCCGAGGATCGCGGGCGGGCGATGGGCTTCTGGGGCCTCGGCATCGTCGTCGCCCCGATTCTCGGCCCGGTCGTCGGCGGGTGGCTGACGGAGAACTACAGCTGGCGCTGGGTCTTCTACATCAACCTGCCGTTCGGCGCCGCGTCGCTGCTGATGACGCGGACGTTCGTGTTCGATCCGCCCTACCTCCGCAAGGAGTCGAAGGGCATCGACTACTGGGGCATGGGGCTGCTGGTCGTCGGCATCGGCGCGCTGCAGTACGTGCTCGACAAGGGGCAGCAGGACGACTGGTTCTCGTCGCAGGCGATCCTGGTGCTCTCGATCGTCTCGGCCATCGCGCTGACGGCCCTGATCGTCCAGCAGTACCGCTCGCCGAACCCGCTCGTCGACCTGAAGCTGTTCAAGGACCGCACCTACTCGGTGGGCGTGTTCCTGATGACGGTGCTCGGCTTCGTGCTCTACGGCAGCCTGGTGCTGCTGCCGGTGATGCTGCAGACCCTGTTCGGGTACACCTCGTACGAGGCCGGCAAGACGATGGTGCCGCGCGGCGTGGGGTCGCTCTTCATGATGCCGGCGGTCGGCATCCTGACCGGCTTCGTGGATCCGCGGCGGCTGCTCGTGATCGGCCTCGCGGTCGGAGGCGGCACGCTGGTCTGGCTCGGGCAGCTCAACCTGCACGCCGGCTACTGGGACATCTTCTGGCCGCAGCTGCTGCAGGGGCTCGGGCTGGCCCTGCTGTTCGTGCCCCTGACGACGGTCTCGATGGCCAACGTCTCGCCAGAGCGCATGGGCTATGCGACCAGCCTGTTCAATCTGATGCGCAACATCGGCGGCAGCGTGGGCATCGCGGTGACGGCCACGATGCTCCAGCGCGAGCGGCAGGCGATCGGGGCGCGGCTGGGCGAGCAGATCAGCCCCTACGACCCGGTCACGCAGTCGATGGTCGCCCAGCTCAAGGGGGCCATGATCGCGGCTGGTTCCGACGCGGTCAGCGCCACCCAGCGGGCGTACATGCTGGTGCACGGGCTGCTGCTCCGCGAATCGTCGATGGTGGCCTTCGTCTGGCTGTTCCGCGTGCTCGGCGCCGTGTTCCTCTGCATGATTCCGCTCGTGCTGCTGATGCGCAGGCCCAAGGGACGCGTGTCGGCTGCCGGCGCCCACTGAGTCGTGCAGCCGATCGTCCTCGCGTCCGCGTCGCCCCGGCGCGCCGAACTGCTCCGGTCGGCCGGCATTCCGTTCGAGGTGCTCGCCGCCGACATCGACGAGTCCGAGCACCCGGGCGAGGCCGCCGACGCCTACGTGCGCCGCGTGGCGGCGGAGAAGGCACGGGTGGTCGCGCGCCGCGCGCCCGGCCGTGTCGTGCTGGCGGCCGACACCACCGTCGTCGTGGACGGCCGAATCCTCGCCAAGCCCGCTGACGCCGGCGACGCCGCGCGCATGCTGCGCGCCCTGTCCGGCCGCGCGCACGCCGTGCTGACGGCCGTGTGCCTGGCCGGTCCCGAGCCGGGGCAGGCGCGGACCGAAGTCGCCGAGACGCACGTGGAGTTCGCGCCGATGTCCGAGGAGGAGATCGCCGGGTACGTGGCGTCGGGCGAGCCCATGGACAAGGCCGGCGCCTATGGGATCCAGGGGCTCGCGTCCCGCTGGGTCTCGCGGGTCGACGGTTCGTACACGAACGTCGTCGGCCTGCCGGTGGCCCTCGTCTATCAGATGCTGCGGGCGGCGCAGGCCATCCCGCGCTGAGGCGCGCTACTCGATCCCGGCGTCGTCACCGGCGCCGGAGGCCCGGCGACGCGCGAACAGGAGCGCGATCGCGAGCACGGTGAGGCTCGCCAGCACGACGCGGATCACGAGGATCGTGTCCGTGCCGCCTTCCGCGGCCGGCGTGCCGGCGGGCACGGGCTCGACCGCTGGCGCCGCGGGCACGGATGCGGTCATGGCCCCGGCCCCGGCGGCAGCTGTGGGGGGCACGCTTCCCGGTGCCGGCCCCGTTGCCGTCACCGGGCCGTCCCCGACGACCAGCAGCAGGCGGACGCCGCTCTCGGCCGGCACCGGAAAGGTGTCCGACTCCAGGCGCTCCCCGTCGACGACGGCGGCGGCGCGGACCCGTGCCCCGACCGGCAGATGGGCGAACTGCGCCCGCCCGTCCGAACCCGTCCTGGCCCGCTCGACCTTGCCCCCATCGAGGGTGACGGTGACGTCCTGGTCTGGCACGTTGTTCGAGAAGTCGCCCCTGACGATCCGCACGGTCAGCATGCCCGGGGCCAGCGACCCGTCGTTGAGCGGCATCCCGGCCGCACGCGTCATCGTGTGCCCTGGGTCCGAGGCGCCAGGGGCCAGCGACGGCGCCTGCCCGGATGCCGCGGCAGGGGCCAGCGTCAGGGTGAGGGCCAGGACGAGCCGGGTACGCATGCCGTCAGATTACCTGATGCGG
This sequence comes from uncultured bacterium, assembly GCA_963923455.1. GTDB lineage: Bacteria > Acidobacteriota > Vicinamibacteria > Vicinamibacterales > UBA2999 > CAWULT01. Next base: position 27,893 of record CAWULT010000037.1, read on the forward strand.
TAGGAAAGACCCGACAGCAGCCGCCATTCCTGCTGCACGTCGTCACGGGTCACGTCGGCGCTGACCATCAGCGAGAACTGGCGGCTGAGCGTGGCGTTGGCCGACCCGGCGTACCGTTTCGTCCGCGGCCGCGTCTCGATCACGATCCCGTCGCTCCGCAGGAACTGAATCACGGAGAGCGACGTGGTGTAGTCACCCGACAGATAGAGGCTGCGCCCGACGCCGCGGCCGATGGACACGTAGGTCGAATGGTAGGCGCCCGTCGATCGGTCCACACGGGAGTCTGAGGCCGCGACGTCGAGCCCGGACCTGAACAGGTTGGAGGCATAGCCGCCGACCATCACCCGGCCGGTCAGCGCGTCGTCGCGATTGGTCCGGTCCTGCGCGTACGACCCGTACACCCGCACCCCGCGCGCGACCTCCACGGTCACGCGGCCGCCCCTGGACTCGTAGCGCAGCCCCTCGACGGCCTGCGGTGTCAACGCCCGGCCGTTCAGCAGGTCCGCCGTCATCGTCCGGGCGTCGATGGAACGGCCGCGGTTGTACGTGGCCTGGAGTTCCAGCCGCGTGGCCGGCGACACCCGGACGTTCGTCAGGAAGTAGGACAGTCCAGACGCCGCCTTCCCCTGCGCCGGGCCTCGCACCTCGTACTCCGCGGCCTGGTAGGCGAAGAACTTCGACCCGCCCGGCACGAAGTTCGTCACGCTGAGGACCGACCGCTCCGTCAGCCCCCCCTGCCGCACCTGCGTGAACCCGACGAGGTGGCGGCGCAGGTACCCGCTCTCGACGGCAGCGTACCCACCGACCTTCGTCACCTCCGGCGCGTAGCCCGTGGTGTAGATGTTCGGTTCGCGGCCTCCGAACATCCCGACGCGGAACCGCGTGCCCGAGGCGCTGCGCGGCTGGCCGACCTCGACGAGGCCGCCCGCCAGCGCGCCCATGGTGCCCAGGTCCTGCAGCCACAGGTGCCCGGCGCGCACGCGCACCTGGACCCCTTCTCCGAAGTGCCCCCCCGCGTAGGCGTCGTAGAGGGACACGCGATCGGGACGGACGCCCTGCATCGACCGCGCATGACGCATGTCGAGGCGGAAGTCGACGCCGCTGCCGTCACCGGCCTCCGGCGATTCGAACGTCGCCCACGTCGACACCTCCGCGTCGGTCGTCGCCGGACCCGACCCGTCGATCGGACGTCGCTGGATGGTGTCCACGTTCACCGCGACGCGCCCGGTCGGTCGTCCGGGACGCGCCTGCGCCGCCGCCCCGCGCGGTGCGCCGACGATGACGATGCCGGCCAGCACGGCCCCCGCGATCACGCGCATCCGGCCCATGGCGGCTCCCTCAATGACGGCCATTCGGGTGGCACCCGTAACACTCCACCGACTCGTACCGGTACCCGCTGATCGAGCGGTGATGGCTGTCGGTCTCGGAGCGGTTGTGGCAGTTCAGGCAGTTGAAGACGGCGTAGCTCCCGCTCGTCGTGTGGCAATTGGTGCAGGCCGTCCGATGGGGACCGGAAGTGATCGGGAAGCGGTGGCTGAACGTGCCCTGCGACCAGCTCGTGTCCGAGAAGCGATGGCAGCTCTCGCAGCTGGTGGGGAAGCCGGCGGATCGGTGGTTCGGATTCGTCGTCCGGTCGTAGTTCGACTGGTGGCACCCCACGCACGTGCGCGGCGTGCCCCGGTAGACGTTGTTGACGTGGCAACTGGAGCAGGCCGCCGACGCGTGGCGCCCGGCCAGCGCGAACACGCTGCTGTGGTTGAACGTCGCCCCCTGGAAGCTCGACGCACTGGCGGAGTGGCACGACTCGCACGAGGTCGAGAAGCCGGCCGCCGCGTGATTCGGCGCGGTCGTCCGGTCGTACTGCGACCGGTGACACCCGACGCAGTCGCGCGACGTGCCGCGGTACACGTTGTTGACGTGGCAGCTCGAACAGGAGGCCTGCGCGTGTCGGCCGACGAGGTTGAAGACGCTGTTGTGGTTGAAGCCCGCGCCCCTGAAGCTCGACGCACTCGCCGAGTGACACGTCTCGCAGCTGGTCGAGAAGCCGGCCGCCGCGTGGTTGGGCGAGGTCGTCCGGTCGTACTGCGAGCGGTGGCAGCCGACGCAGTCGCGCGACGTGCCGCGGTAGACGTTGTTGACGTGGCAGCTCGCGCAGCTGGCCGTGGCGTGATTGCCCACGAGCGCGAAGACGCTGTTGTGGTTGAACCCGGCGCCACGGAAGCTGGCGTCAGTCGCCCGGTGGCAGCTCTCGCACGTGGTCGGGAATCCGGCCGCGACGTGGTTGGGCGACGTGGTCCGGTCGTACTGCGAGCGGTGGCAGCCGACGCAGTCGCGCGACGTACCGCGGTAGACGTTGTTGACGTGGCAGCTCGAACAGGAGGCCTGCGCGTGCCGGCCGACGAGGTTGAAGACGCTGTTGTGGCTGAACCCGGCGCCACGGAAGCTGGCGTCGGTCGCCCGGTGACAGCTCTCGCACGCGGTGGAGAAGCCGGCCGCGACGTGGTTGGGTGACGTCGTCCGGTCGTACTGGGCGCGGTGGCAGCCGATGCAGTCGCGTGCGGTCCCCTTGAAGACGTTGCCGCGGTGGCAACTGGCGCACGTCTGCTGGGCGTGGACGCCGACGAGCGGGAACGCCGACGCGTGGTCGAAGCGGGCCTGGTTGAAGGTCACGTCGCTCGGCCGGTGGCACGCCTCGCAGGCGGTCGGGAACCCCGCCGCCGCGTGATCGGGTGTCTTCGCGGCCTGGTAGTCCTTCTGATGGCAGGACACGCACGAGGTCTGGGCCGCGCTGAACGTGCTGGCCGTGTGGCACGACTGGCAGCCGACCTGACGGTGGGCCGCACCGAGCGGCATCGACGTCATGGCGCCATGGTCCCACCGGACGTTGGTCCAGCCCGACGTCCGGTGGCAGGTCTCGCACTGGGACCCGAGCTGCAGGCGGTACTTGTCGTCCTGCCGGCGCACCCAGTGACAGTCGAAGCACTTGTTCGGCGTGCCCTTGTAGACGCCGCCCCGGTGGCACGACTCGCACGCGACGGTCCGGTGCCGGCCATCGAGCGGGAAGGGGGTCTCGTTGTGGAACTGGCGACTGGGCGTCTCGAACTGCGCGTGCGCCGGCGCGGCCGTCGCGAGCAGCGCCAGGCACACGCCCAGCGCCAGCAGGACACCCTGCCCGCGCAGCCGTCCCCACGAGCTCACAGCTTGTGACAATTCTCGCATCGCGGTCCCAGCGCACCCTTGTGGACGTCGGCGTGACAGGTCGTACAGGTCGTCGGGGTCCTGTACGACCACTGCACGGGCTGACCCGCGCGCACGGCGATGGGCTTGTGACACGCCGCGCACGTGGCCGACAGGTGTGGCCCCCGGAAGAAATCGGTCAGCGTCCGCGCTCGGAGGTGCGTGTAGCGCTTCACCGTGAACGTGTCGACCGTGTGGCAGCGGTCGCAGTTCTGCTGCAGCTGGCCCTCGTGCGGGTCGCGGTGGCACGACGCGCACGCCGTACCCAGGCCCGTGAAGTGACGCGCCGTCCCGGTGCCGGCCGGAAACGCGCGGGCCTCCACCTTGTGGCAGGCCTCGCAGGCGAGGGGCGCGTGCTTGCCCTTCAGCGGAAACGCCGTCTTGTCGTGGGCGAACGCCTTGACCTCGAACTTCGCCGTCTCGACCGAGTGACACGTCTCGCACCGGGGCCCGAGCTGGCCCAGGTGCACGTCGGCGTGGCAGTTCAGGCACGTGTCGGGCGTGCGGCCGAGACCGACGTGGGCCATCCGCCCGGTCGACGTGGCACCCCGGTTCATCGCGGTCGCCGCCGCTGGGCCTGGGGCCTGACGGGTGATCGCGGCGGTCTGCGTTACGGTCGCTCCAGCCGGCACGTGGCACTGGACGCAGCGCAGCGCGGCGTGCTGCCCGTCGAAGAACGCGCGCGGCCTGGCGTGCGAGAACACGCCCACCTCGAACGTCTTGGCCGAGTGGCACTTCTCACAACTCGTGCCGAGTTCCGCCTGGTGCACGTCCTCGTGACAGGAGGCACACGCCGTCGAGAGCCCGCGGAAGTCGGCCGCGCCGACCGCGGCCACGGCGCCCGTGCCGCCGCGTGCGGCAACCGGCCGGGCATTCGACCGGCCTCCCGTACGTCCTGGCGCGGCGGGGCTGGCGGCGCCCCGAGCTGGTGCCGGCCGGCCCGCCGGCTGTGCCGCCGAACCCGGCGCGCCCACCCCGCGCGTCGTCGCGAGCGTGGGCGCCGCGACGGCGCCCTGTCCCTTGTGGCACGCAGCGCAGGCCAGCCCCGCGTGCTTGTCCACCAGAGGGAACTTCGTCGTCGAGTGATCGAAGATGCCCGTCTTGAAGCCCGCCTCCGTGTGACACGCGGCGCAGTCCTGCTTGAAGCTGCCCTTGTGCGGATCGGCGTGACAGGTCGCGCACGTACCGAACGCCGGCTTCACCTTGGCGGCCGGCTGGACGTGACACCGAACGCAGTCGACCGAGGCGTGCAGGCCCTTCAACGGGAACCGGGTCTTCGAGTGGTCGATCCGGGCACTCCGCCACCCCTGCGTGGTGTGGCACGACGCGCAGGTCCCGCCCATCGGCTGCGCATGCGGATCCGCGTGACAGTTCGCGCACGACGCGAACGCGACGTTGCGATAGGTGCTCGTCTTGTGGCACGAGGCGCAGGCGACGCCGGCGTGGCGACCGGTCAGCGGAAACTCCGTGCGTCCGTGGTCGAACCGCTGCCGCGTCTCCGCGAACTTGACGGCTGTCGTATGACACGTGGCGCACTGCGTGCCGAGGGAGCCCTTGTGCGCGTCGGTGTGGCACGACGCACACTCCGCCTTGGCCGTCAGGAACGAGCGGCCCTTGTGGCACGTGGCGCACGTGCCGGCGATCGGCTGGTGCAGGCCGTCGAGCGGAAACCCCGCCTCGGCCGCGTGGTCGAAGCGGCGCTGGTCGAACGGCCGGAGTTCGCCGTCGACGCCCGCGTGCTCGACGTGACAGGCCACGCAGTCGTTGCGGACGTTCCGGTGCACGCCCTTCTTCTGCGCTATGCGCTCGGCGACCGGCTTGTGGCAGGTCAGGCACTTGGCCGGGGTGACGCCCTGGCCGGCGGTGTGGCAGGACAGGCAGCTCGTGATGCCCTCGAGCGACGAATGCGCGCGGCTCAGCCGCCCCGGCGACACCAGGGCGCCGATTTGCGCGGACGCGCTCCGCACCGAGCCGAACAGACCGCACACGGCCAGCACCAGCACCACCCCCCAGTCGAGCCACCAGGCCCTTCGGCCGCCCATGCCGCCGCCTACTCCAGCAGCCGGGCGTACCCGAAGAAGAGCGCCACGCCGATGTGTACGGCCACGATCGCGAACAGGCCGAACACCAAGGGCCGGTGGAACACGTGCCACATCTCGAAGAGCCGGCGCGCCCGCTCGAGGTGCGCGAGCCGGCGCGTCAGCGCCGCGCGCTCGGCCGCCAGCGCCACCGCGTCGTGCACCGCGCCGACGTCGACGCCCGCTCCTTCGAGGTGGCGCCGCATCAGGGCCAGCCGCAAGCGCACGCGGAACTCCCCGAAGAACAGGTCCAGCACGCCGGGGGCGGATCCCGTTCCTGGCCGTACCGCCTGCTCGAACGCCGCCAGGTCGTGCGCGACGGCAGCGGGCAGGGATGCCAGCCGCTCGCCGAGGCTCTCGAGGCGGCGCTCGACGTCGCCCCGCGTGACCTCGGCGCCCCTGATCGTCTTGGGAATCCGGACGTACAGGTAGCGGCCGACGAACCCGGACGACCACACGAGCGCCATCAGCCAGTAGGCGACCGAAATCAACCCGTTGAACTTGAACGCCGTGTGAAAGGTGATCAGCACCGGCCCGACCACGCCGAAGAAGATGTGCGTCTCGAGCCAGCCCTTCATCGATCCGAGTGACGCCAGGCGCTTCCACCGCTTGCGCAGCGCGTACGGCAGGGTGCCGAGCATCGCCAGGACGCCGCCGATGCCCAACGTGAGCCCGACCGTCCCCGACGGACGCAGCTGCGCGTGCTCGGGCATGTACCCGCGCTCCGCCAGCGGGGCAGCGTAGTACTCCCACCCATTCAGCCCGACCAGCAGCACTCCGGCCACCGTGACGCAGACGGTGCCCGCCAGGACCAGCACGTGGCTGAGGGCCTTCGAGGTGATCCAGGCGTCACCACCGGCCGCGGAAGGTCGGGGCGCCCCGGGCCGGTGGCCGGGCCGTGGAGACATTGCGGACGGCGGGACGGTGGCCATGGTCGACATCCGTCAGGCCTCCAGCACGCAGTCGCCCGTCGCGTAGGTGACGCAGGGCAGGATGAAGCCGGCCGCCCGGTCCTCTGGGTCCAGGACACTGGACCGGCAGTCGGCGTCACCCTCGACGAGGCGGGTTCGGCACGCCTGACAGACGCCGGACCGGCACGACGAGGAGATGCTGACCCCTTCGCACTCGGCGACCTCGAGGAGCGTCTGCGCCGGCGTCACGTCGGCCTCGCGGCCGCTCGCGGCAAACGTCAGGCGGTAGTGCCCGTGTCCATCACCCGGCCCGCCGGCGCGCGCAGCCGGTCGCGCCTCTGCCGTCGCCGCGGTTCCTGACGCCCCGTCCGTGTTCAGACTCGCCGCCGCCAGCGCGGTCTCGAAGTGCTCGGAGCGGATCTGCCCGGCTGGCACGCCCTCGTCGCGCAGCAACTGCTCCATCGCCGCCATCATCGCGGTGGGTCCGCAGACGCAGAAGACGGTGTGAGACGGGTGGGCGACGTAGCGGCGCAGCATCTCGGCGTCGATCCGGCCGGTGCGCCACGGTGCCTGCGCGTCGGCGTCGTCGCTGAGCGTGATGCCGATGCGCACCTGGGGGTGCCGCTCGGCCACCACGCGCAGTTCGTTCAGGAAGGCGAGCGACCGGCGGTCCCGCGCCGAATAGAGCAACGTGACGGGTCGCGTCGGATGCGACGACAGCGCGAAGCGCAGCATCGACAGCAGCGGCGTGATGCCGATGCCGCCGGCCAGCAGCGCCAGGGGACGATCGTCGCCGGCCGGATAGACGAACTGCCCGGCCGGCCGGCCGACCGACAGCACGGACCCGGTGCGCAGCGTCGCGTGCAGCATCGTCGACACGAGGCCCTGCCGGCGGACCGAGATCTCGAGGTAGCCACGCGCGTCGGGAGACGAACTGATCGAGTAGCAGCGCACGTGCGGCTTGCCGTCGACCGACACGCGCACGGGCAGGAACTGGCCGGCCGTGAACTCGACACCGTCCGGACGGGCCAGCCTGAACGTCTTGATGTCGGTGGCCTCGTCGAGCACCGCGAGCACCGGCACCGGGACGAACCCGGCCGCGCCGGTCTTGCCGGCGGCCGCAGGCGCCGGCCGGGCCGCGCTCTGCGAGGGCAGTCGTTGGCCGCCGGTCTCCCGGGCGTGGGCGGCCGGCTTTGCGGCCACGGCGCCCGCCGCGACACCGGGCCGCGACGGCGGCGCCAGGAGTTCGACCGCGGCGAACCAGAGGGCGTGCAGGCCCAGGCCAGCCGCCAGGCCCACGGGCGACGACCAGATCCAGGGCGCAGCGGCGAAGAGGAACGACGGCGCAGCGAACGCGCTCGAGGCGCGCGCCGACCGGTGCCTCCGCACGAACGCGAGGGCCAGATGCGCAGCCGACAGCGACGCCAGGAGCGCGGAATCAGTGAGCACGACGAGCGGACCTCACACGGATATCCATGAAAACCGCGTCACTCATTGGCACGATACGTGCCACGTGAGCGCGAAATAATTCACGCCGTACTCGCGGCGCACTTGGCGCGAATATTCCAGGAAACGACGCCGAACGACGGAGGACGGGGTCGCGATCCCGGCCAGAACGGCCGGCGTACCGTCACATCCGAATACACAATGGTCAGTAGGGCGTGTAGGTTTGCAGCTGAGTCAGGGGCCGGCGTGCACCCCCGGCACTTGGGGAAATTCTGGTATCCTGACCTTCAGATACGGGCTGGGGAAGTCCTTACATATGAGCCACAAAGCCGCCAAAATCGGACTCACGTCGCTCGTGCTCGCCACCGCGTTCGGGGTGCTGCTCTACAGCACACTGGGTGAGAGCATGCAGTACTACAAGTATGTCGACGAGGTGATGGCCCAACCGGAGGCCTGGCAGGGGAAGAAGCTGCAGGTCCACGGGCACGTGGTGGCCGGCTCGATCGCCCGCAAGCCCGACACCCTCGAGTACCGGTTCGACGTGCACCGCAACGGCAAGACCGTGCGGGCCTACTACACGGGCATCGTGCCCGACACGTTCAAGGACGAGTCCGAAATCGTCCTGACGGGCTCTCTGGACGCCAGCGGCTTCCACGCGACGGAGATGACCGCGAAGTGCCCCTCGAAGTACGAGGAGGTGCCGGGCGCCCCCTCCGCCAGCGGGCCGGCAACGTCGGTTCCGGGCGGGGAATAGATGGCCACCCTCGGCTACTACCTGATCCTCGCGGCCTTCGTCGTCTGTGTCTATGCCGCCACCATCTCGGTGGCGGGGGCGCGGCGGCGCTCCCCGGCCCTGGTCGAAAGCGGCATCGGCGCCTTCTACCTGCTGGCGGCCCTGATGGCGGTGGCCTCGTCGGTCATCGTCCACGCGTTCGTCGTGGGTGACTACAGCATCCGCTACGTCCAGCGGTACTCGGACTCGGCCCAGCCGCTCTTCTACAAGCTCACGTCGTACTGGGGCGGCCTCGACGGGTCGATCATGTTCTGGGTGTTTCTGCTGTCGGTCTTCGGCAGCGTGGCCATCGCGATCAATCGCGAGCGCCACCGGGAACTGATCCCCTACGTGGTCGCGGTGATGGCGGTCGTGGAGATGTTCTTCATCTTCCTGATGATCGTCCACAACAACCCGTTCGAGACCTACCTGACGCAGTCGCCGGCCGACGGCGCCGGCCTGAACCCGCTGCTGCAGAACTTCTACATGGTGATCCACCCGCCGACGATGTACCTCGGCTTCGTCGGGCTCACCATCCCGTACGCCTTCGGCATGGCCGCGCTCATCACCGGCCACCTCGACGACTCGTGGCTGCGGGCCGTGCGGCGGTGGACGATGATCTCGTGGCTCTTCCTGTCGGTTGGCCTGGGCCTCGGCATGATCTGGGCCTACGAGGAACTGGGCTGGGGCGGCTACTGGGGCTGGGATCCGGTGGAGAACGCGGGCCTGCTGCCGTGGTTCACCGCGACGGCGTTCCTGCACTCGGTCATGGTGCAGGAGCGGCGAGGCATGCTGCGCGTCTGGAACGTCGCGCTCGTGATCACCACGTTCTTCCTGACGATCTTCGGCACGTTCATGACGCGCTCCGGCGTCGTGCAGTCGGTGCACGCCTTCGGCGACGACCCCGAACTGGCGCGGATGTTCACCGCCTTCATGGTGACCATCGTCGTGGTCAGCTTCGGCTTCGTCATCTACCGGCTGCCGCTGCTGCGGGCCCGCAACGAGCTCGACTCGTGGGTCTCGCGCGAGGCCGCGTTCCTCGCCAACAACTGGATCCTGCTGTTCTCGGCGCTCTTCGTGCTCTTCGCGACGATGTTCCCGACGCTCAGCGAAGCCGTGACGGGTGAGCGCATCACGGTGGGGCCGCCGTTCTTCAACCGCTGGATGGCGCCCATCGGCCTCGTGCTGCTGTTCCTGACGGGGACCGGTCCGCTGCTCGCGTGGCGCAAGTCGACCCTGGCGAACCTGCGGCAGCAGTTCCTGTGGCCGCTCGCTTCGGCCGCCGTGACCGGCGGCGCCGTCGTCGTGCTGGGTGTCCGCCTCTGGAGCGCCGGAGTCTGCTTCGCGCTGAGCGGCTACGTGCTCGGCACCATCCTGCAGGAGTTCTGGCGCGGCGCCGGCGTGCGGCGCCAGGCCACCGGCACCGACATCTTCACGGCGCTCGTCGGCCTGGTGGGCCGCAACAAGCGGCGCTACGGCGGCTACATCATCCACGCCGGCATCGTGCTGATGTTCCTCGGCTTCGCCGGCGAGGGCTTCAAGCTCGAGGAGACGGTGCTGCTCAAGCCCGGCCAGTCGGTGACGGTCGGCGCGTTCACGACGCGCCTCGACGCCCTGAAGGTCACCGACGACGGCCGCAAGCAGATGGTCACGGCCACGATGACCGTGCTCAAGGACGGCCGGGAACTGACCAAGATGTACCCGGCTCGCTGGTACTTCCGGAAGCACGAGGACCAGCCGACGACCGAAGTGGCGATCCGGCGCTCGTTCGCCGAGGACGTCTACATCGTGATGCCCGCCTTCGACGTGGCGCAGCAGTCGGCGAGCATCGAGGTCGTGGTCAACCCGCTCGTCAACTGGGTCTGGTTCGGGTTCGGGGTGCTCGCCCTCGGCACGTTCATCGCGCTGCTGCCCGAGTCGACCTTCGCGTTCGCGGCGGCCCGGGTGCCGGCCGGCGCTGCCACCGCATCGATGCTGGTGCTGATGCTGGCGCTCGCGCCTGGCGTCGTGCACGCGCAGCACGTCGAGACGCCCCAGACCGTGCCGCTCGCTTCGCGGACACCGCTCGAGCGCGAAGTGGGACGAGCCATCGTCTGCATGTGCGGCACGTGCGGACGGAAGCTCGTCGGCGAGTGCGAATGCAGCTACGCCGCCCAGATGCGGGACGAAATCGCCGGCCTCGTCAAGCAGGGCAAGACGAAGCCGGAGATCCTGACCCACTTCGTGCAGAAGTACGGCAGCCAGGAGCCCCTGGCCGAACCGATCAACCAGGGCTTCAATCGCCTGGCCTGGCTGGCGCCGTACCTGGTCGGCGCGCTCGGCCTGGGCCTGCTGGTCCTGACGGCCCGCCGCTGGGTGTCGCAGCCGACGCCCGCGGCGGGGCGGGCTGCGGCGATCGCCCTGGCCAAGCCGAGG
>CAWULT010000038.1:0-38603 GCA_963923455.1 uncultured bacterium
CGGACATCTTCACCTACGACCTGTCGGGCAGCAACGAGATGCGCCGGCTGACGTTCGGAGGCCAGAGCCGGTATCCCGTCTGGTCTGCCGACGGCACGCGCGTGGCCTTTCAGTCGGCACGCGAGAGCGCCAGGGGCGTCTTCTGGCAGGCCGCCGATGGCAGCGGCCCCCTCGAGCAGTTGACGACGTCGGCCGAGGGCGAAGAGCACCTGCCGGAATCGTGGTCGCGCAATGGCCGGCACCTGCTCGTCTCGGTGCTCAAGGACAAGCGGTACACGCTCTGGGTCTTCACGCCGTCCGACAAGACGCTGGAACGGTTCGGCCGCGTGGAGTCGGCCGAACCCCCGAGCGCAACCTTCTCGCCCGACGGACGGTGGGTGGCGTATGCCGCCACGGCCGTCGCAGGGGGTGTGCTGTCGCGGAACCGCGGGGTGTTCGTGGAGCCGTTCCCGCCGACCGGCGAGAAGCACCAGGTGCCGAAGCAACTCATCGACTTCCACCCGGCGTGGTCTCCGGACGGGCGGCGGATCTTCTACATTCCGGCGGTGTCCAGGCCGTTGGTGGCCGTGGAGGTGACCACGCAACCATCCGTGTCGTTCGGGACGCCGATCGACCGGCCCGAGGCGCCGAGGCCGGGGATCCTGTCCGTGGGCATCCGCGGCTACGACGTGCTGCCGGACGGTCGCGTCCTCGGCCTGGGCACCGGTAACGTCGGCGAGGCCGACAGCACGAACAACAGCATCTCCGTGACGCTGAACTGGTTCGAAGAGCTGAAGCGGCTGGCGCCGACGTCCGCAAGATAGCAGAGGCGCGCGTGAGCCACGTCCGTCGCGACACCTTCTCCGCCGCGTTCCTGCTGACGGCCTGGATGCTGTGCTCGGCGGCCGCACAGGCACAGACCGCTGATGGATTGCAGGTGTTCCAGCGCGCGTGCGCCGCCTGCCACACCGGCGGCGACCAGCGCGCGCCGGGGCTCGACCTGCTGAAGTCGCGCTCGCCCCAGGCCGTCGTCGAAAGCCTGATGACGGGTGCGATGCGGGCGCAAGGATCGCGACTGAGTGGGGCCGAGCGGCGCGCCGTGGCCGAATACGTCACCGGCAAGGCGATGACGGGCGACGTGGCCGGGTCGACGCTCGGACGCTGCCGCGCCTCTGCGCCGTACCACGACTCGCCGCAGGCGCCGCGGTGGACCGGCTGGAGCCCGGACAACGCGAACACGCGCGTTCAGCCCTCGGCGCAGGCCCGCCTCACACCAACCGACGTGCCGAAGCTGAAATTGAAGTGGGCCTTCGGCTTCCCCGACGCGTCGGTGGCGTGGTCGCAGCCCACCGTGGCGAACGGGTGGCTGTTCGTCGGCAGCCAGAACGGTACGGTGTACGCGCTCGACGCGAAGACGGGCTGCATCCGCTGGACGTTTGCGGCCGGGGGCGGTGTCCGCACGGCGCTGACGATTGGGCCCGGCATCGGCAACGCACCCGGCGTCGTCTACTTCGCCGACACCGCGGCCACCGTCTACGCGCTCGACGCGCAGACCGGCCGCGCGATCTGGTCGCGGAAGGTCGAGGAACACCCGCTCGCCCGCATCACCGGCACGCCGGCGCTGCACGACGGCCGCGTGTACGTGCCGGTGTCGTCGTACGAGGAAGCCCAGGGCGCGGACCCGCAGTACGGCTGCTGCACGTTCCGGGGCAGCGTGTCAGCGCTCGATGCCGCCTCGGGCGCCGTGATCTGGAAGACCTTCATGATCACGGATCCGCTGGTCCGGCTCGGCACGAACGGCGCCGGCGTCCCGCTGTGGGGGCCGTCGGGCGCGGGCATCTGGTCGTCGCCGACCATCGACCCCGTGCGGCGCCGCGTCTATGTGGCGACGGGCAATGCCTACAGCGCTCCCGCCGCCGCGACCAGCGATGCCGTCGTGGCGCTCGACCTCGCGACGGGCGCCATCCAATGGGTGCGTCAGGCAACCGCGGGCGACGTCTACGTCAACAACTGCCGCGCCGGCAACACCAACTGCCCCGAGCAGGTCGGGCCCGACCACGACTTCGGCAGCCCGCCAATGCTCGCGGCGCTGCCGGGCGGCCGCACGGTCATCGTGATCGGCCAGAAGTCGGGCCAGACATACGCGATGGACCCCGACCGCGAGGGCGCCAGCCTGTGGGAGTACCGCGCGAGCCCGGGCGGCCTGCTCGGAGGCGTCGAGTGGGGCTCGGCCGTGGACGGCCGGCACGCGTACTTCGCCGTCTCGGACATCACCCAGCCACAGCCGGGCGGCCTCCACGCCGTGAATCTGGCCACCGGCGAGCGGGTTTGGGTGGCCCCGCCGCCCCCGGCGGTCTGCGTGGCGGGCCGCAGCTGCAACCCGGCGCAGCTGGCTGCGCTGACCGTGATTCCTGGTATCGTCTTCTCCGGCTCGAACGACGGCGCGCTGCGCGCGTTCTCGGCCGACACGGGCGCAGTCGTCTGGACGTTCGACAGCAACCGCGACTTCGAAACCGTGAACGGCGTGCCGGCCCGCGGCGCGTCGATCACCGGGCCGGGGCCCACCGTCGTCGACGGCATGGTCTTCGTCAACTCGGGATACGGAGCCCTGGGCGGCAGGCCCGGTAACGTCCTGCTGGCCTTCGGCGTGGAGTAGCAAATGCGTCTGACAGCACGCGGATCCCTCCGGCTCCTCGGTGTCCTCGCCTCGGCCTGGGTTGCGTCCGCGGCAATCGTCAGCGGCGATGCCGCCCCGCAGGCGGCCCCGGCACAGCAGGGCGCGCCGACGTTCAGCCGCGACATCGCGCCGATCTTCTACGCGAAGTGCGTCAGCTGCCATCGCCCCGGCGAGGTGGCCCCGATGTCGCTGATGTCGTTCAAGGAAGTGCGGCCGTGGGCCAGCGCCATCCGCGAGAAGGTGGCGAACCGCGTGATGCCGCCGTGGCACGCGGACCGCGACTACGGGCATTTCCGCAACAACCTCTCGCTGACCCAGCTCGAGATCGACACCATCGTCCAGTGGGCGAACACGGGGGCCCGCGAAGGCGACCCCGCCATCACGCCGAAGCCGCCCGAATTCGCGGAGGGCTGGCAGATCGGCAAGCCCGATCAGGTCTTCGAGATGGCCGAGGCGTTCCCCGTGCCGGCTCGGGGAGCCGTGGACTACCAGTACTTCGAGGTGCCGACGAACTTCACCGAGGACCGCTGGATGCAGGCCGGCGAGGTGCGGGCCGGCGACAAGGCCCACGTGCACCACATCATCGTGTACGTGAAGGAGGCGACACCGGTCCGCCGCCCGAACGTCGTGTCCATCCGGCCGATTCTGGCGGCCGGGCAAGCGCCGGCGCCTGGCGTACAGGCCGTCGCGCAGCGGCCGGCAGCGGGGACGCAGCCAGCCCCGGCGGCCGCCACGCGCACCGGCGACCAGATGCTCGTGAACTGGGCCGTCGGCGAGGACGCCCCCGTGTACCTGCCCGGCATGGCCAAGCGGATCCCCGCCGGGTCGACCCTCGTGTTCCAGGTGCACTACTCGACCAACGGCACGCCGGGGCTCGACCGCTCGAGGCTCGGCCTGATCTTCGCAAAGCAGCCCCCGCAGCGGGAGATCCGCACGGGCACGATCGCCAACCCCGTCTTCGCCATCCCGCCCGGCGCCGCGAACCACGAGGTGGCGTCCGAGGCGACCTTCTCGGACGACGTGAAGGTGTGGACGATGCACCCGCACATGCACCTGCGCGGCAAGGACATGACGTACACGGCCATCTATCCCGACGGACGGAAGGAGATCGTGCTGCGCGTGCCGAAGTTCGACTTCGGCTGGCAGACGGACTACTGGCTGGCCGAACCGCTCTCGCTGCCGAAGGGCTCCAAGCTCCACGTGAGCGCCCACTTCGACAACTCGCCGGCGAACAAGGCGAACCCCGACCCGGCGGCCACCGTCCGCTGGGGCGACCAGACGTGGGAAGAGATGATGATCGGGTTCTTCACGTACACGGTGGAGGGGCCGCGCGCCACCACGGTGGCCACGCACTGACCTGGGCCGGCGTTCCAACGCCATGAAACACCGAGGCCGACCCCGAGGGTCGGCCTCTTTCTGTGAAGGGGCACCTCATGGAACCACTCATCAACGACCTGGTCGGCCGCTTCGAGCGCGGCGCGATGACCCGCCGCGATCTCGTCCGCACGCTGGCGGCGCTCGCCGCGGCCGGCGCGGGCGCGTCGACCACCGCGGGCGCCGCGTCGCTGCGGGCCGGCAGCATCAACCACACGTCCGTGCTCGTGAAGGACATGGCGCGGTCGCAGGAGTTCTACAACCGCGTGTTCGGCCTGAAGGTGCTCAACGAGGACAAGCCGAACAAGATCGCGCGCCTCGGCATCGACAAGGTGCTGGTGTCACTGCGCGTGGAACCGCCGGCAGGGACGATCGACCACTTCGCCATCGGCGTCGAGAACTTCAACAAAGAGGCCGTGACCCGCGAGCTCCAGGGCATGGGCCTGACCCCGAAGGAGAACCTGGAGTACGGGTTCTACGTCGACGACCCCGACGGCGCGCACGTGCAGATCACGGGCATCTGACGCGCGTACCACCGTCGCGCCACGCGCCCCGAGCGAGGGCCGATAGCGCGACGGCCGCCCTCAGGGTGCCGGGCAGACCTCGCCGAGGAACCCGCCGCCCCCGCAATACGCGGGGTCCTGCAGCTGAATCGGCAGGCCGTCCGGGTCGGTGAAGTACAGCTCCGGGGTTCCGCCCTCGGCCCCTCCCCGGTCCGGCATCCGGAGCGAGATGTAGGTCACCAGCGGATCGCGTGAGGCGGCCGGCCGCGACGTCATGCCGAACCCCACGAGCGCCTTGGTGACCGCGTCCGGCTTGAAGCCGTCGATCGAGAGACAGGCGTGATCGATCCGCGAGGTCGGCGCCGGCGTGCCAGCACCACCGCG
The DNA here is from genome assembly GCA_963923455.1 of uncultured bacterium. GTDB lineage: Bacteria > Acidobacteriota > Vicinamibacteria > Vicinamibacterales > UBA2999 > CAWULT01. The sequence goes on from CAWULT010000038.1 coordinate 4,918, forward strand.
CCCCGGGCCCGACGGAATGAACATCAGGAAGTGAACCCCTGGGCCGATGCCGTACGCCGGCGCGGCCGCCTGCATCGCCTGCACCGGCATCCCGACGAGATCGCGCAGGAACGCGACGGTCTTGGCCTGATCCGTCACGCGAATCGTGAAGTGGCTCAGGTCGCGCGTCGCGAACAGGCCCTTCGACGGCGACGCCTCCACGGCGTTGCAGACGTTGCCGAGGGCGCCCGAGCCGCCGCAGTACGACACGTCGTGCAGCTGAAAGACGACGCCGCTCGGGTCCGTGACGAAGAGCGTCGGCCCAGAGCGGGTTGCGGTCGCCCCGAGCTGGGTGACCACCTGCTGGGCCCGTTCCACCGAGAAGCCCTCGACGCCCATGCCGAACGCGCTGATGCTCGGTGCCTCACCGGTTGCGGCCTGTTTCAGCGCGACGAACTGGGGTCCGGCCCCGACGCGCAGCAGGGCCATCCCGGGCTGGCGGGCCTGCACGGGCAGGCCGAGCAGGTCCTGGTAGAACTTCAGGGAGCGCGCGAGGTCGGACACGGTCAGCGTGAGCTGACTGAGGCCCCGCACGCGGAGCGCGGGAGCAGGCGACTGGGCCCAGAGGCGCGGGGCCATGGCCAGCGCCGGAAGAGCCGCGAGGAAGTGGCGACGTTCGATCATGGATAGGACCTCGGTGCGCGGACGCTACGCCGGCGGGGGCCGACGGATCGTGCGGATGGTGTAGTCGAACCACTCCTTGATCTTCCCGTCCTTGACGAAGAAGACGCCGGTGCCTTCCCACGTCAACGGCCGCGTGGCCGACGCGAACGTGTCGATCCGGTGGTTGATGACGATCGGGCCCATCGCACGCGACTCGAGAATCTTGAACTCGATGCTGTCGGAGCTGACGAGCCACGAGCCCAGCCGCTCCCGAACGCCGGCGTGGCCGGTCACGGCGGGCGTCGTCTCGCTCATCCGGTAGACGGCGTCGTCGGCCAGGAAGGGCAGGATCTTCGCAAAGTCCTTCGTGGCCCACGCGGCGCAGAAGTCGGTGACGGTCTTCAGGTTGGCCTTCTCCACGTCGGTCTGCGCCGCCTGCGCGCCGGCCTCGGTGGGCCACAATGCGCTTGCGGCCGCCGCGCCCGCGGCCAGCCCGGTTGCGGCGGCCGCCAGGAACATCCGCCGTTCCACGCCGGTCCTCGTCTGATCCATGCGTCGTCTCCTCGCGCCGCTACGGGCGCAGCGCGTAAGCGTACAGCGAGTTGCCCGCAGCGATTGCCACGTACTGCCGTCCGTTGACTGCGTAGGTCATTGGTGCCGCCTGCACGATGCCGCCGACGGCGCTCTTCCACAGCAAGGCCCCCGTGCGCGCGTCGAGGGCATAGAAGAAGCCCTCACGCCCGCCCGAGAACAGCAGATCCGACGCGGTCGTCAGCACGCCGGCGTCGGTGATGTCGCTCATCGCGAACGCCCATTTCCGCTCACCGGTCCGCGGATCGTAGGCGAGCACCGCGCCCGTGCCCTCGTTCGGCAACCGGCGGTTCACCTGGGTGCCGTTGATGCTGAGCGACGTGCCGGTGGGGAAGGCGCCGAGAAACGCACGACCCTCAACGTATTCGGCGGGCCGCAGCGTGAAGAAGGCGGAGCTGTCCATCCACGCCGAGAAGTAGAACAGGCCCGTGCGCGGGCTGTACGACGGCGAGTACCAGTTGGTGGCGCCGGCGAAGTGCGGGTACACCTGCAAGCCCTCGGGCGTCGTCTTCACCATGTTCTGCGGCCGGCCCTTGGCATCCAGGCCCGACGTCCAGGTGACCTTGGTGAAGGTCTTGCCCGACAGGAACTCCCCGCTCGTCCGGTCGAGCACGTAGAGGAAGCCGTTGCGGTTGGCCCAGATCATCACCTTGCGCGTGCGGCCCTGCCAGGGGATGTCGGCCAGCACCGGCACCTGCGTCGAATCGTAGTCCCACAGGTCGCGGGGCGTGAACTGGAAGTGCCACCGGAGCTTGCCGGTGTCGGCGTCGAGCGCGATCACGGAGTCGCTGTACAGGTTGTCGCCGGCGCGGTTGTCGCCGTTGAAGTCGGGGCCGGGGTTGCCCGTGCCCCAGTACGTCAGGTTCAGCTCCGGATCGTAGGAGCCGGTCGTCCAGATCGACGCTCCGCCCGTGCGCCACGACTGCCCGGCCCACGACTCGTTGCCGGGCTCCCCGGGCCCCGGCACGGTGTTGAAGCGCCAGATCTCCTTGCCGGTGCCCGGGTCGAAGGCGGCCAGGAAGCCGCGGATGCCGAAGTCGGCGCCGGCCGGCCCAATCAGAATCTTGTCCTTCACGACGAGCGGCGCCACCGTGAAGTTGTAGCCCGCCTCGGGCCGCGCCCCCTGCACGGCCACGTTCCACAGCAGCCGGCCGCTCTTGGCGTCGACGGCCAGCAGGTGCCCGTCGATGGTGCCCATGAACAGCCGGTCGCCCAGGATGGCCAGGCCGCGGTTGACGCGCCCGCAGCACGGCCGCGACGCCTGGGACGAAGCCTGATAGGTGTAGGTCCAGAACGTGCGGCCCGTCGTGGCGTCGATGGCCACGATGTCGTTGGGCGCCTGCACGGTATACAGCACGCCGTCGACGACGATCGGCGTCGCCTCGAACTTCTCGAGCGACAGCGCCTGGAACACCCACTGCAGCTCCAGGTTCTTGACGTTGGCCGGCGTGACCTGCGTCAGCGGCGAGTGGCGGTGGCTCTGCACGTTGCCGCCATACGTGAGCCAGTTGTGGGGCTCGGCCTGCGACCGCAGAATCCGCTCGAAGGTGACCTGGGCCTCCAGCGACACGCCGGCCAGCGCCACCAGCCCCACGACGACCGCGCGGCGGATCATCGCGTCCCCCGCAGCGTGGTCAGGTAGGCGACCACGTCGGCCACCTCCTGCGTGTCGAGCGTGCCGCGGAACGTCGGCATCTGCGAGGTCTGCATGATCACGAATTCCTTGAGGTCCGATTTCTGGAACGCGCGGAGCCGCTCGTTCGCGTCGAGGATCTGCACCGAGAAGGTGCTCTGGTTCAGCAGGCGTCCCGTGACGACCGTACCGTCCTTCGCGACGGCGCGCACGAACCGGTAGTCGGTGTGGAGGTCTGCGCTCGGGTCGAGCAGCGCGCGCTCGAGCTCGAGCGGCGGGCGGATCGCCCCGACGTCGTCGAGCACCGGGGCCATGCGCGAACCCTCGTTGTGGCACGACGCGCACTTGCCCTTGCCCGCGAACAGGGCCTTGCCCCGGGCCGCGTCGCCGGGCGTCATCGACACGGTGTCGCCGGCCGCGATGCCGCGCATGTAGGCGACGATCATCCCGGCCTCGGTGTCGGAGTACTTGTTGGGCGGCATCGAGGTGTTGGGGATGCCGTTGATGATGAGGCGCACCAGCTCGTCGTCGGTGGTGGCCCGGCGGTACCGGCCGCTGAACAACGTCACCCCGCGGACGGTGTCTCCCTTCGGCCCATGGCACGTCGCACAGCTCGCCTGATACAGGCGCGCCCCGTTCTCCACCTCTGCACGCGTGTACCCGTGCTGCGCCGACGCCACCACCGCGGTGACCACGACGACCATCCCGGTCCAGACCCAGCGAGACATCACTTCTCCCCCCAGGGGGTGAGTAGAGACCGGGCGGCAGCCCCGGGTCAATAGCGAGAGGCCCGGCAATCCCCGAACTTGGGTACGTCGACAATTTCCCAGGCGGCCACTAGAATCCAAAGCCGTGCACACCCAGCTCGAGCCCGAAGTTGCCGCCGCCGCTGCCGCGGAGGCGAACGGTCCCTGGTATCGCCAGGTCACGAGGGACCAGTGGAGGGCCTTCTGGGCGGTCTTCCTGGGCTGGATCGTCGATTCGTTCGACTTCAACATCCTCACGTTCATCGTCATCGACATCCAGAAGAGTTTCACCGTCGACCGGGCGCTCGCCGGCGCGCTGGGCACGGTGACGCTGTTCATGCGCCTGATCGGAGGGACGGTGGCGGGCACCATGGCCGACAAGTACGGCCGGAAGCTGCCGCTGCTGCTGTCGGTGCTGTGGTTCTCGCTGTTCGCGTTCCTGAGCGGGTTCTCCACGTCGTACGCGATGCTCTTCGGCCTCCGGGCGCTCTTCGGCCTGGGCATGGGCGGGGAGTGGGCCGCCGGCATGCCGCTCGTGATGGAGCACTGGCCCACCAAGCTCCGCGGGCTCGTGTCGGGCCTGCTGCTGGGCGGCTGGTACTGGGGGTACCTGCTGGCCGCGGCGGCCTTCCAGTTCATCTACCCGTTCTTCGGCTCCAACTACGACTTCGCGTGGCGTGCGATGTTCTGGGTGTGCATCATCCCCGCCCTCTTCACGCTGTGGATCCGCAAGAACGTGCCCGAGAGCCCGGTGTGGCTGGCGCAGCAGACGCTGAAGGCGCAGGGCAAGATGGCTGCGGGCCCCAGCCTCTCGGTCGGCCGCATCTTCAAGGCGGACATGATCGGCACGACCATCCAGACGTCGCTCGTGGTCGGCGCGTTCATGTGCATCTACTACTCGGTGAACTTCTGGTATCCCACGTTCCTGCGCGACGCGGGCCGTCCGGTGCTGCCGTATCTGACCGCCTTCAACCTGGCGGCCATCGCCGGCACCGCCTTCTGGGGCCGCCTGTCGGAAGGGCGCCTGGGGCGCCGAGGCGCCGCCACCTGTACGGTCGTGCTCGGCATTCTGTCGTTGCCGTTCTACCTGCACGCCACCACGGCGCCCCTGCTCTTCCTGGGCGCGATGATGATGGGCTTCTTCGGCATGGGCATCTGGGGCATGGCGCCGGCCTACAGCAACGAGCGCTTCCCCACCGAGGTCCGCGGGGTGGGCGCCGGCTTCGCGTACCACGCGGCGGCCGCCATCGGCGCCCTGATGCCGGTGATCCTGGGTGCGCTGCAGGACCGCGGCTTCAAGGTGGTCGACGCGATGAGCGCGGCGATGGTGCTGTCTGGCATCATGGCCATGGTGATCTGGCTCGGCCCCGAGACGCGCGGCCGGGAGTTCGAGGTCAAGTAGCAGCGTGAACGACGTCCACGAGATCTACGCCGTCAAGTACGGCCACCACGACCGGCGCTCGCACGAGAACTTCCTGGGCGGCGATCTGCACGACGTCCTGCAGCCACTCGCCTACTTCGTCTGGCTGATCAAGGGCCCCGCGGGGACCTGGCTGCTCGACACGGGGTTCGACCAGGCGATGGCGGCCAAGCGCAAGCGGCACATCACGCACCCGATCGAGGAGGGCCTGACGGCGCTCGGCACCAAGCCCGACGAGGTGCCCAACGTCATCATCAGCCACCTGCACTACGACCACGCGGGCAACCACGACCTGTTTCCACGGGCACGCTACCACCTGCAGGACGTGGAGATGGCGTACTCGACCGGCCGGTGCATGTGCCACGCGCACATCCGCGTCCCGTTCGAGGTGGAGGACGTGACCTCCATGGTGCAGAAGGTGTTCGCGGACCGCGTGACCTTTCACGACGGCACCGACCAGCTGGCCCCTGGCCTCACGGTGCACCACGTCGGCGGCCACTCCAAGGGCCTGCAGTGCCTGCGCGTGAAGACGCGGCGCGGCCACGTGGTGCTGGCGTCGGACGCCACGCACCTCTACGGTCACATCAACGAGGGCCGCGTGTTTCCGGTCACCTACAGCGTGGCCGAGACGCTGGAGGGCTACTCCACCATCAAGCGCCTCGCCGATTCGCTGGACCACGTCATCCCCGGCCACGATCCCGACGTGCTGCGCCGCTATCCCGCGGCCGGGCCCGGCCTCGAGGACTGGGTCGTCCGCGTCGACTGACGGGCGCGTCCGACGCGGGTCGGACGTGAGGTTTTGAACGCACTACGCCGCGCCGCCGCGGCCGGGGCTTGCATGCCGTTCGAGTTCACCGCGCGCCGCCGGGTTGCCTTCGTCGATACGGACATGGCGGGCATCATGCACTTCTCCAACTACTTCCGGTTCATGGAAGCCGTGGAGCACGAGTTCGTCAAGTCGCTCGGCTTCCGCGCCATCATGACCGACGCCGACCCGCCCCTCGGCTGGCCGCGCGTCCACGCGGACTGCGATTTCCTCAGGCCCCTTCGCTTCGACGACGAGGTGGAGATCCAGCTGCTCGTCAAGGGCAGGACGCGCCGCACGGTCAGCTACGCCTTCCGCTTCCACCGAGTGGCCGAGGCCGAGGCACGCGAGGAGGTCGCGCGGGGCACGCTGGTCGTCGCGTGCGTGACGTTCGACGGCGGCGCCATGCGCGCGGTGGAGATTCCGCCGGCACTCGCGGACCGCCTGGAGATCGCGCCGGCCGACGCCCTGCCACCGATGCGCTACTCGCGGCCCTGAGCCGCGCCGTGACGCAACGGGCCCCTCGGGGCCATGGTCCTCAGCGAAAGCGCGCCAGCGCCTCTCCACTGAGCCGGCAGATCTGCCACTCGCGCAACCGGGTAGCCCCCATCGACTCGTAGAACGCGATGGCCGGTGCGTTCCAGTCCAGCACCGACCACTCCATCCGCCCGCATCCGAGCTGATTGGCGAGCCGGGCCAGGTGCACCAGCAGGGCCTTGCCGTGGCCGCGCCCGCGGTACTCGGGCTTCACGAACAGGTCCTCGAGATACAGCCCCGGCTTCCCCAGGAACGTCGAGTAGTTGAAGAAATAGAGCGCGAAGCCCACCGGCCGACCGTCCGCCCAAGCCAGCACGCAGTGCGCGTGCGGCGCGGTGCCGTCCTCCGGGAACAGCGAACGCCGGAGCCGGTCCTCGGTCACCTCGACCAGATCGAGCATCCGCTCGTACTCGGCCAGGCCCTTGATCAGGTCGAGGATGACGGGCACGTCCGCGGGTCCGGCCGGGCGAATCGTCGGGCTCATCGTTCCCTTCTACAGGAGCCACGGTTCGAGCGCAATCGCGGGGCACCAGCGGCGCGCGTCTGCACTGCGATCGGTGCCATCATCCCCTCTGGGCCGTTCGGCTCGAACTCGACGCGGCGTACGGCCGCTACCAGACGTCCGCGTCGAAGAACGTGCCGATCGCCTCGACGAAGGCTGGCCGATTCTGCAGCCAGGGCACGTGCCCAGCCCTCGGAATGACGACGACCTTGGCGTCCGGGAAGCGAGCGATCAGCCGGCCCGTGGTGTCGCCGTAGATGTCGTGCTCGCCGAAGGTGATGAGCACCGGCACCGTGGCCCGCCAGGACAGGTCGCTCGCGCTGGCGGAGAGGGCCGCTCGACGGGTGGCGAACATCGGCTGACTGTGGACACCCGCCAGCCACTCCGGAGATGGAGCCGGGGCACTCTCCGGCGGGTCGAAATAGTTGCGCCACACGCGCGCCATCATCCGCCCGGCTGCGCGATCGCCCGGACGCCCGGGCAACAGCGCCAGCCCCTGATCCAGGCCCAGACGCATGAAGCCCGTGAGCCCACTGCGGCGTCGATTGTGGGCCATCACCGCGCGTTCCATCGCCTTCCAGTCGCTGCCGAGCCCGATGCTCGAGCTGCACAGGCACAGCTTCGCCACACGATCCGGATGCCGTGCCGCGTACAGCTGTGCCACTATGCCGCCCCACGAGTGTCCGAACACCGCCACCCGCTCGAGTCCGCAGGCACGCCGAACGGCGTCCACGTCGCCGACGTAGTCGTCCAGCGCGTACCGGCCCGAGTCGCAGGGCGATCGGCCCGTGCCTCGCTGATCGAAACGGATGACGCGGTGCTTCGCCGCGAGGATGGCGGAGACGTCTGCCAGGTAGTCCGGCACTCCTGGCCCGCCGTGGAGAAGCAGGATCGCGTTCCCGGTCGTACCTTCTTCGAAGACGGCAAGACGTGCGCCGGCCGACTGGACGAGTGACATCTCCAATTCCAGGCCTATCCGGCCTTCAAGGGCCCGGCCACTCTATACGTGCTGAAGATGACGCCGGACGGCATCGCGGTCGAGCTGACGAGCTCGAACGCGCGTGGCGGCGTTCCCGGCGCAAAGAAGCGCTTCCCCGTTCCCAACAGGACCGGATACACGACCAGCAGCACCTCGTCCGCGAGGCCGTGTTCGAGCAGCGGCGACGTCAACGTGGAGCTGCCCGACAGGATGAGGTCCGGGCCATCCTGCGACTTGATGCGGCGAACGCCCTCGACGAGGTCCGGCCCAACGGCCTCGCACGGGCCCCATTCGAGGCTGTCGGGACGGTGCGTCGCAACGAACTTCGTTGCCGCATTGAAGCGGTCCACGATCGGACTGCTCGGCGCCTTCGGCCAGAAGCCCGACCAGCTGTCGTAGGTGCGACGGCCAAGCAGCACTCGCCATGCGCGGCCATGATGGCGTCGCGGCCCGCAGGGGTGCGATAGGGCGCCGTCCAGTCGCTGTAGGGAAACTCGTCTTCGCCGGAAACCTGAACCACGCCGTCCAGCGAGATGTGTTCGGTGAGTTTGAGCTTTCTCATCGGAGTCATTGTCTTCTGGACCGGCGCACGCTGGGCCCGGCCCGACGCTGTGATTGGACGGCCGTCCCTCTATCGTGCCGACCGATCGGTGCGACTGTAGCGGCGAACGCCCGCGGCCGATCCGGTCACGTAGATGTCATCACCCGTCGCACTCACGGCCATTCCGTGACCTGACGCACCGTCGACCGTCTCGATGACGCTGACCGACTTGGCATCCAGAATCCAGACCTTTGCGTTCAGCGTGTCGTCGACGTAGAGGCGATCGGCCGCGTCCACGGCCACGGCCTGCGGCGCGAACACCCCACCCGGCGGCCTCCACTGTGTCAGGTACGTGCCATCGCGATCGAAGAACTGCACGCGGCCGTCCGTGCACCGGGTCTCGGCCAGTCCACATCGATCAGCAACGATGATGCGACCGCTGCGGTCCTCGGCAATGCCATGGGGAATCCGAAACTCCCCTGGGCCCGTCCCCTTTCGCCCCCACGCCTTGACGAACTGGCCCTCCTTGGTGAACTTCACCACCCGCTGATTGCCGTACCCATCGGTGACGAACACGCTGTCGTCCGACGCAACCAGCACGTTGGTTGGCTGGTCAAAGGTCTCCGGGGTGTCGCCCGACACGCCGACCTTGCCGAGCGTCATCAGCAACGTCCCATCCGCCTGGTATTTCCTGACGACGTGTAGTTGCACGTCTGTCGTCCAGATGAACCCGCTCCGGTCGACATGGAAGCCATGGGCCTCCTTCGCTCGACCACCGGATCGCGGCTCCCATTCGCGGAGGTACATGCCCGCCGAGTCGAACAGCAGCACGCTGGCGGCCGGATCGTCGCCGGCCGGATGCGTCCCATTCGAGCACTGGATTGGGCAGCGACGGAACACGTACAAAAGGCCCGTCGAGTCGACGTCGAGCCAGGATACCCACCCCATCGACACTGAGGCGGGCACCTGGGGCCAGCCGACGAGGAGACGATAGGAGGAGCCGGGGACCGGCAGCTGGCGAGACGCCGCAACGATGCTGACGCCCACCGCAACGATGGCGACGAACGTCGCTGCAACGAGTGTGCGCCAACGACACCACCCCATGACGTCCTCCGCGCGGCGTGTCACGCCCTACTGGCTCTTGCAGGCCGGCGGACTGTCCGTCTGCCAGCTCCAACTGTTGTCCACACGGCGAATTCGGGACACGTCGACGAGGTTCGGGCCCCGGGAGTCCCCCTTGTACTCAGGGTACCTGGCGCGAATCTGCGCGGCGTCGCGCAACACATTGCCCGTGACCACGACGTGCGCGTCGAGAGTCAACGCCTCCTGCGCCGAGCTGGCGCCGAGGCGGTTCGTCACTTCCCGCAAGGAGATCCATTCGGCGTGAAACGTGGCACCGTCGTCGAGTTTCAGGTCGAAGAGAACGTGAGGCGCCTGCCATTCGATGTGTTCGATGCGGCCCTGCAGCGTGAGGCTCTTGCACGGATCGTAGAACGTCGCATGGCTGTGATGCGCACGGACTGTGGGCACGGCCGCGCAGACGCAGAACGCCGCGGTCACCAGTTGAATCGTCAGGCGTGGCCTCATCTCCGCCTTCTCCCGGCGCCTGCCCTTGTGAGGATGGCCGTGCCCACGTCAGGCGGCACGTCGATAGTGCTCCCACGCCCATCCGACCAACGTCGCCGCCAAGAAGGGGTACGCGAAGAACGGCAGTGGCTCGGAGAGCGGAGTCAACGCCACGCCCGTGAAGATCTGGACTGCCACGACTCCAAAGAGCAGTGCGGCGATGAATCCAGTGCCCCGGACGAGCACGGGCAGAGTCCGGGACGTGCTGACGAGCACCAGCGACGCAGCCCAAAGGCTGACGCCGGCCCCGAACGACGGGGCACTGGCCTCAAGAGTCATGGCTGAGCCAGAGACGATCAAGGTCTCCCCGGCGACAAACACCAGGACTCCCGCCGCCGCGACCTCGTTCCCGCGGCGCCAGTGATGAACGGCAAGCAACGCAGACGCCACAATGAGCGAGGTGCCGTCCACTCCCCAGGCAAGCCCGCGGAGCGAAGCCGAGGGTGCAAACGTGCCTGCAATGCCGAGCACCGCACCGATGACGAGTCCCAGAGATGCAACCACACGAACGCGCGCGTCGTTCTTTTCTGGTCCTTGAGAGTCCATCATTGTCGTTGTCGCCTTTGCGGTCTAACGTGAGGCATCAGCTGCAGCGCCGGACGAGTTCACGCGCTGTCGGCTGCATGCCACGTTAGGCCTTGGGGATCAATTGCGGCCCTCTCCCTCAACGCGGCTCCGGAGCCACGCGAGCACTCGGTCGGCGACCTCAAGGTTGTTGGTGTCCTGCATCAGCATGTGTGAGTTGCCACGAATACCAATGTCAGGAAGCACGAGTTGGCTAACACTCCCGCCCAGCCTGTTGACTGCCTCGCCGAAATCCCGGCACGCTTTCAGCCTCGGTCCCCAGCGAGGGGACGATTCCACGTAGTCGCCCCACAGGACCAACGCCGGTACGCTCGTGTAGCCCTTGGCGGCACTCACATCCGGACAGGCCGCTGGTTCGATCGAGACGATGGCGGCGATGCCTTGGGAATTCAAGTCGACAACCTGGAACGGGTAGATACCGGACTGTGAGTGACTCACGAGCACCGTACGGCCCAGCCGAATGGCCAATTCAGAAAGCGCGACGACCGAAGGGTTCGGTGTCGGCAAGGACGTGTTCCAGTCGGGCACCATCTGCTTCCAGAACTCCGTGAGGCTTGCGACTGGAAAGCGCAGGCCAGGGTAGGTCTTCGAGTACTCGGGCCCGAAGCGAAAGACGTCCCACGCCGCCTCGCGACTTGCCCAAATCGTCGATGGAAGCCGGTCGGTAGGCGTCTTGCCGAGTGTAACGCTCGCGATTGCCGTCGCGTCGGAGGCCGACCGTCCCCGAGAGGCCTGATCGATCACGTACACGGGATAACCTCTACGAACGAGATACTCATCCCACCCCATGCGGCCATCTGGCGTCGTCTCCCAGGTCTTCCCGGTGAGACAGCAGCCATGCACCAGCACGAGCGACACGCCCCTGGCGCTTACCGGTATCTGATACCGGACATACACTTGGTCGACGGTAACGGTGCCACTCGTTGGCCAAGCCGGTCGAGTTGACAGTGCCTCCGACCGCAACTCGCGACCGCCGACAAAGAAGCTTCCCTGTCGCGCGATCGTGAGTGGCCCGGATGGCTCTTGCGCTGCACTTGAAACGCTCAGCGCGATCACCACGGCCGCCGTCACGCCAAGCCAAGCCTTGCTCATTCGTCCTCCGACCCCGCCATGCCGCCGAGCCCGTTCGAGAGGCCTGACGCCCGGCTTCAGCCGCGGCGGCCCATTGTGGCGCCGGCCGCCGACGGCTGCAAGCGATGTTAGGCTGCGCTTGCAAGTATGTCTGATGTGACATATACTCCAATGTGATGAGCCCGAGCGACAAACCACTGGTCTGGTTGCGCGGGGCCGTCACAACGCCGCCATTGGGCCAAGCGGCCAGAGTCGAGGCCGGGTTCCTCCTGCGGCGCCTGCAGCGTGGCGAGAGCTTGGGCCTGCCCCATTCCCCGGCCGATGCCGAGCCTGGGAGCGGCCTGCCATGAATTGCGCATCGTCGACCGTTCGGTCACGTGGCGAATCATGTACCACCTGCATGCCGAGGCGATCGTGATTCTTGACGTCTTCGCAAAGAAGACGGCCGGGACGCCGAAGTCCGTCATCGCCGAATGCCAGAAGCGACTCGCCGACTTCCAGCGGGTGATGCAGGGCCAGAAGGGAGCACGTCGTGCGCGTGGATAGACGCCGGAAGCTTGAACGGGCCGGGTGGGTCGTCGGCGAAGCCGGGGACTTCCTCGGACTCTCGCCCGAGGAGCGCCAATTCGTCGAAGTGAAGCTGGCCCTCGCTGCCAGCGTGCGCCAACGGCGCGAGCGTCTCGGACTAACCCAACTCCAAGTGGCCGAACGCCTCGGGTCCAGCCAGTCGCGCGTGGCCAAGATGGAGGCGGCCGACCGCACCGTCAGTACGGATCTCTTGCTGAAGGCGCTGTTTCAACTTGGTGGAAGCCCGCGGGATGTGGCCAAGTTGCTGATTCCGAAGATTCGTGGTCGAGCAGCCTAACGTAGCCGCTTCAGCCGCGGCGCCTCACACCCGCACAACGCGGCGTCGGCTGCAAGCGCCTGTTCGGCGGCACCCACTTGGCATGCAGTCGCCCCCCACCCTGAAAGGTCTTATCAGGGGCTCAGCCTCTCGAAACCGAGGTTTTCCGGTTGTGTCGGGATGTTCGCCAGTGCTCTGGTCTGGGCGTCGACATTGGCTGGATTCGTTCGATTCGTGTTCGTCATGTTGGTGACCGGCACGTCCGGCTCGACCACGTCGACACTCATGTCATCGACCCACGCTTGGCCAGGTCCGGACAAGAGAAATCCAAAGGCGATGGCGACGGCGTTCTCGGGCACGTCGAGAACAACTTCGTGCGGCGCCCAGTCCGTTGTGCCCTTCACTGGACGGTTCGACATGTTGTCGAAGCCTACCGTCCCGCCGCCCCCGCCGATCTGAACCCATAGACCCGCTCGGCCAGTCACTCCCTGTGTCCTGATGTATACCGCGAACCTCAGGCGCCTCCCGTGGTACCGTCCCGCTTGAAACCCCTGTGTTAGCGCCATGAAACCCCGCGGCGCCTCCGCAACGGCTTTGATGTAGGCGCTCGCGTTCCCGCTACGCTTCACCATTCGGTCCACACCTACCTCGTAGGCCTCCGGCACCGACCCGGCACCTGCGTCGGGGATTCCCCAGCCTTCAGGTAACTGGCCGTGCAGTGCAGATCGCTGGGCGCCGGCCGCGGCGGTTGACCTGATCTGGGCAGGGGTGACACTCAGAATCACGACCGCCAGGAGACGTGTCACTCGACGGTTCATGGCTGCTCCTCTTACCGGTGCAGATCGGTCGGGATTGGCGGCCCCAACGTCGAGCCGCAGGAGTGCTTCTGTTCATGCTCCTCGGGCCGGTCACGCCGTCCTGTCCGCCTAACGTGTGCCGCTCAGCCGCGAGCGGCTCAGTGTACAGGCCGGCCGCTTGTCGGCTGCAGCGGCAGGTTAGCCAGCCATTTCGACATCAGTGCCTCTGGAGCCTTTCGTTCAGGAAAGATGACCCGGCTGTCAGGCCCCGACGCGTAGCAGGGCGTTTCAGCGAGACGAGCCTCGACCGCCGGGAGTGTGCGTTCGTTCCATTGCCCCGGCTCCAAGTGGAACGGCACGCTCTTGGCGAGGTCCACCAAGATGCCAAGGGCCGATCGGTCCACCGTGGAGGCCACCACTACCGACGACATCGCAGAAATCTCGGCCTTGATGACGGCGGCGTCGATGCCGCACCGTTGGAGTCGCGCGTCCACTATTCCGGCAAGGCGGTCCGGAAGGCTCCGTACGTCTCGTGCGGGAATCAATATGGGGAGCAGCGTGGCTGAACTGACCAGCAGCAGCAACGGTCGTCGATCAACGACGAGCCGATTGACGTACCAGTCGCCCAGTGCTGTGTCTGACGTTGGCTGAAGGCCGCCAGACTCCGGAAGGGATGCACTCAGTTTTCGGGTTCGACGTAGTACGACCATTGTCTTGTCTGGCTAACGTTGTATAGGTGGAATGCGGCCTTTGCTGGACCCGAACCCATTCCTCTACCCGGCCAGCCCGCCAAGAGACCACCCACCCCGGGGCGATTATGCCCCCTCTGCTCAGTAACCCCAACCCTGTCAGCGGTACGCCGACGGGGTTTCGCCGGCCCCCTCTCCCTGGTTAGGCGGCATGCGGCCTAAGCCGGGAATTGACTGCGTTGGCGGCGTGCGGCCTTTGCTGGCAGCACCGCTGGCTTCGTCCTTGCTCTCGAAGGGACAAGCCTTCGCATGCGCGAACTGGAAGCGTCGCTCCAGCGGTTCGGGGAGTTCCTGCTCAAGGGCCGCTTGGTGCGCCCCAACGCCGCACCGTACTGCGTACGTTGGGTACGCCTGTTTCTGACGCGTGAAGCAACAGACGAGCCGCTGGCCGACCAGGTACGCAGATTCTGCGAAGACCAGGAACGAACGGGGCGCTGGCAAGACTGGCAGGTCCATCAGGCCGAGCAGGCATTGCGGATCTACTTCGTCAACTTTCTCAACCGCCAGGACTGGCATGCGTTGCCCCAATGCGCAGTCAGCGACGAGCAGGGTCGCACCGACCCGCTGGCCGCCCTGCAGCACCTGCGGGCCCGGCTCCGCACACGGCATTACTCGTATCGCACCGAGTGCAGCTACGCCGACTGGGTGCGGCGGTTCTTCGAGTACCTGGCGGCGGAGGGCGGCCCCCAGCCATACGTCACAGCCGCAGTGCTGAGCGTCCCGGAAACGGCGGCCCTGCTCGCCGGCACGCGTGGGACGGCACGGCTGATGGCTGGCTGGGGTGTGGCTGCCGGAGTCGCTCGAACGGAAGTATCCGAACGCGGGCCGCGAGTGGGGCTGGTTCTGGGTGTTCCCCAGCCGGTCGCTATCCACCGACCCTCGCGCGGGTCTCTTCCGTCGTCATCACGTCCACGAGTCCGTCATCCAGAAGGCCGTCAAGGTGGCCGTCGACATCCGCCAGATCCAGGAGTACCTGGGTCACG
Source organism: uncultured bacterium (assembly GCA_963923455.1). Taxonomy (GTDB): domain Bacteria; phylum Acidobacteriota; class Vicinamibacteria; order Vicinamibacterales; family UBA2999; genus CAWULT01. Next base: position 19,969 of record CAWULT010000038.1, read on the forward strand.
CCAACGTCGAGACCACGATGGTCTACACGCACGTGGTGAAGGACCTGAGGAACCCGGCCCGAAGTCCACTGGACATGCTCGCGGCAGTTCCACGGCCGCGCGGTACGTGAGAGGGCCGCATGGCCGTCGGCCCTACACGCGGCGCCACGCCGCACGCGCCGTTTCGTGGTAGTTGCGCCCCTCGCGGTCGATGATCACCACGGCCGGAAACGCGTCGATGTCGAAGGCGAAGAGAGCTTCGGGGCCGAGGTCGTCGTAGGCCACGACCGACGCCGCCGTGATGCGCCTGGCGAGCAGCGCGCCCAGCCCGCCGACGGCCGCCAAGTACAGCGCGCCGTGCGCGGCAAACGGCGCGGCCTCGTCCCCGTGCAGTTCGCCCTTGCCGATGATGGCGCGCACGCCGGCCGAGAAGAGCGCGGGCAGGTAGCGCGCCATCCGCGCCGTCGTCGTGGGCCCCGCCGAGCCCACCACCTGCCCCGGCTTCGCAGGCGACGGGCCGACGGCATAGAGAATCTGCCCGTCGAGGGGTACGGGCAGCGGCTCGCCCGCGCCGATTGCCTTCGCCAGGCGCGCCGCGCTCGCATCGCGCAGCGTCAGGACACGGCCTGTCAATTCCACGGCGTCACCGGCTGTGAGCCGGTCCAGCGCCTCGCGGGGCCACCCTCCCCTGCCGTCGATCGCCGTCACGCCCGCCATGCCGTCACGCCCGCCATGCCGTCACGCCCACGACGCCGTCACAACTCCACCGTCATCCGCCGCGTGGAATGGCAGCCCAGGTTCACGGCCACGGGCAGGCCAGCGATGTGCGTGGGATGCACCTCCACATTGACGGCCAGCGCCGTCTCGGTGCCGCCGAATCCCTGCGCGCCGATGCCCAGGCGGTTCACGCGCTCCAGCAGCTCTTGCTCGAATGCCGCGAGATCGGGACGGCGGTTGCGCTCCGTGAGCGGCCGGAACACGGCCTTCTTGGCCAGCGCGGCCGCTGTCTCGAAGGTGCCGCCAATGCCCACGCCCACGATGACGGGCGGGCACGCGTTGGCGCCAGCCCGGTCCACGGTGTCGACGACGACGTCGGCCACGCCGGCCATGCCGTCTGCCGGCACCAGCATGCGCAGGGCGCTCATGTTCTCGCCGCCAAAGCCCTTCGACGCCACCGTGAGCCGCACGCGGTCGCCGGGCACAAGGTCCACGTGCAGCACACCGGCCGGCTCGCCCAGCATCTTGAGACGGCGCGTCGGGTCGCCGATCACCGACGTGCGCAGGTAGCCCTGCGTGGTGCCGGCCCGGATGCCGTCGTCCACGGCCTGCGCCACCGAGCCGCCCACCCAGTGCACGTCCTGTCCCGTTTCGAGAAAGACGACGGTGACGCCGCTGTCCTGGCACACCGGCACGCGCTCCACGGCGGCAATCTCGTAGTTGCGGACGAGGTGCTCGAGCGTCTGGCGCGCCAGCGGCGAGGCCTCGCGGGCGGCCGCCGCGCGCAGCGCGGCCAGCACGTCCGGCGGAATCACGTAGTTGGCCTCGACGAGCAGGCGCGCCACCGCGTCGCGCAGCACCGCCACGTCGAGGTCGCGCACGCTCATGCCTTGGGCTTGGGCGAGAGCTTGGGCTCCGGAATGCGGCCGGTGGACGAGCTGGGCACGTGGCCGCGCTTGTACACCATGAAGGTGCGCTTGAACTCGATGACGACGGTGCCGTCTTCCTTGAAGCCGACGGTCTTCACCGTGACGATGCCCACGTTGGGGCGCGACTTCGACTCGCGCTTCTCGAGCACCTCGCTGCGCGAGTAGACGGTGTCGCCCTCGAAGAGCGGGTTCGGCAGCCGCACCTCGTCCCACCCCAGGTTGGCCATCACGTTGAAGGACAGGTCGATGGTCGACTGACCCGTGACGAGCGCGAGCGTGAACGTCGAGTCCACGAGCGGCCGCTTGAACTCGGTCTGCGAGGCGTAGTGCGCGTCGAAGTGAATGGGGTTCACGTTCTGCGTCAGCAGCGTGAACCAGCTGTTGTCCACTGGCAGCACCGTGCGCCCCAGCGGGTGGGGATAGATGTCGCCCACCTCGAAGTCCTCGTACACGCGCCCGGTCCACCCTTGTTTGACGGCCATCCTGTGCTCCTGAACGTTGGAGGCCGTACGATACAACACCCCGGCGCCACCAATCGCCCCAGCGACGACGCGCCCGAGCACGGGAGCCTGGCCGCCGGCAGTCGCGCTACGATCGCCCCGTGCCGCGCGTGCCCACCGCCACCGCCCTCGCCCTCGTCGTCTGCCTGCTCGGCACTGCCGCCGGGCCCATGGCCCAGGGCGCCCAGCCGCCCGCGCGCTTCGCGGCCGCCGTCGACGGCGCGCGCAGACTGACGCGGCTCCACAGTCTGCTGGTGAGCCAGCGCGGGGACGTCGTCCTCGAGCACTACGCACGGGGCGTCACGGCCCGCAAACTGGCCAACATCAAGTCGGCGTCGAAGAGCGTCATCTCGGCGCTCGTCGGCGTCGCCATCGACCGGACGCTGATCGGGGACGTGCGGCAGCCGGTCAGCACGTGGTTCCCCGAATTGCGGCGCGATCCGGACCCGCGCAAGGCCGCGATCACCGTCGAAGACCTGCTGACCATGCGGTCGGGCCTCGAAACGACCAGCAACCGCAACTATGGCGCATGGGTGACGAGCCCCAACTGGGTGCGGTTCGTGCTCACCCGCCGGCTGCTGGCCGACCCCGGCACGACGATGCAGTACAGCACGGGCAGCACGCACCTGCTGTCGGCCATCCTGACCAAGGCTACCGGGTCGAGCACGTGGCAGTTCGCGCAGAAGGCGCTGGCCGCCCCGCTCGGCATCACGCTGGCGCCGTGGCCACGCGACCCGCAGGGCATCTACTTCGGCGGCAACGACATGCTGCTGACGCCTCGGCAGATGGTGGCGCTCGGCGAGCTGTGGCTGACGGGTGGCCGCGTGCGCGACCGCCAGGTGGTGCCGTCGGCCTGGGTCGCCGCGTCGTGCGTGCCCCGGACGGTCTCGCGCTTCGACGCCGGGCGTGAGTACGGCTACGGCTGGTGGATCGACGAGGTGGGCGGCCACCGCGCCTGCTACGCCTGGGGCTACGGTGGGCAGTATGTGCTGGTGTTCGACGAGCTGCAGGCCGTGGTGGTCGCCACCTCCTCCACGGCGACGGACGACGAGCGGCAAAGCTATCGCCGGGAGCTGCTCGACCTGATCGGACGGGACATTCTGCCCGTGCTGGCGGCGAGCCGCTGAAGCCTCGGCTCCATCGTCGACCCGCCGCCTTCGTGCCTGACGCGGCCTACCAGTCGCTCTCGGGCGTCGCCGTGATCTGGTGAATCGACAGGTCGGCGCCGTCGAATTCCTCCTCGGCCGTCAGGCGGAGGGGCATCACGAGCTTCACGGCGCCGTAGACGACCGTGCCGCCCGCCATCGCAATGCCCACCGCCATCACCGTGCCGATCGTCTGCGACGCCAGCGTCACGCCGCCCAGCCCCCCGAGCGCCTGCGCCCCGAAGATGCCGCAGGCGATGCCGCCCCAGGCGCCGCAGAGGCCGTGCAGGGGCCACACGCCCAGCACGTCGTCCAGCTTCCAGCGGTTCTGCGTCAGCGTGAACATGTAGACGAAGAGGCCCCCGGCCACGCTGCCGGTGACGAGCGCGCCAATCGGGTGCATCAGGTCGGAACCGGCGCACACGGCGACGAGCCCCGCCAGCGGGCCGTTGTGGACGAATCCGGGGTCGTTGCGTCCCACGATCAACGCGACGATCGTGCCGCCCACCATCGCCATCAGCGAGTTCACGGCCACCAGGCCGCTGATCTTCGCAATGTCCTGGGCCGACATGACGTTGAAGCCAAACCAGCCGACGCTGAGCATCCAGGCGCCGAGCGCGAGGAAGGGGATGCTCGACGGCGGGTGCGCGCTGACACGGCCGTCGGCCGAGTAGCGGCCGCTCCGGGCCCCGACGAGCAGCACCGTGGCGAGCCCGATCCACCCGCCCACGGCGTGCACCACCACGGACCCGGCGAAGTCGTGGAACACGGCGCCCGTGGCGCCCTCGAGCCACGCCTGCACGCCGAAGCGGCCGTTCCAGGCGATGCCCTCGAAGATCGGATACACGAAGGCCACCAGCAGGAACGAGCCGCACACCTGCGGCCAGAACCGCATGCGCTCGGCGATGCCGCCCGACACGATGGCCGGCACCGCCGCGGCGAACGTCAGCAGGAAGAAGAACTTGACGAGTCCGAGGCCGTTGCCCGCGGCCAGGGTGGATGCGCTGCCGAAGAAGTTGACGCCGTAGGCCAGCGTGTAACCGATGAAGAAGTAGGCGAGGGTCGAGACGGCGAAGTCCACCAGGATCTTGACGAGCGCGTTCACCTGGTTCTTGGCTCTGACCGTTCCCAGTTCGAGGAACGCGAAGCCTCCATGCATCGCCAGCACCATGATGGCGCCCAACAACACGAACAGAACGTCTGTCCCAGACTTGAGTTCGGTCATGCTTCGTATGCCTCTCGGACGACATGGGCCGGTAGCATGCTCCGGAGCCATCTCCGGAGCGTTGGACCGCCGAGCCGTCGGTCATCCTACTCGATCCGAGGTTCGGCGCGGACTACCATACGGGTGACGAAGGCCCTCGTCCTCGTATGCATCGCACCCCAGGCATGACCGATTCCCTCCACGGCAAGTGCGCGCTCATCACCGGCTCCACGCAGGGCCTCGGCCTGGCCACGGCCGAACGGCTGGCGTCCGCCGGGTGCCACGTCGTGCTGAACGGCCTCGGCACCGAGGCCGACGTCGCGGCCGTGCGGCAGCGGCTCGAGCGCGACCACGGCGTCCGGACGCTCTTCATCGGGGCCGACCTTCGGCACCCGGACGAGATCGACGCGATGATGCGCGAGGTGCTGGCCGAGTTCGGCTCGGTCGACGTGCTCGTCAACAACGCCGTGGTGCGGCACGCGGCCCCGGTCGAGCAGTTCGGTGTCGAGGCCTGGGATGCGGCCATCGCCGTCAACCTGTCCTCGGCCTTCCACACGATCCGGCTGGCGATACCGGGCATGAAGCGGAACCAGTGGGGCCGCATCGTCAACGTGTCGTCGATCTACGGGCTCAAGGGTGCAGCCAATCGCGTGGGCTACGTGACCACGAAGACGGCGCTCATCGGCCTGACGCGCGCGATCGCGATGGAGGCGATCGCCGACGGCATCACCTGCAACGCCGTGTGCCCCGGCACCACCGAGACGCCCGTGCACGAGGCGACGGTCCGCGCGCTGATGGCGGCGGACCACCTCACGCGCGACGAGGCCGAGCGCCGGTTCCTCTCGACCAAGCAACCCACCGGGCGCTTCATCCCGGCTGAGCACGTGGCCGACCTCATCGCGTTCCTGTGCGGCCCCGCAGGCGCCGACATCACGGGCACCGCCTTGCCGGTCGACGGCGGCTGGTCGGTGTCGTAGCCGGGCTCGGAGCGATTCCCGTGACGGAGTACACCGTGGGCGCGCGGAACGCCGAGGTCGTCGACGCCGCCGGCGGCGAAACCATCCGTCTGCTGGCGATGTATCCCAGCCACGCGCCCGAGGCGCCGGTGGCCATGGGCCCGTACACGCTGGACGTGGCGATGGGCGCCCCGATCGCCGAGGGGCGCTTTCCGCTGGTCGTGCACTCGCACGGGACGGGCAGTTCCCACCTGCTGTGTCGCACCGTGACGAGCCGTCTGGCCCGGCACGGGTACGTGGTGGTGATGCTGGAGCACCCGCGCAACAACCGGAACGACAATGCGCTCGCGGGCACCGCCACGATCCTGGCCAACCGTCCACGACACGTGCGGGTGGTGCTCGACTGGGCGTTCGGCGCGGAGGGCTTCGGGGCGAGCCTCGTGCCGGACTCGGCGGCCGTGATGGGGCACTCGCTCGGGGGCTACACGGCCCTGGCCCTGGCCGGCGGCACCCCGACGTCATTCCCGAACGAGTCGCCGGACGGTCGGGAGCACCCGGTGCCGGTGGCCCAGGATCCTCGCGTGAAGGCGCTGGTGCTGCTGGCGCCCGCGACGCCGTGGTTCAAGGCCCCGGGCGCGCTGAGCTCGGTGCGGGTGCCGGTGCTGATGTTCACCGGCGAGCAGGACGGCCATGCCCCCGCGTGGTTCGGCCAGATCGTCGAGCGGGGCCTGCCGTCGCCCAATCGGCTCACCCACGTCGTGGTGCCGAAGGCCGGGCACTACTCGTTCCTGAGCCCGTTCCCCGCGTCGATGGTCAGCCCGACGTTTTCGCCGTCACAGGACCCTCCGGGCTTCGACCGCGCGGCCTTCCACGAGCGACTCGGGTCCGACGTGCAGGCCTTCCTGGACCGCGAGCTGCCGCGCGGCTGAATCAGTAGAGGCGCGTCTTGTAGCTGTCGGCCACGGCCGCCTCGATGTTCTCCGCGGCGCGTGCCGGAATCTGGTCCCTGAGCATCTGCGCGTACGACGGCAGGCGGTCGCGCTCGATCGCGTGATCGCCCTTCCACAGCTTCGAGCGGATGAGCGCCTTGGCACAGTGCAGGAACGCCTCACGCACGGTGACGACCAGCGCGGACTTCGGGTGCTTGCCACCCACGTCCCAGCGCTGCAGCAGCGCCGGGTCCACCGACACCACCGCCGTGCCGTTGACGCGCAGCGTCTCGTCGACCCCCGGCACCATGAACAGCAACCCGACCTCGGGGTTGGCCACGACGTTGGCCAGCGTGTCGAGGCGGTTGTTGCCGGGCCAGTCGGGGATGAGCAGCGTGCGGTCATCCGGCGTCCGCACGAAGCCGGGCGCGTCGCCGCGCGGCGTCACGTCCGCGCCGCCCTCGCCAGCGCTGCCGATCACGACGAACGGCGAGAGTGCAATGAAGGCGCGCATGTGGTGGTCCAGCGCCGGCAGTGACTTCAGCACGGACCGCTCGAACGGCTCGGGGTAGTGCTGGCGCAACTGCGCGGCATGGGTGACGGTGAATTCGCTCATCACGGCCTCCGTGGCGTCGCGGGCGTCGCCAGCCTGGCGCCGGCCCACACGGTCGGCAGCGCGGTGACGACGAGCAGGATCGGGTACCACCTGGGCCCGAACTCGGGCCCCTGGTCCCAGGTGGCGACAGCGCCGGCGGTCGCCGCGGCGACGCCGATCGCGGCCAGCACCAGCGCATGGCCCATCGGCGCGCGCGGCGCCAACCGCGCGGTGAGATAGCCGCCGAGCACGGTGAAGGCCAGCCGGTACGCGCTCGCCCAGACGAACAACCCGTCGCGCATCGGCTGCCCGGCCGGCGGAAAGACACCCGTCGCGTGCATCGCGGCGTCGGCAGCCACCGACAGGGCGGCTGTGAGCACGAAACCGGCCGCCACGGCCAGCACACTGCGGCCGCGTGTCGCCCTGGCGCGCGGCACGCCGTCGGCCGCGCTCACGTCCGCCCCCCGAAGCGCGCCTCGATCAGCGCGCCGAGCTTGCCCACTTCCTCCGTCCAGCCCATCGTGGCGCGCTGGGTCCACTCGTCGTTGTGCATCGCGTCGAACGACAGGCGCATTCGGACGGTCTTGCCCTCCTGCTCCAGCTCGACGACGGTGGCGACGTCGTAGGGGTCGATCCCGGGGATGAAGTCCGCCAGGTGCAGGTAGGCCAGGCGCCGCGGCAGGTCGATCTCCGTGTAGGTGAGGCGGGCCGGATGGCTGAGCGGCATGCCCGCCTTCCTCATGAACTCGACCTGCGGCGGGTCCACGGCCGTCATGTCGTAGTGCAGCTCGCCGCCAGGGCGCAGGTCCATCTTCCGGACCGTGACCTTGAAGCCGCCGGGCCCCCACCACGACTCGATGCCCTCCTTGGTCGTCCAGAGATCCCAGACGTCCTGGATGTCGGCGCGGTAGGTGCGCTCGAGCGTGATGCGCCTGCGTGGACTGGACGGACCCGGCGTGGATTGGTCGCTCATGATCGCCTCCGCGTGCGGCGCGCCGCCGCGCGCGCCCGTTGCCGTCGTTCGAGGGCCGCGCCGAAGGCGTCGAGGCGCCCCTCCCACAGGGTGCGGTACTGCGTCACCCAGGCGTCGAGCTCGCGGAAGGGCTCGGGCCGCAGCGAGTAGAGCCGGCGCTGCCCATCGGGCCTGACGGTGACGAAACCCGCATCTTCGAGGATGCGCAGATGACGGGAGACGCCGGACTGGTGGATCTCCATCCGCGCCACGATGTCGTTGACCGCGCACTCACCGGCGAGCAGCGCCTCGACGATCTGCAGGCGGCTCGGATCGGCCAGCGCCTGGAACACGCTCGGCTGCATGACTGCGTATATGTATATCACTGCATATACAGTGTCAAGCATGCCATGGGTTGGCAGCGGCGGCGAACGGCGTCGCCGCGGGGCGCCGGGCGGCGTTCAGAACAACACGGTCGCGTCGACGATGACGCGCGTGCGCGGGTTGTAGATCACGGCCGTGCCGTCGATGACGCCGCGCCGGTAGTCGGCCGGCAGGACGACCATGCGGCGCTCCAGGTCCGGCGGGAACGGCTCCATCTTCTTCTGCCACCCAGGAGGCAGTTGTCCGGTTCTGGCGTACTTCTTCTGGAGCCCGGGCGGCAGGTTGCGGTACCGCGGGCGGTAATGCTCGTGGATGACGCGGGTGTCGGCGTTGGTGAAGACCACGTGGACGGCCACCTGCGTATCGCGCCCGTCGACGACGCGAACGGCCCGCTGCCCGTCATCCCGATCGTGCTTGCCGCCTCGGCCGCGGCCCCGGCCGTTGTCCGCCCACGCGGAGGCCGAACCCACCAGCAGGCACACCATCGCAGCGCACATGGTTCGACGCATCGCATCCTCCTCCACGTCCCCGGGGCGCCTTGGCGCACGAGGCTGGCGGATGATCCGCAAGGACGCTGCCACCCGCGCGCGCGGCCCGGATCGTGCGAGATACTGATGTGGCGTGAGTGCCCGGCGGCCTGCCGGTTACCAAAATGATGTCCGCACGACGGGATTGGTCGTTCTCCGGCGCGGCGCGCCGCGCGCTCGCCTGCGCCCTGGCGACATCGACGATCCTCTCCGCCTGCGGCGGTTCGCCGGCTGCGCCGGACGGCCTGCTCGCCCCGGGCGTCTGGGGTGGTGAGCACGTGACGCTGACGGTGAGTTCCACGGACGCGACCATCGAGTTCGACTGCGCGCACGGAACGCTCGCCGGGCCGATCAGGCTCGCCGGCGGCGCGTTCGACGCCGCCGGCACGTACGTGCAGGAGCACGGCGGGCCGATCCGCGTCGACGAGGTCGTGGTGGTCCAGCCTGCGCGCTACGTGGGCCGGGTCGACGGCCGATCGATGTCGCTCGACGTACGGCTGTTGGACGGATCGCGGGACCTCGGCCGCTACACGCTCACCCGGGGCGCGAGCGGACGAGTGCTGAAGTGCCTGTAGCCGCCTAGACGATCCCCGCGCGGCGCCACGCCTGGACGGTGGCGGCGTCGAACCCCAGTTCGCCCAGGATGGCGTCGGTGTGCTCGCCCAGGGCAGGGATCGGATCCATGCGTGGCTCGTCGCCGTCGAGGTTGAACGGCGGCACGAGCGCGCGAATTGGGCCGGCCGGCGACGCCACCTCGCGCCACCGGTCGCGCGCCGCGAGCTGCGGGTGATCGAGGAACTCCTGCACGGTGTTCATCCGCGCGTTGGCGATGCCGGCAGACTCGAGCCGCGCCGTTACCTGCTCGGCCGTCAAGTCGGCCAGCGCGGCGGTGATCACCGCGTCCATCGCGGATCGGTTGGCCACGCGGTCCGCGTTGGAGCCGAAGCGCGCGTCGGTCGCCAGGTCGGGCCGGCCGAGTATCTCGTCGCAGAAGCGCGCCCACTCGCGCTCGTTCTGCAGCCCCAGATACACGACCTTGCCGTCACCGGCCGTGTAAGGCCCGTACGGAGCGATCGCCGCGTGCGTGGCGCCCGTGCGCGGCAACGGCGAGCCGCCATAGCCGCTGTAGTAGGCGGCGTAGCCCATCCACTCGCCGAGCGACTCGAACATCGAGATGTCGAGCGCGGCCCCTTCGCCGGTCTGGTGGCGGCGCAGCAGCGCGGCCAGGATGCCCGAGAAGGCGTACATGCCGGCGGCGATGTCCGCAATCGACACACCCACCTTCGACGGGGTGTCGGGCGTGCCGGTGATCGACACGAGCCCGGCCTCGCTCTGCACGAGCAGGTCGTAGGCCTTCTTGTCGCGGTAGGGACCCGAGGTGCCGTAGCCGGACAGCTCGCACGCAATCAGCCGCGGATGCGCCTGGCGCAGTGCAGCCGAGCCGAAGCCCAGTCGCGTCATCGCGCCCGGGGCGAGGTTGTGCAGGAAGACGTCCGCGCGGGCCAGCAGGCGCCGCAGCACGTCGGCGCCTTCGGGGGCCTTGAGATCCAGCGTCAGCGACTCCTTCGAACGATTGATCCAGACGAAGTGGCTGGCCAGGCCCTTGACCGTGCGGTCGTAGCCGCGCGCGAAGTCGCCCACGCCTGGGCGTTCGATCTTGATGACACGGGCGCCGAGGTCGGCGAGCTGGCGGCTGGCGAACGGGGCCGCCACCGCCTGCTCGACGGCGACGACGGTGACTCCATCGAGGGGACGCATCAACCGCCGATTGTGCCACACGGCCCTCGGCCGGGTGACGCCCCGCGGCCTACTTGCGGCAGTTGCCCCCTTCGCAGCGGTTGTTCTCGTTGCAGACCATCTCGTAGAGGCCGGTCTTGTCCCACTCGCGCTGGCGCTTCATCTGCCAGCGCGCCGTCCACGGCCGCGAGAAGACCTTCGGGTCGTCGACCGTGAAGTCGTACCGGATGGTGTCGGCGTCCACACGCGTCAGGCGCTCGATGGTGTGGAACGCCTCGCTGTGCATCCGGTACTCCTTGGGGTTCTGGTAGTACCAGTCGTCGAGCGACCAGCGCTTGTAATTGCGCGAGTCGATCACGAGCGTGTCGCCCTCCCAGTGGCCCACCGGGTCGCCGTAGAAGGTCGGCTCCATGTCGGCCCGGTGCGGCCGGCCGTCGAGCGGGATGAACCGCGTGACGTTCATGAACTCCGTCGACATCACGAGCATCTGCGGCGTCTGCACGAACTGGATCGGGTACGGCCCCAGGAAGGCCGACGGGAAGCCCGACGGCATGCAGAAGGCGCGTGGCTCGTCGTGGCGTGGGTCGCCGGTACGGGGCTCGTAGAAGAGCGCCTCGCCCCCGGGCGCAAACGGCGCCATGTCGGCCTTGTCGAATACGGTGGCCGCCCCGCCGCCGCCCTTGACCGGCTTCGGGTTGTCCCACATGCCAGAGAAGTCCGGCTTGCCGTCGGCGAGCCGCGGCACGCCGGGCGCCGCCGGCCGGGCCGACTGCGCGCGCACGTCTGCGCCCGGCACCGCGAGCCACGCCGACAGTGCCGCCATCACCAGAGCCGCCGGGACGTGCCTGCGCATCGCTGCCGCTCCTCTCCCGCCGGACCACGCCGGCCTGCCTGCGTCAGTCACTTGGGCCGCGCGTCCTCGTTGGACGCGGTGAACACGCGGCGACCGTCCGCGAAGGTCACGCTGCCGCCCGACGCGTTGTTCGACCCGTCGCGGGCGCGAAAGCCTTCGACCACGATCACGTCGCCGACCTTGATCGAACTCCGGGGAATGCCGCGCCGCTGCAGCACGCCGGGCGGCGCCCCCGAGAACCCCCATGTGGTCACGGCGCCCCGCTCGTCCTTGACGTCCACGTAGAACCAGATGTGCGGGTTCATCCACTCCACCTTCGAGACCGTGCCGGTGACCTTGACGGGCTGCTTCTCGTCGTACTCGGCGACGAAGGAGTGGTGGGCCCGGGCGGACGATCCGGCCAGCAGGGCCAGCGCGCCGAGGACTGCGGCAAGGCGTGTGATCATCGATGGCCTCCGGGGCCAGATGATGCCACAGGTCGGCCGCGGCCAGGCCTGGGCGGGACGGCTCCAGGCCAGGTGGCGCGCCCCACGGCCCGCCAGGGTGCGCGTCAGCGCGACGGGGCGTGCGCGGACCGGCCCGTGAGCCGCCGCAGGTGCCGCATCAGCCGGCGCCAGGCCGGCACCAGCGTCGTCGCCGACGACACGATGCCGCCGATGCTCAGCACCACCAGCACGATGTCCCACAGCGGCCGGCGGAAGTAGAGCGCCGGGAAGTCCAGGCTGTGGAGCCCATGATAGAGCCACCGCTCGAGGCGGGTGCGCTGCTCCTCCTTGCGCACCACCGCGCCCTTGAACGGGTCGAGGTAGAGCCAGGTGTCGACGGCGTCTCGAAACCGCACGCGCAGCACCGGCAGCGCCAGCGTGCCCGTTCGGTCGTAGTAGTAGTCGTCGTAAGAGCGCAGCCAGGCCGCGTCGGCGATGGCCGCGCCGGGCATCGCCCGCCGTGCGGCCTGCTCCACGGCGTCGTCGGCGAAGCGCGTGAAGAGGCCGCGCTCGGGCTCTTCCACCCACACGAGCCGGTGCTCGAGCGTGGCCGGCTCCACGAAGGCCGGCAGGTCGGTGTTGAGCCACGCCAGCTGGCGCACGTCGTCGGGCGGCCGATAGGCCACGGCGAACGGCGCGCCCGCGAACTGCGCCACCTCGACTTCCTTCGGCGCGAAGGCCGGCGAGAGGGCCGTCAGGACGCGGCGGATCCGGTCGAGCGTCACCGCCTCCACCCGCAGCGGACCACCGGACACCGCGTCGACCTGGGCCCGCGTCGGCGTGTGGCCCGGGCTCCAGTCCCACGGCGTCATCGACATGAGGCCGCTGAAGATCCAGGTGGTCGTCGTGAGCCCGAACAGCAACCCGGCGTAGTGGTGCCACTTCATCAGGCCCTGGTACGGCGAGTGCGACGGCACCCGGCACAGGCGGAAGCGGGCCGACGGCGAGAAGCGCCACAGGCCCCACACGAGCCCGGTCGAGCACATCACCGTGCCGGCCAGTGACAGCCAGACGACGAGATCCACCCAGAGGCCCGTGTTGCGGCGGAGGGGCGTGAAGTAGAGCCAGTGCACCACGGCCCCCAGGTATCCCCAGACGCGCTCGCGGCGCGTCGTCTTCATCACGGGCTCACCGGTGCGGGCCGACACATAGACGTCGGTGCCCGCCTCGTCACCGAGCGCGACGCGGTGCAGGGGAAAGAGCGGACGCAGCGCGCTGCTGAGCGTCCACTGGTCGGGCTCCTCGAGGCGCGCGTCGTGGCGGGCGGTGCCGGCGTGCGCGGGCACGAACCCGCGCACCACGGCCACGGCATCGTCAGCGGCGAGCGGTGGAAGCACCTCGCCGGTATCGGCGTAGACGGTGGCCCACTGCCGGCCAGCGTGCAGGCGGTAGACCGGCCGCTCGCGCATCATGCCGACGCGAATCGAGACGGGCGCGAAGCCCGCCGCGTCCACCGCCGCCAACGGCTCGACGCGGGCGCCCGACAGGTCGAGTGGGCCGACGCGGGCCAGCCGCTCCTCGGCCGCGAGGCTCGGCATGCGGGCGTACATCATCACGACGCCCGACGCGAACCACGCCACGAAGAGCACGCACCCGGCGATGCCGAGCCACCGGTGCGTGTAGACCAGCCACGCCCGCCAGTCGAGGAGCCGGCGCATCGAGCCCTGCCACTCCCCCGCTAGAACCCCAGCGAGTAGGACAGGTGGAACGTCCGCGGCACGCCGAGATACCGCACGAGGAACGGCGTGGGCGCGCCGTCGACGAAGTTACGGCCCTGACGCGTCGCGTAGACCTCGTCGAACAGGTTCTCGAGCCGCAGGTTGATACGGTGCCGGCGATGCGAGTCGAGGAAGTAGCGCCCGGCCAGGTCCACGACGAGGTACTGATCTCGCGGCACCGCGCCGAAGGTGGCCACCCGGTCGGTGACACGGCCGACGCCAATGGCCGTCAGCGTGACGCCGAACGGCTTTCGCACCGGGTGCACGTCGAGTGACGCGTCGATCTGGTTCGACGGAATGCCCGTCAGCGTCGTGTAGCCGCCCGCCAGCGTGTTGGTGCGCTCGGAGCTGTTGTAGGTGTAGCTCAGCGAGGCGTTGACCGCCGGCGACAGCGTCGAGGAGCCGACCAGCGAGAAGCCGCGCACGCGCACGACGTCGGGCTGATTGGCCGTGATCGTCGCCCCGTTCGGGCCGCCGTCGACGTCGACAATCAGGTTGGTCACGCGACGGTAGAAGAAGATGCCTTCCACCGAGTAGCTGGCGCTGCCAGTCGAGGCCCGGCGGCCGACCGACACGTTCAGGTTGGTGCTGCGCTCGGGCTCGAGGTTCGGGTTGCCGAAGCAGCAGTCGGGATCCACCGCGAACAGCTCGTAGGCGTCCGGGTAGCGGAACGACGTGCCGACCGTGCCCCGGGCGAACACGCCCTTGTCGAAGTCGTACTGCGAGCTGGCGTTCCACACGGTGGCGCTCTTCGAGTTACTGGGGGCGTTGACGCGCGTGCCCAGCGCGAAGGTCGCCCGGTCGAACAGCTCGCGCGTGGTGCGGATCTGCCCGAACATCGCGTGCACGGTCTCGGCGTTGGGCGCGATGAGCAGCACGTCGTCGCGCCCTCGGTAGTTCTGGAAGTCGTAGCCGGCGAAGTACTCGAAGCCCTTGTGCGGCGTGAGCCGCGCGAGGACGTTGGCGCCCACGTCCTTGAATCCCCAGAAGGCGGCGTCGCTCGACACCTGCACGGTGCCCGGCGCGCTGGCGACGTTCCGCCGCTCGGTGAAGTGCGAGTCCCACTGGTGGTAGTAGCTCTTGAAGAACAGGTGCGCATCGGGACGCGGGTCGTAGTCGAGCTTCGCGCTGAAGATGTGCTCGGCCCGTTCGTTGTAGCCGGCGGAGAGGCCGCCGACGTGCGTCGCGCCCGACCGGCCTGGGCGCAGGTTGTCCAGCTGCACGTCGTTCCGCTGCACCATCGCGCTGAACCGCGCCGCCTTCGTGAAGTCGTACGCGTACTTGCCGCCGATCGACAGCACGTCGTAGCTGCGGTTCCGGTCGGTCGTGCTCGCCTGGTACTGGGTCTCCGGGAACGACCGGTATCCCTTGGCCTCGTCCTTCGACGCAAAGCCGACGAACCGGTGCGCACCGGCGGCGCGCCGGCCGAACAGGTTGATGTGGCCGCCACGGTTGGTGTCGAAGCCACCCTGCACGCGCCCGCCCGCGGCGTCGGCGAACGACTTGGTCACGACGTTGACGGCACCGGCCACGGCCTGCGTGCCGTAGAAGAGGCCCTGGCCGCCTTCGATCACCTCCACCCGCTCGATCATACTGGCTGGAATGGTGTCGAGCGGCGTGGTGCCGTTGTAGAGGCGGTTGCTGATCCGCACGCCGTCGACGAGCCACAGGATCTCGTTGGTGCGCGAGCCCTGCAGCGACACGTCGACGTAGTCGAACGGCCCGGCTTTCGGCGTCAGGAACATCCCGGGCACGAGCGACTGCAGCACCTGGGCGACGTCGTAGAAGCCGCCGTTCTCGATCTGCGCGCTCGTGATGGTCTGCACCCGGACGCCCGTCCGCTCGATCTCCTGCGGCAGTTCCTCCTCGAGCCGCGGCGCAGTGACCGCCACCGACTCGGAGACGCCGGGAATGGGCAGTACGACGTCCACCGTCGCCGGCGACGAGCCGACCTCGACCGTGCGCGTCCAACGCTGGAAGCCGGATGCGTCGACGGCGACCACGTTGGCCCCGGGCGGCACGCCGGCAACGGTGAACCGCCCGTCTGGCCCGGTCTGGACCGTCTTGGCGGCACTGCCCTGAGCAGTCACGGTGACGGTGGCCCCCGGGACGGCGCCGCCGAGTTGGTCGGTCACCTGGCCCGAGAGCGATGTCTGTGCCTGGGCCGCAGCCACCGACAGGCACACGAAGAGCAACGTGGAGAGAGCCCTTGGGAGTGTCATGAGGACGCATCGTAGGCAAGTTTCGTCCCCGGATGCACCTGAAGAGTTCCTGACGAAGCTGTCAGATTCGTCCCAGGAAGCCGATGTCGTCCCGGCGCTGCCGGCGAGGCCCGAGACGTGGGTCGTCTACGGCAGGACGCGCGTCTCGACGCGTGCGCCGATCAGCAACTCGTACTCACCGGGGGTGTCGACGTCGGCCACGGCTTCCGGGCAGTCCTCGAGCACCGCGTCGTCGAGGTGCTCGAGGATCACGCGCTTGCAGCCCTGGTCCGGCGACAGGGCCGCAAGCCACGGCAAGCCCGCGGGCGAGAAGCAGGCGGGCACCCCGACCGTGCCTGCGTAGCGTGACGCCGCGATCGCCTTGCCCGAGCGCCGCCACCGGGTCACCAGGCGCTCGACGACGGGCGCCGTCACGAATGGCTGGTCGGCGAGCCCGAGCACGACGCCCTCGATGTCGGGGCAGCGAGCCAGCGCGGCCAGCCCGGCGTGGATGGAGGTGCCAACGCCCTCCGCCCACCGCGGATTGACGGCCACCGTGACCGGAAGCCCGTCGAGCGCGGCCGTCACGGCGTCGCCCCGCGCCCCCACGACGACCACGACGGGAGCGCAGCCCGAGGCCAGCGCGTGGCTGGCGGCGCGCCGAACGAGCGGCACGCCGTCGTAGGGCAACAGTTGCTTGGCCGTGCCCATTCGCTGCGAGGCGCCGGCCGCCACCAGCACGAACCCGACGCGAGGCGCGTCAGGCATGACTGCCCACCAGCGTGTCGCAGACACCAGGACGCGACCGCGGGACCGGTGTCCCCACGGCTTTCCCGAGTTCGACAACGGGCTCGTGGATGCTCCTCTGGCGCAGCCGCAGCATGCCGCCTGCTCGTCCGTGCGCCGCCGCCTGGATCTCGGCGACGATCGAGAGCGCCGCCATCACGGGACTGTCGCCGCCGATGTCCAGCCCGACGGGTGCATGCACCCACGCGGGCATGGACAGCCCGACGGCGTCGAACACGCGCTCGGCGCGCGCCCGAGGGCCGAGCAGGCCGAGGTACCGCGGACGCCGCGCCACGAGCAGCGGGATCAGGCGCTCGTCGAGCGGATAGTTGTGCGTCATGACGACGACGGCGGTCCGGTCGGTCACCGCCACGTCACCGAGGAGGTCGCGCCCGGACAGCACGACGACACGGTCCGCGCCGGGAAACCGGTCGGCGCGGGCGTAGGACGGCCGGCCGTCGACCACGGTGACACGCCACCCCATCTCGGCCGCGAAACGGACCACGGGAATCGCGTCGTCACCCGCGCCGAACACCACCAGCGAGAGCGGCGGGCCCACGTACTCGACGAACACGTCGGCGCGTTCCAGGCGCACGAGCCGGCTCGTCCCCGATGCGAGCACGTCGGCCAGGTGGCTGCGCAGGTCCCGTTCGATGGCCGAGCCGAGGAGGTCGCCCGTCACCGCGCCGGCCGCCGGCATGAACAACCGTGCGCCGACGGCGATGCCGTTGTCCACCGCGCGGATCACCGTGGCAGTGGCCAGCGGAGCGCCACTGACGCGCTGGGCGTCGAGCGCGCGCAGCAGGGCCGACGCGCCGGCCGACCCCACGCGCTCGAGCAGGATGTGCACGACGCCGTTACAGCCCAGCCCGAACTCCCATTGCCCGTCCTCGTCGCTAGTGGTGTCGAACGCCCGCACGGCCGCGCCGCCCGCCGTCCACCAGCGGGCCTTGCGAACCAGCTCGCCCTCGAGGCCCCCGCCGCTGATCGCCCCCACCCGCTCGCCGCGCGCGTCGATGAGCATCCGGGCGCCTGGCTGCCGATAGGCCGACCCCGTGACGTGCACCACCGTCGCCAGCACGGCCTCCTGGAGGTCCGTGCCGGCTCGCCAGCGGTCCAGAATGGCGTCCTGTTCCCGCACGGCTACAGCCCGCCCATCGTCGCCGCCGGGAAGAGCGGCAGCGTCCGCACGCGCCGGCCCGTCAGGCGGAAGTAGGCGTTGGCGAGCGCCGGCGCGAACGTCGGCACCCCGAGTTCGCCCGCGCCGCCGATCACGGCCGACCGATCGGCCGAGGCCGGGTTCGGCATGATGGTCACCTTGGTGACCGGCATGTCCTGCAGCTTGATCATCCGATGGTCGCGGAAGCTCTTGTACTGCGCGGCGCCGTTGGCGAACGTCTGTCGACCGTAGAGCGCCGCGTTCATGCCGTGCACCATCCCGCCAACGAGCTGAGCCTCGATGTAACCCGGGTTGACGGCCATGTAGAGATCGATGGCCAGCGACACGTTCGTGACGCGCAGGCTCGTGGCGGTCACATTGGCGATCTCGACCACCTGCGCGACGATGCTGTTGAACGCCGTGCCGATCGCGATGCCCCGCGCCCGGCCAGCGGGGGCCGGGCTCCCCCAGTTCCCCAGTTCGGCTGCCGCATCGAGCACCGCCATCCAGCGGCTGTCCGTCAGGAGCGAACGGCGGAAGTCGTAGGGGTCACGGCCGGCCGCGACGGCCAGCTCGTCGATCATCGACTCGACGCCGAACGTGTTCAGCGAGGCGCCGACCGAGCGCCAGAACCCCACGGGAATCGGCGACGGGTGCGTGACGTACTCGGTGACCCGCGCACCGAGATCGTAGGGCAGGGCGTTGGCGCCCTCGATGCCCTGGCTGTCGCCGGAGGCGCCGAGCACCGCGCCGCGCTGCGCCCGAATCGACGGCGACACGTTCCGGTACTTCCACCCGACCACGGTACCGGTGGCGCTCAGGCCCGCGCGCGCGCGCATCACACCCATGGGCCGGTACTGATCGTGCGAGAAGTCTTCC
>CAWULT010000039.1:0-37421 GCA_963923455.1 uncultured bacterium
CGGAGATGAATTCGCGGCGCACTTCTCAATATTACGACCGCCAGTTCAGATGAGCCGGGAGGGGCTAGCTGGCATTCAACGTTCAATGATCGTCGTAGAGAGCGCAAGTGGGCTCCAGCTGGCCGGGCAGATTCTGGTGGCGCGCGAAGAAGGCATACTGCTCTTGGTCTCGCCAGTCTTGCGCTCAGCCGAAGAGATGCGACGGTTGGGACTCTCGGTCGAGCATTTCGCCCCACACGACCGCACGCCAGACCTTCTCTTTGTTCTTCAGGCTCTGCAAACGAGCCTGGCTTCTGCCAAGCGGTCGTCGCATGACCTAGAACTGGCCAACGCCGCTCTTCGTGAAGCCGTTCAGGCGAAAGACGAGTTCCTGGCATCCGTCTCGCACGAGTTGCGGACCCCGCTGCACACGATCGTGGCCTGCGCAGAGCTGTTGCGGGATGACGGTGAACGGGACGGCGGCGCCGCTCGTGTTTCGAAGCTGGCGTCAACGATCTTGTCGGCGGGGAACCATCTAGTCGGCGTCGTCGAGGACCTGCTTGTCGCGTCGGCGCTCAACTCCGGCAGCGCTGTCCTGGAATTTCAGCCTGTGCAAGTAGACTCGTTGATACGAGGGTCCGTTGCTCTCGTGGATGAATTGGCGGCCGCCAAGCAGATCACTCTGGACCTCGAGCTGAACACGAGCGACTCAGTCGTCTGGGCCGACCCCTTTCGTCTTCGACAAGTCTTGCTCAATCTATTGTCGAATGCCGTGAAGTTTGCACCACGGCGCGGTCGGGTGGTTACAGCAGCAACCATCAGTCACGGCAATTTCGTGGTGTCTGTGACCGACGACGGTCCAGGCATCCCTGAGGCAGATCATGAGCGCATCTTCACGAAATATTCCCGTTCACAGGCGGCCAGCGCCCGCGTGCCTGGGTCGGGACTGGGGCTTTACATCGCCCGGTCACTGATTCGGCTGCACTCTGGAAACCTTACGCTCGTCAGCGAGCTTGGTCGGGGGAGTACCTTCACCTTTGCGATCCCCGTGCGCCAGCGCCAAGACCTCGAGGCGGTTCCAGATACTCGAGAAACGGCACTCTCTCCTGCGGAGAGTCAACGCGCTTGCTCCTCCTCAGGTAGTCTTAGGAGAGCAACGCCGGATTGTGCAGATACTTGCGAACCTGCTGTCGAACGCTGCCAAGTTCACACCTCCGGGCGGCCGAATCGAGCTTTCATATGAAGCGTCCGAGACACACCTGTTGGTGTCGGTCTCCGACTCTGGAATAGGGATCCGGCCAGAAGACATGCCCTCCCTGTTCGAGCCTTTCAGACAAATCCCTGCGGAACTGCCCGGTCGCAACGAAGGGACCGGGCTCGGCCTCTACTTGTCCAAGCGCTTGGCGGAGGCAATGGAAGGATGGGTCAGAGCAGCGAGCGAAGTCGGGCGCGGCAGCCCCTTCACTCTGGGCCTTCGGCTCGCGGGTTCGGCAGAATTCGTGGATTCAGGCCTGAGTCCACTAGAGGCCAATCACCATGGTTAGTTCCTCGGCAGCAACAATTTGCGTTCTCGTGGTGGATGACAACGACACTAACCGTCAACTCGCATGCGCCATCCTGGAGTCGAAAGGTTTCGTCTGTATTGAGGCGTCGACCGGGGCTGGCGCCATAGAGATGGTCAACTCCCACGCACCGGATCTGGTACTGCTGGACATTCAGCTACCTGACATCAGCGGGCTCGAGGTGTTAGCTCGAATCCGTGCTGCATCCGATCTTGCTGTTCGACACGTGAAAGTCATCGCGGCAACCGCACTGGCGTTTCCAAAGGACCGGGCACTGTGCTTGGGTTCGGGATGTGATGGGTACTTGGCTCGCCCTTACTCGAGTCGAGACTTGCTGACCACCATTTCCAATGTACTTGCCGGGAGCACTGATCTCTTGAGCGCCTCGAGTCAGTGAAATACCCGTGGGTAGACCGCGCACGGTAACGACGTCAGTCTCGTACCGAGGCGGCCCGCAGCCACAGCGTCGCGCCTTGAATGGTCGGCGCGGGCGCGGCTTGCGTTCGCGGGGGCCGGGGTGCTGCTGCGTCGCGAGAGCTGCCCGAGCTGAGCGTGCCCTTGTCCATTGGCAGAGTCAGTCATTGTTCACGAGCCCTTCGCGGCACGCGAAACGCACGAGCCCTGCCACCTCGTGGACACCCAGACGACGCATCAATTCCGTTCGGTGAGAATCAACCGTGCTCTCACTGATCTGAAGCCGAAGCGCGATATCTCTGTTGGTGTGTCCCTCCGCCACAAGTTGCAGCACGAGGCGTTGTCTACGGCTGAGCCGCGCGAGCGGCTCCGTATGGGCGAATCTCGGCTCCATCGACAGTCTGGCCAGGATCACGGCGATCTGCTGGCTGAACCACGTTCCCCCCCGGTGGACTTCCTGCACCGCGGCGCGCAGGCCTTCGGGACGCTCCGTCTTGAGCACATAGCCACGCGCACCAGCACGAAGCGCCCGAATCACCCACTTCTCGGCGGTGTGGGACGAAAGTGCGATCAGCCCTGATGCCCACCTCCGTGATGCGATCTGCTGAATCGCCTCGACGCCGTTCATCTCCGGCATGGACAGGTCCATGAGCGTCACGTCCGGCCGAAGCGATGCGGCCAACTCAACGGCCTGGCAACCAGAACTGGCCTCTCCGACTACGACGAATCCATCCTTGTCGCTGAACAACGCGCGCAGTCCGGCTCTGAACAGATCGTGATCTTCGGCGAGGAGGATTCTGATGCTCATGGACGCCTTTCTGCCATCGCAGCGTCCGAAACCGAATGAGAAGGATAGGATGGGAAGCCTAACGTGAACGTCGTGCCGCGACCAGGCATGGTTTCCAATCGCATCGTTCCTCCGCTGCGAGATACAAAGTCTCGGACGCTGGGCAGCCCGAGACCTGTACCTCCCAGTGCGGCCTTCGTTGTGAAGTATGGCTCGAATATCCTGGGAGCGACGTCTTCGGGGATGCCAGAACCATTGTCGGAGACCTGAACGAAGCACCAGTCTTCAGTCGTTGCCGCGCTGGGGTATGGCGTCAGAGCCCGGCGGAACGTACGAACCCGAATTTCTCCGTCTTCTCCAACCACGGCAGCCGCATTGGAGATGAGGTTGGCCAACGCTCGGCAGAACTCGGACGGATCCGCGAGGATCGGCAGTGACGTCTTTCCCAGCTCGAGCTCGAATCTGGCACCATCGGCCAAATGCCGCAACAAGGTTTCCGCCTGACGTATGACAGCGTTGAGCTCGATTTTGCTGGGATGGCTCTCGCAATTGTCCGGCCTTCCAAGCTGGTTCATTCGGTGCACGAGTTCACCCGCGTGGACGAGCGAGTCCATGACCTGACCAAGCACCTCATGCTGTCGGCTCGATTCCGGCATGTCTCCGACCACGCCCTCGATCGCCCGCTGAATGCCTAGCAGGTAGGTCACGAGATCGTGCGCAACCCCAGAGCTCGCCCGGGCGATCAGGGCGAGCCGTTCCGATTGTTCCAAGCGGACCCGTGTCCGAGCCTGTTCGGAAAGATCACGTATCAGAAGCATCGCGAACGTTGGAGAGGGGCCATCTGCTACTCGCCGGAACGTCAGCTCCACTGGAACGACCGTTTCATCTCGACGGACGATGGAGGAATCGATACGAGCGGGACCTGGCCGATTGTCGCGCAGGCGTTGCCATGCGGCCTTGAGGTTGACCCGATCCTGAGTCACGAAGGGAGCCTGCCACCACTCGTGTCCTTGGACTGCGCCGAGCAACTTATGCGCTCTCGGGTTCATGAACAGGACCCTTCCTTCGACGTCCATCGCCGCGATCCCGTCTGGCGTGAGCCTGGCAAGTTCCTCGAATTGGCTGCGTTGCTGCAGCAGCCGCCTGAATCGGCTCAAACGCCCTTCGGTCTTCAAGCGCAGCTTCAGCTCCAATCGGTCGAAGGGCTTGGAGAGGAAGTCGTCTGCCCCGGCTTCGAAACCCTTGAGGCGGTTCGACCGATCGCTGAGTGCCGTGAGGAGGTATATGGACACTTCCCCGAGCTCTGGACACCCGCGAAGACGCCGGCAGACCTCGAAGCCATCGACGCCAGGCATCATAACGTCCAACAGCACGACATCGGGTACGTGCTCACGAGCCAGCACGATCGCCTCGTCCCCGTCGGCTGCGGTGACCACGTCGTAACTGTCTGCACGCAGCGTCGCGCACAACAGGTTCAGAACATTCGGGTCATCATCGACGACGAGAAGCTTCATTGGAGCCACCCTGTACAGAAAGGACCAGGTGATGGCCTGAATGTAGCGCCATCAGATGGCTCTCTCATATCAGGTATAGACCCCAGTTAACTGCAGCGCAGAAGAGCGCAGGCACGCGCACACATGCGAGACCGAAAATAACGATATAAGTATCTGATTATAGAGCATTTATAGATACATGTCCAGGGCTGTCTGGCGAGTGGGTCAGGGCCAGCCCGGTCAGTTTGCTCCAGGATCTACTGGCGTGATCACAGGATAGCGACAGAGAGCAGCTGAGACCGAGAATCAGCTCGTCAGGCCATCCGCACTGGTGGCGTTCGGTCGCTTTAGCGAGGGGCGAACCTGTGAACTTTGAAACTTACATCCTCAGCTGTCTTCGGAGCCGGCCCGAGGAGTTCGAATGGCACCGCCACATATTCTACGTGGCAGTCGGCTTGGTGTCGGAGTCGACTGAACTGGTGGCGTTCATCAGGGATTCGGAGGATGACGCCTCCCCCATCAAGCGCCAGCGACTGCTTCGTCACGTCGAAAGCTTGGAGTTCTATCGGGCCTTGGCGTACTACCAGCTCGACCTGAGACCTGACCAGGCTCGGCTTCCGCAGCCTGTCCCCCCCCGCCCTGGTTCAGCTCTCGATGCAGCACTCGGACTCGCTGTTCACGCGGGCAGAGCGGCCGCACTGGTGAACCGGTGGATCTTCCACCGGCAGTGTCTCGACGACCGTACGCGGATAACGATGCAGATGTTCGACGCGTATCGAAGGGTGCTTTACCAGCTGCTCTCAGTGGAGCCAGAACAGATTTGGCAGAGCCAGGCCTTGGGTGCCCGTGGGCAGCTGATCCCTCGGGCGACCCAATCCGTTACCCCTGGCGAGCCGGGCGACGACCGTCAAGTACCACTCCCGTGCCTTCAGGTGACGAGATGAGGTCACCGATGGCCGACCGCCTCGCATGCTCTGACGACTCCATCGAGTCGGTGAGCGAGCAGCCCAGCCGTTGCAGTCCGCGTCGCGAGGACCCGTTGGCCTTCTTCCGCGGAATGATGTTCGCCGTTCCTGCGTCGGTAGTTTTGTGGATTCTATTGCTCCTCGGTGGCCGCGCCGTCCTGCGCCTGATGGGCGTGCTCTAGCGACGCTGTGAGAGGTGGAACTTCGATGAGCTGTCTGAAGTGCCGATTCTATGATCCCAATGAAACTGACGAGGAGCCTGGCGTGTGCAAACGCTACCCCAAGCCACTGGTCGTGCTTCAGTCACACTGGTGCGGTGAGTTCAGGCCACGCCATTCAGTCCCGCAGCTGAACTCGATGGTTGACAGGAGCGGCTCACCCATGGGCTGATGCACCAGTGATGACCTCAACGGGAGGAGGCCTCATCCATTTCTGAGTCTGGCGACAGACCGATGAAGCTCGCCAAAGTCCCGGTACTCTTTCGGTATCCGGCCGCCGTCAGATGAATGAGGTCCCGGCTCATCAAGCGCGGCGACGCGTAATACCAGGCGTACGCACTTCCCGGTCCACCCATCGCGGATTGCCAGTTCCAGGCGCTGCATCCAAAGGTCTCTCCGACTTCTCGCTGCGTGCGGGATACGTCAGCGTGAACTCGTGACCACCTCAGGAGGTCGGTCAGCGCATTGCGAGATTTCCTGCGCTCGGCCTTCGCTCTCACCGACACTCCGCGATCGGGCGGGCCGATCATCAGACATTGGGCTGCGGGAAACGTGGCCCGCATATTCGCCAGCGCCTCCACGAGAGATTGGCGATAACGGGCGAGATCGAAATCGAGGACCGCACTGTCGTTGGTGCCATACTGCAGGATGACGTAATCGTAGCCATACGGGCTCTGCTCCCACTCCCGCGGGACGGCGTCCAACATGGCCCAGCCACGTATCGTGGCCGACGGCAGTCCAAACGTGTCCAGGACAACCGATCCTGGCTCAGCGCGGGCCAGCTCAAAGCCGCTCAGCCGCAAGGTCCCAGACACCACCGTCACCTTCACGGTGGACAGGTGACGACCGGCGCCGTCGATCTTCAGCCCACGCAACCGGCCGTCGCCAGGCGGAGTGGCTGGCAAGGACACTGTCTCTGCAGGGCGTGCATCGACCTGGATCCTGAGCACTGCCGCGTTCGTCGTCGGTGCGTAGTGCATGATCACGTGTTCGAGAAGGGCCTGACCCTGGGGATCTCGAAAATCTATCCACAGATAGGCGCCCGGGGCGGTGGACCTGCGGTTGGCCAGGGCAGGCCCCGTCTGCATGGGGTGTTTGGCGATGTAGGCTGCATCGAGAGTCCAGTCGGAGTTCATGCAGTACTTCCGTATCGGCAAGCCTGCCACGCCTGCGCGTCCCATCGTTGGAGGGAGGTAGCCCGCGCTGACGCCTCCCACTCTCTGTCGAAGAATCCTGCTCAGTTCGGCGCTGACGAGTCCTGCGGCGGAATGGCTGTCGCCCCAAATGCCGATACGCAGCGGGTGGGATAGCGGTCGATCTGGAAGCAGCCGCTGCAGTTTCGGCCCTGCCGCTGTGATGCTTGGCGCGTCCAGCGCTGCGGGTCGGAGCGACCTCAGCGGTTCGACTTCTTCGAGCTCTGGCGGACCCTCGCGGAGCCTTTGGCTCGCAGTAGCTGCTCGTCGCGTGCGCCCGACAGGGGGGCACTTCAGGTCAGGCACATTTTCAATCGACTCGAATACGGACGGAGCTGTGATTTGACCGAACACAGCCACCGTCGACAAGGGCACGGCAAGGACACCCACCATCGCAACCAGGGCCGCGCGTCCGAATCGGCGTCCGAGGAGTTGCATGAGAGCGCCTCTTTTCACGGTACCAATGTCTCGGGAAGCTTCAGCGCACGGAGTGCGAGAAGGTGAGCATGCCGGGTCCGGTCGTCGTATCGGCCGTGCCGTGGCAGATCCAGGATTGCCTGGAGCTCGATGACCTTCCGGCGGTCGTCCCGGGGGGCAAAGCGCTGCCTCAGAAGCACCTCTGGGTCCAACCGAACCAAGGAGGGCCGACCAACGCTCCTCAGGCAGCCCCAACCCGAGAAGCCGACTGGAGCGACGTAACGCCCGTCAGGCTTCGTCCACCCCTGCGTCGAAATTCGATTGGCAACGATAATCTGCTGCTCAGGAGTCGCAAGGCGAGCTGAATCGGCGAATTCCTTGCCTCCCCATCCCGCCCATGTCGTCTGCGCGATTCCGAGTCCACCGGACCAGGTGCCGCCGTCACGCCAATTTCCGCCGGATTCGCATCGCGCGATCGCATGCCAGTAGGCGTCCAACGCAACAGGCCTTCGGAACTGATCGCACGTGGACAAGGACACCCCTTCCTCGATCACCAGAGCTTGCACCAGGCACTGATACTCAGTCTTGCCAGACACCCGAGGCATCTCACCTCGGCTGATGCTGGCCGGCAGTCGATACCCCCTCGACACGCCTCCATTCGGATCGGACGCCCGCACTTCGCTCGCAGGAGACTTAGGGGTGATATCTCCAATGCGCAGGATCTCGGCAACGAGTGCCCGCTGCCCCTTGCGGGTCGGGTGGACGCCGTCGGACACGAGGTACTCAGGATGCCCAGCCGAGACCCTTGCCCAGTCCACCAACGCGACATTCGAATAGTCTCGGGCCACACGCTCGATGAGGTCGTTGTTCGGCCCCATCCACTTGCGTGGGGCACGTGTGTTGACAAGGATCACCTTCCGGTCGCCGGCGGCAGTCAGAATCCGCCGCAATTGAGCTTCGCTCACGTAACCATTCGTGCCCAACTGGATCACGACGACCGGAGCCAACTGCTTCTTCGCCTCCCTGTCCTCGACCAGTCGCGCGATCTGGGCGGCTTGCCGTCCCACCTCGGCGTCGACGACTGCGTTGTCGATCGAGCTTCGCACGATGTCGGCTGTGGCCAGCAGCACCGAATCGCCCAGCGCTGTCACGCCTTCGTGCGTGGCTCTTCTCGCCACGACACCGCGGCCACGGACCGCCGGCTCTGTCACGCCAAGGAGCTGTTCGCCCGCCGAAGACTGGTGCGCCACTGGCTGAGCGTTAGGCCGAAGCGCCTCATCCCCGAGCACGGCCCGCACGTCGCGCGGAACGATGTCCGCGGGCTCTGGTGTCGTGTACAAGGCAACAGCGCTCCACGCCGCCAGGGCGACCGTGGCGATTACACCAATGGCGGCTTGCCCATTCGAACGCCAGACCGCGTGCAGGGCGCCTGCGAACCCGCCCTTCGGCGGAACCAGGCGAACCCGCTGGAACGGCAGTTCCACCAAGCGATGAGAAGCCTCGGCTGCGAGCACGGTCAGGCCGAGTCGAATGACACTCACCCGCCATCCGCTGGCTGCAATGTCCATCTCAGGCCGTGTGACGCTGAAGATCGGATAGTGCCACAGATAGACCGCGTACGAGCGGGTACCGAGCCAGGCCATCGGAGCACATCCCAGCCAGCGGCCGAATGTCGAGTACGGACAACTCGCCGCCATCAATGTGGCTCCGGTCAGCAGCGAGACAGCGAGGAATCCTCCGCGGTAGAGCACGGAGCTGTTCTCTGTGAACAACACAAAGCACAGCAGAATCAGGATCAGCGAGATGGCGCCAATCCAGGTAACCGTTTCGGGCGCCGGCCTCTGCGGCAAGGGCGCTCTTTGCCACCATCGCCACTGCGTGGCGAGGGCGCCGCCGGTGAACATGCCCATCGAGTGCGTGTGCGTTCCGTAGTACAGGGCGGTGCCGTCAGCCGCTTCCGGTATGCGCCAGAGGATCGCCAGGCCGGCCATGGCTGCCGTGGCACTTGCGGCCAGGGCCAGATTGATCAGAAGGATCGCGCGAGGACCGTACCGCTTCAGGACGAGAAGCGTCGTGATGGGAATCACCAGGTAGAACTGCTCTTCGAGAGACAGGGACCAGAGGTGGCGCAGAAGCGGCGGGCGGCCAACCGCCTCGAAGTAGGACTCTCCGCGCAGCATGTACCACCAGTTCGAGTAGTACAGGCTGGCCGCCAGAGTGTCTCCGCGCAGGTGCGCTGCCGCGTCCGGAAACCACCATCGGGCGCCGATGATCACGACGGCGAGAGTCAGGCCCAGGGCCGGCAGCAGCCTCAGGGCTCTTCGGTAGTAGAACGTTCTCAGGCAAATCGTGTGAGTGTCGCTGAACTCCCGTAAGAGGAGCCCAGTGATGAGATAGCCGGACAACACGAAGAAGACGTCGACGCCGAGGAATCCGCCACGCATCCACGGCACGTCGGCATGGAAGAGGAGGATGCCGACGATGGCGATGGCTCGAACCCCGTCGAGGGCCGGGAGTCGTCCTGACTTATGCATCACGCGGTTGCCCGTCAGAGAGGTCCTTTGCAGGACGACTGCGCAAAGGGAATCTGACACGGCATGCGCCGAGTCAGTCCCTGTTCGCAGTCGACTGCTCGTGATGTCTGTTGCTTCGATAGTCTGGGCTCGACACCAGCCGTTGGAAGGGGGCTGGGCTGAGACGCACGCGAGCTTGGCGCGGTTGCCCCGCGGACCCTATCGCGTCGTCTTACCGAAGGCCTCCTGCCAGTCGCTGGCCAGCCGCTGCGCCTCCACGAGTTGCTGGGCTGGAAGCCTCCGCGACAGTTCGTCACGCAGGGCCGAATATTGGAGGAACTGCCCAGGAGCGACTCGAGATGCCGCTACACTCACCCAGCGGTAGGCTTCGACGTGGCTCTGCTGCACACCGTGACCGTGATAGAGGGCGACGCCGAGGTGGTACTGGGCCGCGGGGTGCCCCTGGTCCGCCGCGCGCCGGAACCAAGACGAGGCGGCGCGGTAATCCTGCGTGACACCTTGACCGGTGTAGAACAGGGAGCCGAGCTGGTCCTGAGACAGTTGGTCTCCTTGTTCAGCAGCCCGCCGGTACCATGCTGCCGCCATCCCGTAGTCTTTCACCACTCCCAAACCGTTGTAGTGAAGAGTGGCCAGCCTTTGCTGCGACTGCGCATGCCCCTGCTCGGCGGCCCGCTGCCACCATCGTGCTGCCAGGCGATAGTCACGTGGCAGACCACGCCCATCGTAGTAGAGCGTTGCCAGCTCATGCTGGGCTTCCGCGACGCCGGCCTCCGCGGCTTTTCTCCACCAAGAGGCCGCCAGCCAGGGATTGCGCGGTACGCCGTCGCCGACGCTGTAGCGTTGGCCCAACTGAGCCTGGGCGGCCGTGTCACCTTTCGCGGCGGATGCTCGAAGCCGCCGCATCTCCCCGGCGGATATCGGGCCAGCCATGGTCTGGGCAGACAACGAGACGGCCATGAGCAGCACGAAGGTGAGCGCCACTGCGCTCGTCCGGGTGGTCATCTGATGCGTCTCCTCGAGTCACGTCGTGAGCTGGTCGAGAGCTGGAGAACCCTCACGTAGTAGGACTGATACTCCCGAGATTGTGTTTGAACTGTCGGCGTTGTCCATCGGGACATCACACGAGGCACGGATTGGACAACACGAGCGCAGTCGCCTGAATCAGCTTTCTCCGATTGCGACCCGACTGAGCAGGGTTGAGTCAGACAGCAAGCGTTCCAGGCCACGAGCGACGGCATGCGCCGGCTCAGCGCAGATCTTCACGGGGAGACTGGTCTCGCGGCTGAGGTGAAGGTCGAGGCCTCGAAGACGCGCGGCGCCACCCGTCAGGGTGATGCCTCCATCACACAAGTCCGCGGACATTTCCGGTGGTGTCCGGTCGAGGCAGGCACGGACCGCTCTGACGATTGGAAGGATGGTGAAGCCGACGGCTTCACGGAGCTCCTGGCGCGGCACCTCACGCGATTCTGGCCGGTATCGATAGACGCATCGCCCCTTCAGCGCGACCGTGGTGCTTTCATCAGGCCCTTTCGACATCCCGCATGCGACCTTGGCCGCCTCCGCGGTTTCGCTTCCGACCACAAGACCACTTCGGCGGAGTCGAACGCTATGACGGAGGGTTCGTCCAAAGCGATGCCCTGGTGATCGAGGATGATGACGGTGTTGGCCGTCCCCAAGTCGAGCCCGACGTCACGAGACCGAAGCGGTCTCCACAGAGAGTTCACCGTTCCGCGTCCTGCGGGACAGTGTGGCCACGGTGCTCTCGTGGCCGGATGTGGTAGCGCACACCCGTCAGAAGCCCGTCACGCTCAGCAAGCGAATCGGAGCCCCGTCCTTGCTCACAGTGGTCAGCAGATGCGTCGCAGCC
Organism: uncultured bacterium; assembly: GCA_963923455.1. Classification (GTDB taxonomy): domain Bacteria; phylum Acidobacteriota; class Vicinamibacteria; order Vicinamibacterales; family UBA2999; genus CAWULT01. The sequence continues at coordinate 11,430 of CAWULT010000039.1, forward strand.
GCCAGGGCGTCCTCGACGAGAGCGGCGCTGCCACCCGCCCCCAGTTGGTTTCGGGCCAGGACTGCCCCACCGGCGACGTGTGGAGCGGCCATCGAGGTTCCGGACATCGTGGTCGTCCCGCCGCCCAGCCTGGTCGACAGAATGGTGACGCCTGGCGCCCACATGTCGACGCACGCTCCGAAGTTGCTGAACGACGCTTCTCGGCTCGCTTGGTCTACCGCGGCAACGGTGATGACTCCTGCGTGCGTACCGGCCCTGGCTGGAGAGGACCCACAGGCGTCCCCACCGCTATTACCGGCCGCCACCGCGTATACGACGCCGGCGTCGGCTGATCGGACGACCGCGTCGTCGAGCGCGGGACTCAGGCCGCCGCCAAGGCTCAGGTTCGCCACGGAATTCCCGGCTCTGTTGGCCGTCACCCAGTCGACGCCCTTGATGACGTCGGACACGTATCCGCGTCCGTCGCAGCCGAGCACCTTCACGCCAACAAGGGCGACACCTGGGGCCACCCCGACGACGTCGCTCGTGTTGTCACGCGCGCCTATGGTGCCAGCGACGTGGGTTCCATGACCGTTGCAGTCGCGATTGCTGCCGGTCGTGAAATTCACGTGCTTCGTCACGTTGAGATCGCGATGCTTTGCATCGATGCCCGTGTCAATCACGTAGGCCGTCACACCGAGAACGTCACCGCGGCCATCCCCAGCCACTGCGGACGACAGAGGAGCGTCGACAGCCGTGATGCCCCATGGAACAGACTGGGCCACCGCAGCGACGACGCCGTCTGGCTGAACGCTGTCGACCAAGGGATCTTGTTTAAGGTCAGCGACTTGCGCGGGCGTCAACCGCGCCGTGAACCCTCTCACGGAGGCGCCGAACACATGCCTTGCCTGGAAACCGAGCCGGCGCTCGAGGCTCTGCACGGCTCCGACGACGCCCCGATCCAGGTAGGCCCAGCTGTCGGCATCACGTCGCATGCGGTCGTTGACGACCAGCTGGCTCGCGAACCCATTCAACGGCGCGTACGGGTCCATCAGTACGATCACCTGCGACGTCGGCGATGTGCCCGCGGTTGACTGCGCGGCGGCCGCAAAGGGGCAGGCGAGCAGGCCATACAGCAACAGCGAACCCCACCTGGCCTGCCCCTTGCTCATGTCGTCAGCTCCCCCGCGAGTGATCAGAAGTTGAACTTCACGCCAAGACGAATCGCACGCGGCCCTTGAAACAGGTTGTCCATTCCGTAGGCAGTGTTCCTCCGCTGCGGCGCCGTCGCGTCGTTGATATACGTATTCCAGTTCGACATGATGCCGTTCGTCAGGATGTAGTTCAAGGCCTCTGGCTCGTTCGCCACCGGCAGGCGCAGGGTGGCGATGCTCGGGTTCACACCGGCGGGCGACGTGTTGCGACCGAGCACATTGGCCTCGTCGAACACGTTCAGCACGTTGAACTCGAACACCAGCGACCGGGCGCCCGAGAGGCTGAGGCGATGCGACACCAGCAGGTCAGTGTTGGTGAACGCCGGGGTGCGGCCCATGTCTCCGCGACCAGACAGGATGGCTGCGGCGTATAAGGTGTACAGGCTCGTCAACGGCGTGCCGGACTGCGCCGTGGTGAACAGCGCTACGTTCGTGGACTGGCCGCCCATCCCCCACTGGTGTGCGTAGGACCCGAACAGATTCAGCACGTGGGGTCGGTCTGTCGCCAGGCGGCCGTTGTCGGGCGCCCCGGCCGCGGTGAAGCCGATGTGGGGAAGGTCGAAGAACCGGTTCACGCCAGGAGACGTGCGGCCGACACCGTTGGTGATTTCGTCCGAGCTCGCCAATCCCGAGTAGTTACCGAACAGCCGGCTCCATGTGTACGAGGCGTTCCAGGAGATGTTGTTCGCGTAGCGGCGGTCGACGCGGAACTCGAGCGCGTCGTAGTCGCGCTGGGGTTTCGTGGTCTTGGCGTAGCCGAACTGCCTCGCGGTCGAAGCATGGAGTCCCTCTCCTGGATTGCCGATGATGTACGCCTCGGAGCCGTCGGGGGTCGGAAAACCGGCGTCCTCAATGGCGTGGTCCACCTGTTTGTGCGTGTATCGAGCGCTGAGCAGCGTGTTGACTGTCAACTGCCGCTCGATGCCCACGGACCACTCGGTCTGGGTGAACGGCTTCAGCTTCGGGTCGACCTGCCCGGTGTAGATGTCTGCCTGCGGGTCGTTGGAGGCGATGCGATAGTCGTACTGGCAGCGTGACAGTCCCGAGCTGTTGGGAATCGGGCACTTACCGCCGAGCACGTCCTGGTTACTGCCCAGCACACGAGACAGGGTGTAGTCGTCGTACCTTGTGTTCGGCTGGATCTCGAAATAGTCGATCCGGTAGAAGTCACCACCAAACGACCCGCGCGGGAGCTCGAACTTCAGGCGGTCCTGGAATCGGTTGACGCTCGCCAGGAGCTTCGTGCGATTGTCGTTGGTCAGCGCATAGGCGACCCCAACCCTGGGAACCATCTTGTCGAAGAACCCGAAGTTGATGGGTGCCGCGTAGCCGTTGAACGACGGCAGGTCTTCCTTTTCCATCCGTATGCCCGCGTTGACGGTCAGCCGCGAGGCTGGCTGCCACTGGTCCTGCACGAAGATGGACTGCGCGGTATTGCTGGCCGTGCCTAGTGTTCCGAAGCGGACCAGCTGGCCGGCCCCGATCGCCGACGGGCTGACCGCGTCGGCACGACCGGTGAGGTCGTTCATGTCGTAACCGTAGTACAGCTGCACGTAGCCGAGTGGCACGTAGCCCCGGTTCACGTTGTTGCTCAGGCGGGAGAACTGGTAGCCCACCTTGAACTGGTGCCGCCCCCCGAAGTCGTTCACGAGCCAGGTCGCGCTGGAGTCGACGCTGAGTCGGGTCGACTCGTCGGCGTTGATTTGCGTGTTGCCGGTCGGAAGGTTGTTGAAACCGAGGGCACAGCCCGCGTACGAGGGCGGGGCCAGGCCCGTGCAGACGTAGCGCGTCAGCTGCGGGATGGACTTGGAACTGAGCCGCTCGTTGAGATAGCCCCGGGCCACACGCAGGTTGCCCAGGAAACCACCCCTGGGAGCCCAGTTGGCATTGGCCGACACGTTGTTCGCGTCTTGCTTTCCGCCTTGGCGGGTGGTCAGGTCGGCGCCGGTGAGCACCCCGGTCGAGCCCCCAAAGTTTGCCGACGGCGGCAGATTTCCGAGGGAGATCTGGTTGTGGGGAAAGACGCCATTTTCGACGTAGGGATTCAGGGTGTAGCTGCCGGTCAGGCGAAGCGCATTCGAGGGCTGGCCGTCGACCCGCGCCTGGAGATAGTGGGCGGTGCGGGTTCTGGCATACGTGGCCTCGGCGGTCTTTGTCCTGGTGCGCGGGTCCGACGTGAAATATTCCGTCGTTCGCGTCTCGTCGTAGACCTGCGGCGTGTAGCTCGCGAAGAACCAAGCGCGGTTGCGAGCGATCGGGCCGCCGACCGCGTTGACCGGGAAGTAGTTCGCGAAGTCGTCCTTTTTCGGCTGGAGGTACTCGTTGACCTGGACGAACGCGGGTCCAGTGCCGCTGCGGAACGAGTTCAGAATCTTGCGCGGGTCGCCTTGCAGGGAACCTGGCTCGAAGGTAGACCCGACGGTACCTCGAAGCGTGTTGGTGCCGCTCTTCGTAACGACACTGACGACACCACCCGTGGCCCCGCCGAATTCGGCATTGAAGCCACTGGTCTTGATCTGCATCTCCTCGACGACCTCGAAGGGCAGATTGTTGTTCAGATTCAGCACGCCAGTCCGGAAGTTGGAGGTTTCGAGACCGTCGATGACGAACGAGTTCTCAGAACCGGAGGCACCGTCAATCTGGAACTGCCCGCTCAGTGGCTCCGGCCGAGCCGCTGGAGCCAGCTTGAAGAGACTGCTCATGTTGACGCCCTTCGGCAGCGTCTCGATGGCCTGAGCCGTGACGTTCGTCTGGATGGTGGTCTGGGTCGGGTCGAGCCGCGGCGGCGTCGCCGTCACGGTGAGCTGTTCCGAGACCGCTCCGACGCGAAGGCTCACGTCGACGGTCGTCGTTCTACCGATGGCCACCTCGACATCGTCGGACACCGCAGTCTGGAATCCATCCAGCGTCGTCGTCAGCGTGTACTTGCCAGGAGGCACGAGTGCCAGTAGATAGCGGCCCTCGGCATTTGAGACCACCGACTGGTTGACCGCGCCGCCCTCGATCCTGACGACAGCCCCTGGCGTCGCGCCACCGGATGCGTCCGACACCGTGCCCCGAACCGATCCGGTCGTCTCCTGAGCGACGAGGGTGACGGGTACACCGAGCACGAGAGAACAGAGAGCCACGAGCACGAGCAACTTGCGCATTGGTTACATCACCTCGTTCGGCAGAGGCCCCTGACCCCTGCAGATGTTGTGGACCATTTGTCCTTGGCCCATGGACGAGGTTTACCAGGAACTGCCGGGATCGGCACTCCGTCTCAGAAGTGAGTACAGAGAGATACGACCGCGGCGACTTCTGTGTTGCTGCCAGAATCTGACTGGGGTGGCTACAGACGGACGCGTGCGTCGACTCGCCGCCATGGGAAGGGGCTTCTCAGATGCCCGCGTGCCATGGAGCGTCCAGAACATTCTGGTACTAGGGTTATGTCGGGATGGCCTCGGACTGAGGTGGGCCCTAGCCTCTCGTCGGGGTCCTGAAGGACGCGGAGAGCGGCATTCCAGTCGACGCGCCTCTCGGCAAGTATGGCGTCAGCCGGGCCACCTTCTTCAAGGGGCGCAGCAAGTATGGCGGGGCCTCGGTGTCGGACGTGAAGCGGCTCCGGGAGCTCGAAGCCGAGAACGCCAAACTGAAACGGATGTTGGCGGACCTCGCGTTCGAGAACGCGGCCGGCTGCGACGCGGCGCGTGCCGAAACGCGTACGGCGACCGCTCGTGGCGCCGCCCGTGCTGAACCAGACGTGGGCGATCGATTTCATGACGAAGACGCTCTACGACGGGCGCCGCATTCGCTCTCTGACGGTGATCGACCAAGGGAATGGTGAAGGGCTGGAGATTGAGATGGCGGTGTCGCTCCCAAGGCGGCGCGTGGTCCGGGTCTTCAACAAACTGGTCGCGCTGCACGGGCGCCGGACTGCGGTGCGCACGGACAATGTCCCGAATTCACTGCCCAGGTCTTTGTCGACTGGTGCGCCGAGCACGGCGTGACGCCGCTGTACATCCTGCCGGGCAAGCCCGATCAGAACGCCTACATCGAGCGCTTCAACCGCAGCTACCGGACCGAGATGCTGAACGCGCACCTCTTTGAATGGATTGCCGAGCTGCGCGTCCACACCGACGCCTGGCTCAAGGTCCACAAACAGGAGCGGCTTCACGATGGTCTCGGCCGGGTGCCGCCCCACACGTTTCTACCGAGGCCTACAACCGCCGGTCAGTCTCCCGCTTGACGGGGAGCTTACGGCTGAAATGGGCGGGTAGGCTGCGTTCTTCGGCCACTCTAGTGGAGAGCGATTAGATGAAGAGTACAGGCGAAGATCAACGAGCCGGTGGCCAGGGTTCGCGTGCGAACGCCGCAGCCCTCACGCTGCACGTGATCAGTCGAAGCTGTCCGTCGTTCCCGCCGGTCCTACTCGCGCACCTGTTGACCCTTGCTCCCCACTTTGAGGCGAGCGCTCTTTACGTCCCGACCGTGATCACGATGCCGTGGGGATGGGCTGTCGCGGGGATCCAAATCCTTGGCGGCGCCCTGGTTGGCACGTCTTTGCTGGAATTTGCCGCCCGTCTGCCAATATCCCATGCCGTGTATCGGTTTGCCTTTGGCGCTGGCACGACGGCGGTGTTCGCAACCTTGTTCGGGATGCAGGCGTTCTATAGCCGGTACGGTCTGTATCCCGGGGTGCGTTTGCTCAGAGACTTGTGGGACTCTCCTGCAATCGTCGCGGTGTCGGTGTCAACGATACTCTCGAGGACCTCGCTGCTGTCGCTCCTGTGCCTCTCGGCGGCGTTGTGCACCCTCAGTTGGCTTGCTGTTTCAAGGGCGCGCAGGACGTCTCGCGGGCTCATGCAGTGCGCTGCAATGCTGTTGGCAGGTTCCTTGGCTCTGTGGCTGCCACATGAGATCTGGAGGGCGCCTCAATTAGGGACCACACGGCTGCTCATCGAACATTCGCTTGGTGTCGCCGTCTACGCCAGCAGCGCACTCCGTGCGTTCACTGATGATCAATTCGAGCCGTTTCGCGCTTTGCGACCAGCACCCGCCGCTGGTGTCTCGGGGGTCTCACAATCGCCAAGTCACGTGGTCCTGATTATCGCGGAGAGTCTTCGTGCAGACCACCTGCCCCAGTATGGGTATGTCCGAGACACGACGCCCTATCTGTCCAGCCACGCTGGGGACTGGATTACGTTCTCGCACGCTTGGGCTCACGGATCCAGAACCATCGATAGCCTGCCGGTCTTGTTCAACTCTGACTACTTCGCGGCGATTGACCGTACGAACGGCGGTGCGCTCTCGTTCTGGACAGCCCTTCGCAAGGCTGGTGTTCGCACGCACTTCTATTCGTCTGGAGCGGTGAGGTATGGTGGCCTCCATTTCTCGATCGGTCTCGATGCCGTCGCGGAGCATCGGTCAGCGGAGGATTATCCGAATCCGGCGCGGCGCAGACTCAGCCTGGAGGCATACGATTACGTGGTCGACGATGGGTTGCCGTTAGCAGACTTCACACGCGCGGTACTCCGAGACCGGGATAGGGGTAGCGCATCTTTTGCCGTGCTTCACTTCCAGGGCTCGCACTATCCGTTTCAGTACTCGGACACGACTGATCGATATCTTCCGACGATCAGGACTGGCGACGGGCGCCCCTTCGACTTGAAGTCTGACTATGTCGAGTCACGCGGAAAGATGACAAGACTCGTGAATGCGTACGACAATAGCATTCGCCACATCGACGGGCTAGTCGAGGCGGTCGTCGACACGCTGGGGTCGGCAGGTTGGCTCGACGACTCGGTGATCATCCTCACTAGCGATCATGGCGAGGCCTTGGGTGATCGGTTGAATCTGTTTCACGGTACGACGGCGTACGAGGAACAGGTGCATGTCCCGCTGCTGGTCAGGGTTGGGCGGCACCTCGAGTCTCTGGGGCCTGTCGTGCGTGAACGGCACGACGGAATCACCGGACTTGTCGACATCGCACCTTCCGTCCTCTCGATGATGGCAGGTATGCGGAGGCCGGTCACGCTTGGATTTCAGGGTCACTCGTGGCTTTTGGGTCGCACCTCGAAAGCATACGAGCTGGTGGTGTTCCGTGGCTTGGCGGAGAAGGCTGCTATCATCACCACGCGCCACAAGTATATCTTTGATGCGGTTTCTCGAACTGCTGAGGCTTACGATCTCGAGAAGGACCCTCGAGAGCGCTCGAACTTGTGGAACGAACCGGTTGCAGGCAGCAGTGTGCAGTTCATCGAGGAGCTGAAGAATCGGAGCGTGCTGCGGTAGAGCGCCGAGCCGCTCAATCCGACAGCTGACGTGAAGCGTACGGCGGTTCTGACGTATCCCTACAAACGACGACAGCGCAAACTAGAGGAAGATAGCGGCTTCGGACGGCCCGTCCGGAAGGGAGCGGACCATGAAGAAGTCGAAGTTCAGTGAAGAGCAGATCGCCTACGCCCTCCGCGAGGTGGAGAGCGGACGGCCCCCCGCCGACGTGTGCCGGCAGCTCGGCGTGAGCGAGGCGACGTTTTACATCTGGAAGAAGAAGTACGCGCACCTGGGCGTCGCCGAGCTCCGCCAGTTGCGGTCCCTCGAGGACGAGAGTGCGCGGCTGAGACGTCTGTTCGCAGACCTGTCGCTCGACAAGCACATCCTGACCGCGGCGCTCCGAAAAAAAGCCTGAGGCCCGTCCAGTGCCGCGAGTTGGCCGACCGGCCTAGCTTGAAGCGCAGTATTACTCATAGGCCAACGTGGCCTGATTCAACGAATCCGGTCTCCGAGATGCACGGTGGCCTTCAGTCTCCTCGTCCGAGCGTCCCGTGAGTCGGTGCGTGGCCGGCAAGACACGTGCAGTCATCTGGACTCTCGCGGTGTGAACCAGAAGTTTTCGCTGTCAATCCGCCAGTACTTGCCGACGAGCGAGTAGCCGTGTCGGGTGAAATAGTCGAGGATCTGCTGTCGGATGGGGGGGTGGGCCTCGACGGCTACGAGACGTGGCGCGAAACGTTGGATGGTGAAGCCCGCCAGCGCGTCCGGCTCAGCCAGCTCGATGTCCATGGACACGAAGTCCACGTGCTCAATTCCGAGCCGGGTGAGGACGTCGTCGAGGGTCGTGGTCGTGGTCGAGGTGGGCGTTACGGTGCCGTACGCGCGGGTGAAGTCCTCGGAACTTGACGCGACGAGGCTGTTTCTGGTCACGAACAACGTGGTTCGCCGGTTCGACACGTTCGACACGAACAACGGCACAAAGGTGGTCTTGGGGCGGAACTTCGCGTACCCGTCAGCGAACTGGGATTGCGGTTCAATCGCCACGCCGGACCAGCCAAGCGAGGTTTCCAGGAAATAGGTGTTGCTGAAGCGCTGGTGATGGTTGGCCCCGACGTCTACGAACACGCCACCACGCTGATCGTTGAAGAAGTCTCGAACGATCCATTCTTCGTAGTGCTCAGAGTTCCGAGATGGCCCGTACTTGGCCTTCAGAGGGCGCAGTTCGGCCTCATCGTCGGGATTGACCTGTCGGATCCGAGTGCGTTGATCGGACCTCGACTGGAGGCGATGTTCGAGCTCTTGAGCACGATCGTTGGACCACGCTCCGAAGGCGGCGCTCACGACGGCGAGGAGGCCGAATCCTAGGCTCCAACGTGTCTGTTTGGGCATCAGAGGCATATCGAGTACTTTCCTGGAACGCGTAGATTGCCAGGCAGCCGACAGGGCGTGGGGATGGGATCGCTACAAAGGTCCGCTGAATCCTGCTGCGGTGCCATCGAGCACGGCCCGGCGAACGTCCTCCAGGGTGACGAGCCGGCGAGGCGCGATGGCGCTCCATTCGAGTCGCATCGCGGTTGGCGTGCCTTGGAAGACGACCAGCAGCGAAGAGCCGGGACGCTCTCGTCGCTCGTAGGCCATCACGCAGCGCGTGGATGAGCACCCAGCCGCCAGCATTCGGCGGCGCGGCGCGTTAGTGGTATGAGGTGCGGCCTCAGACGGGTCGCCGGGATTGGCAATATCAAGTTGGCCTCCGAAGATCGCCTGCATCGACTGACGCGCTCCGAGGGGCAAGGTCTGCACGGACGTGACGGGCTCGAGTGAGTCGTTTTCGAGGTGGCCGCGAAGGACGGTCGACAGCTTTGCCACTTGGGGCCGGCGTCCGATCCACACGCCGGGCATGGGCGCGTACCACTCGAGCGCAGGATAGTTTGGCGGTGGTCCACGCCTGGTGATCAGAATGCGGTCGATGTCGCGCAGACGCATGATCCAGGGCGCGAGAGACGGGTCGCTGGCCCCCTGCCATTGGATGTTCCGAAGGGTCTTCAGTTCGGCGTCTGGCAGGAGGGCTGGTTCGTAGCCGAGCAGGAATCTGTAGTTGAGCCACGGGTTCAGGTAGAGCCCGAGATAGAAGACGTTCATGCTGTCGTTGTAGAGGATGCCTCCTGGGTCTGGGAGCCACTGGCGGTTCTGAGGAGCGAACACGGGCGCGTAGGTGCGCCAGGTCTCGTTCGACCATCGGCGGCCGTGGTCGGCGATCGTCGCGAGGGTAAGGGTGGCGCACAGGATGCTGGTCCAGAGCAGCCGGCGGAAATGGGCGGGTGCCGGTCGTGCCTCGAGCCACGACTGGATGTTCTGTGCGAGGAGCACCACCAGAGCCGGTAGACCCCAGTCGAGCCAGAAGCGAAGGGTCTTCAGGCCGAGGATCCATCCGCCCAGGCTGAGCCAGAAGAGCGGATTGCGCTCCAGGCGCCGGAGGTCCAGTCGACCGTTGATTGCATAGAGGATGACGCCTGTCAGGCCGACGAAGGCGAGGGGCCCGCCTGTGGGTTGAAACTCGCCTACCAGCAACCAGGAGGGAACGCCGGAGCCGAGCGCACGGATCGTGTGCAGCAGCGTCTGGTGCACGAACGCCACCGGATGCTGGGTTAAGAGCGCCCCGCCGAGCACGCCAACCGCGGCGCATGCCGCGAAACGGGCGGCCGCCGTCCACTGTCGCGCGCAGAGAAAGGCGGCCAGCGGGAGGCCCCACAGTACTGAGTTGCCGTGCATCCAGTTGGCCAGCGCGAGCGCACACGACACGGCGACGAGGAGCCGGGTAGGACGAACGGCATCGGCCAGTCTCGTCCAGACGCTGCTGACGAAGAGCAGAGCCGCGATGGACACGAGGTAGGGCCGGCCCAAGAACAGGCGTGTCAGGAGTGCGGGGTCGGCGAGCAGGGCCGCCAACAGGGCCGCAGCCCAGGCTTCAGGGCGACGGAACCCGGCAAGAGGCGCGACGAGCACGGCGAACGCGAGCGCGCACACCGACAGGGCGATCAGGTGTCCTGGCTTCCGAAGGCCCAGGTGTTGGGCGGTTCCGAGAAACGCATGCCAGCCGGGATGCTGGTCCAACTGGACATCCGGCCGTATGACGAGCACTTCCTCCCATGGGCGCCCGGAGAGCGCCTTCGCGACGTGCCTGAGAGCGTCGTCGCGGGGGACATAGTTCTGTGTGATGACCCACGGGGGGATCGTCAGGAACGTCCAGAGCAGGATGGCCTTGACCAGGCTGCTCGTCAGCCGTTCCGGAACCTTCACGGTGGCGCTGACGGCAGGCTCGTCGAGGGATGGCGTGGTGGGTTCTGCAGCCGAGGCGTCGGTGGGGGTCATGCGAGCGTGTCCAGCACTGATCGGCTCACAGGAACGCGACGAGAAGAGCGGTGAGCCCCAGGAAGCTGCCGAGGGGGAGTTTCTGCCTGCCCTCGGCGCCTCGGAGAGCGATGAGTCCGAGGCCGATCACCGCTCCGGCGGCGTTGGCACCGACGAGGACGAGCATCATCTTCGTGGATCCGAAGTAGGCGCCAATCATGGCAACCATCTTCCAGTCGCCTTGGCCGAGCGCTTCTTCGCCGTAATACTGCTCGGCCACCTTTGCCAGCGCCATCATGCCGAAGTATCCGGCGGCAGCGGACAGGCACGATTCCATCAACGTGATCGGCCAGCCAGGGATTGCCGTGGCTGCGACGCCAGCCCCCGTCATGGGTAGGGTGAGCACGTCTGGAAGCAGATAGTGCTCGTAGTCGATCACCGCCAGGATGATTAGCGACGTGACGAACACGACCAGCGCGGCGGATCGCGGTTGAAAGCCGTGGCGAAGCGCCAGGGCCATCCACACGATTGGCATCAGGGCCGCGACGACGGACTGCGTGGGTCGCCAGGTCGTGCGGCAGCGGGAGCAGCGCAGCGATGCGTTCGGCCCAAGGATGGAGAGAGCGGACAACGTCGCCCGGAGTATGCCGTCCGCACGGCCGCACAACGGGCAGGGGTCCCGCCGAAAGAAGAGGGGCTGTCCCGACGGGAGCCGGTCAATGCATCGGTTCGACAAGCCGCCGGCGATCGTTCCAGTTGCGGCGACCGCCAGCAGCTGCCATTCGCTCATGGCCTCTGGGCTTTCCGCGTCAGGGCCTTTCGGTGGTGACCCGCAGACGGTCCCCAGCGATCCAACCGTCTTGCCCGGTTCGAGTCCTGACGTGGTAGTAGTTTTCCGCCCTGCCGAACGTCGACACTTCCGTATCGACGACGAGACAATCCTTCACCTCTGACGTCTGCGTCGCGGCAGACCTGAGCTCGGCACACGTGCCGCTCTTCCCGACGACGACGGCGGGGCTGCCGAGCATCGTCACCGGCAGACCCGAGGCGCTGTCGAGGCCGGAGGCGCCGAGCCGACTGGGGGTGTGGTTGAACTGCAGCGGCGGCAAGAGGGGTTCTGGACTCGAGGTCGTGACCACTTTGGGCGTGATCAGGAACAGTAGTTCCATGTTCTGGTCGGAGGCTCCGCTGTTGCGGAAGAGCGGCAGCCAGCCGAGTCCAGGAACGCGACGTTCCTGCAGTTCCTCGCTGGCGCTCAACAACCCGCCGAGCACGAGGCTTTCTCCGTTGCGCACCCTTGCGGTCGTTTCGACACGCTGGATGCGGAAGCCGGGCACGCTACCGTTGCCCAATGTCTGCGTCGGGCTGACGATACTCGGCACGACTTCCAACGCGACCACCCCTTGATCGTCGACGGTGGGACGGATGTCCAGGCGGACGCCGAATTGCTGGAAGCCGAAGGCGGTCTGCACGGCCACTTGATTCGCCACCGTGGTAGGCACGGGAACGGTGCCGCCTACCAGCACCGACGCAATTTCGCCCGACAGAGTCAGGATGTTGGGTTCCGACACCGACCGTGCGATCTTCTTCTCGCCGAGGAAGTCGAGGGCCGCGAGGAAAGAGCGGGTGGCGTCCACGTAACCGCCGCTGAGGTTGGCCAGGTTACCGAGCACGTTGAGCGCCAACAGCGACTTGGCCGAGGCGTTGTCGTCGGGCTGTGTGGGAGGGGGGACGACCACGGCGCCGAGGCCCGCACGACCGCTTCCACTCGTTCCGTTTCCACCGCCCGTGATCATCGACGTCGTGACGCCGAAGGCGTCGTCGCCAAGGATGGTTTTCTTGGCGAACGAAGCGTTGACGCCAAGTCGCTTGAACTTGTTGCGATCGATCTGCAAGACACGGACCGACACCAGCACCTGCGGCAAGGCGTCGATCTGGAGGAAGGAAACCACTCGCCCTGACTCGGAGGTCAACAGAAGGCCACGTGCAGCCTGGGCGGCGAGGCCGTTCTTTGGCGGTGAGCCCGCGCCGAGCATCGTCATGGTTCCGTTGGCGCCCATGCCGCCTCCGGCCCCATTGGCCGATCCGTTGGCGTTGGACTGCTCGAAGGCTACTCGGTTCTCGTCGGCAGACTTCACCTTCGTGCCGGTGCCACCCAGCTGCCGTTCCGCGAGCACGATGGCTTGCACCAGTGAGTTGATGTCTTTGACGCGGCCTTCGAGCACATAGGAGTCCTTGTCCGGGCTCGGCTCGCTGCCGGACTGTATGCGACGGACCCGGATGCGCTGGTCGATGTTGGACATGGCGCTGATCAGCCGGTCTTCGGGGGTGCCAATCGAGCCTGGGTACCGCACGAGGTTGACCACCCGGACGGCCTCTGGCCCGGCGTTGCCTTGTGCATTCCCATTCGTCACCACCGTGATCAGCTGCTCAACCATGGCCCGCGCCTGACGCGCCTGAGTCTCGCTCGTGACATCCCCTCTGAGGATCACGCTCTTCCCGTCCGTGCCGAGCGACACCAACAGCGACGGATGGATGTCGCGCAGCGACGAGTTGACGAGGCTGAGGTTGGGCTCGACGATCACGGGATAGAGCGCCCGGCGACCAGAGGTGTACCAGACCGAGAGCGTCGTGCGTCCCGCCTTGAGGCCAGTGACGAGGACCTCCGTCGGCGACACCACGTTCAGCCGAACGAGGGTATCGTCGGCGAGGGCGATGCGCGTCGTGGGTTCGGAGAAGTCAAAGGCGGAACCCGCCCCCACTGTGACCTGCACTTCCTTGAGCGGGTCGATGATGGGCTGGGTCAGCGTCGGCTCGGCTGGTAGAGTCACCGTCGCCGGTGCCCGACGGGCTGGAGGCTCGCTGCCGGCCGGTGTTGGAGCGGCCACTGTGGGCCCGGCAGGAGCGGGTTCGAAGACCTGGCCGGAGCCGGCGTTAGCCCGTGGCGGGGCCACCGGTCGAGCAGGGGTCGTTTCGGAACGTTGCGCGCCCGGTCTTGTCACGGGCTCAGCCGGCGCACGCAGGCCGGTCGGCGGGGCGACGGTTGCGACATCGGTGACGCGGGCAATCGGTCGAGCAGAGGTCGAAGACGAGGGGGTAGCCGGAGCTGCCGCTGCGTCGGCTCTGGTTGGTGCAGACGGGCGGCCGCCGGTCGCCGCCGGGCGGGCTCCCGCAGGAGCCGAGGCTGAAGGAGAGCTCTCGGCGCCTCCCGGGGCGCCGGCGGAACGGGTCGCGGCGCCGGCGGGGTCCACGGCAGGCCGCCCCGCGGTTGCGACGGAGCCGGGCTCCTTGGCGGGCGACCGGACCGACGCCGGCGCGACGGCCGCGGCCGTTGGCCGAGTTGCGGCCGCCGGGCTCGTCAGCCGTTCCGAAGACGGAGACTGGTCGCCGCCGATGGACACACGCATCGTGTTACCGGTCCGCCGAACGTCGAACTGCATGGTCTTTTCGAGGTAGATCGTGATGCGAGCCTCGGCCGGGTCTGTCTTTCGGTTGCTCGTCGTGACGCGCACGACCCCGTTGGCGCCAACAGAAGTGTTCGCCGGATAGGGAGTGGACACACCAGGGATGTCCACGATGATGGTGGGACTACCGTTGGGCGATTCCTCGATGTCAGCCCAGGCCCGTGGAAAAGGTCCATTGGCCGTCACGTCGACGAACGTGCGACCGCCTTCCCGGGTGGTGCTGACGGATTCCAGTCGGGTTCCACTTCTCGGGGAGCCACTGCCCGATGCCGGAGACTGTTGAGCGAGCGCCGGCGTCGCGAAGATTGTGACCAATCCGGCCGCCAGAAGCGTGCGCACTGTATTGAAGTTCATCTCGCCCTTAAACGCAAAATAGTGGATGGAGCCGGCAGCCCTCACCGGAAGGTCAGGCGCTCTTCTTTGGCGCCAGTCAGGACCTGAACAGATGTGGTGACTTCCCGCCGCGGAAGCCTTGGCGTCGGCTTGGGCCGAAGGTCGATCAGCGTCCCAGCCTGCACCTCAGAGGCGGCATGGAGCACGACCTTCATCTTGGGACCGGAGGCCTCCGCAGCCGTGAGGTTGAGCGCGTCTTCGGGCCGCACGGCGAGCACAAGGGCCGGGTCGCCGTCTCCACCTGACGGCTTCGAGCCAGGAACGGAAATGTCGATGCCCATCACTTTTCCGGTGTCGCCACCGGCGTCCTGGGTGGCACTTCGCATGGCGCCCATCACGTAGGCGTCGTGAGCCACGGTACGAACGGGCTGACTCGCAACGGCCTGAAGGATGTCGAGCCGGTCACCGGCACGCAAGTCCCAGGTAGGCACGTCCATGGAGCCGATCCGAACGGTCAGCAGCAGCCGCCCCTGGGGAATGCTTTGTGCGACAGCGGGACGGGGGGGCCGTGGCGCCAACTCCGGTCCGCGGAAGGGGGCGCCGTCGGCCTTCGCCACGAGCAATTTGCGTCCCTCGATCTCCCCCCGCGCGGCGACGACCCCTTCCGCGGAACGCAACTGCGCGAGCCGAAGGTGCTTGGCCTGCAGCACGGTCCCCGCGGGAAGGTTCCCGGCGGGCACCCACGCCGGCACGGTCTCGCCTAGCAGGCGCGAGACCTGACGGTACCCAAGGAAGGCAATGAGGAGTACCGCGGCAGCCAAAAGGGCGGCGCGCGCAACGGTCAGACCATGGTCGATTCGCTTGGGTCTCGCGTGCATGATGCCTCTATGCTGAGGCTCGTCTAGTTCGAGCCGTTCTCTGCCGCAGCACTGTTCGAGCGAGATGCCGCGGAAGGCCCTCGATAGACGAGGGCCCCACTGACGGGCGTGTAGTACCCATCGGAGTCCGGGTCGTTGGCGAGCAGGTATTGAGTATTCGAGCTGCCCCAGCCTTCGTTGACGTCGCCGAGCGTGCCGGGTTCGACAATGGTGTTGTTATTGATCCAGCGAGTGCCGCCGGTGTTCCAGAGATTTTGGCTGCCCTGCACGTAGGTGTCGATGGCGGCCATCGTGTCCTTGATTTCAGCGAGCGACTGGTCACGAAGTTTTGCCCAGCCGGTAATCAGGCCAAGGGACAAGATCAGGCCGATCATCAGAATCTCGAACGAAAAGACGTAACCGCTCGGCCGACGCACGGAAACCCGATGGACGACTGGCGAGATGCGGGAGCGCATATAGGAGCAGCCCATCTTGCTTGAGTTGAGCCTCTTGGACCAGTTCGGCAGCATCAGACGCTCGCCGGATCGTCACAAGGGAGAAATGCCTGGCGGTCGCGAATATTCAAGACTTCGCGCTCGCCAGGCGAACCTAGATCTATTAGTCGATGTTGTCTTCCTCGGCCGCGTTGGACTCGCTCGGGTTCGGCGCGCCGTAGTACACGACAACCTTGCCGTCTCCACCGACCTCTGTCCCGTTGTCCGGGTTGTCGTTGAAGGCAAAGCCGGAGACGGTGGCCACGTTGGTGCCCGAGGTGTTCCAGTTCGTCCCCTGAATCGTGTAGCTCTGGTTGATGGAACCGATCGCCGCAGCCGAATCCGACAGTTCCGCGATTGTCTGGTCGCGGAGCTTGGACAGCCCGGTGATGAGCCCGATAGCAAGGATCGTGGTCACGAGCAGGAGCTCGGCGGTGACCACAAATCCGGAATTCTTACGCTTGTTGTTGATCTTCTTGAGCATGGTTGTTCTTTTCTCCGTTAACGGCAGTGTTGTCGACATACTCTTCTCGCCGGTGTCGGCAGTCAGACTGACAATGGGTAGGGTCACAGATGTCATCCCGTCGTGTCAGTTCGCCCGTGAACTCGGGTGATCACCTCAATGCCCGCGCGAGAGCCTCCAGACCTGCCATGAACTGGATGCCGAGGGGCACGACCACGAGCGCGACGAACATCGGAAAGCTGCACAGCACGATCGGCAGGAGGATCTCTGCATTGGCCTTGTCAAGACGCTTCAAACCGTCCTCTCTCCGCTTGGCGCGCGCGAGGTCGGCCTGCGCTTTCAGGACGCTCTCGAGGGAGACGCCGCGTGTCGCGCCGAGCGCGATCGCATCGGCCAGCGCACGCAGCTCATCGACACCCGTGCGGTCCGCGAGGCTGGCGAAGGCCGCGGTGCGGTCTCGGCCGACCCCAAGTTCGGTGACGATGCGATCGATTTCGTCGGCGAGGGGGTGCTTCGGCGACAGCCCCTGCTGCGCGGACCTGCGAAAGGCCTCGTCGATCGTCATCCCGGCCTGGAGCAGAGACAACATCAGGTCCAAGAAGAACGAGAGTGAACGTCGAATGGCCTTCTGGCGCTGCCGGCGAACCAAGGCCAGCAGCGCATCCGGAACGGCGGCGCCGAAGGGAACGGCCAGCAGCAGCATCGTCGGGCCCCCACCCAGCTCACCAAGAATCATGGGAAGGATGAGAGCCGAGGCGATGCGGGCGCCTACGAGTACGGGCCCGACCGACTCCGGCGTCAGGCCGGCCTGCCGCATGAGCCGCCAGTCGTAGGTGCGGACGACCGGCGGCGCCACCCCGGCTGGCAAGCCGAATGCGCCTGGCAGCAGGCGCCGGCGCTCCATCCACACGAGGGCCGCGCTGACGGCGACGAACAGGACCAGGGCCAGGACATCGCTGCTCTCCATCTCACAACTCCCGGGCGAGAATGCGCCAAATCCACAGCGCTCCGATCAGCTGCAGGACGACGGCGAAGAAGAGAATCGCCGGCCCGAGCGGAAGCTTGGCGATCGCGTCGAACCAGCCAGGCTCCAGGTAGGCCAGGACCGGGGCGACGAGGTATGGCAGCAGCACGACCACCACCGCCGTGATCCGCGCACCGGCCAGCTGCGCACGGACCTGCCGTTGTTGGCGCCAGCGGTCTCGCAGCGTTTCGTTGAGGGCCCGCAGCAGTGGGGTCAACTCACCGCCGGCCTGGGACTTGGCTGCCACCGCGACCGTGAACAGGCGGACGCCCTCGCTGTCGTAACGTTCGTTCAGCCGGGCGAACGCGCGTTCGAAGGGCATGGACAACGAGAGACGGTGGAGCACCTCGTTGAGCTCGCCGTGCAGGGGCTGGCGAGACACAGAGGCAGCAGTGGCGAGGGCCTGGGTGAGACTGCTGCCCGCCTGCATCGTGCCGGCAGCCAGGTCGATGGCATCCGTGAGCTGGTGCTCGATCTTGTTCGCACGCCTCCGTGCCACTTCGTTCACCGCTGCCCAGGGGATGTAGACTGCAAACGCGCCCCCCACGATGGCGGCAAACGGCACGTCTGGAAGCAATTGGAGCACCCAGTAGCCGGCAGTGGCCACCGCGAGGCTGATGCCGAACAGGTAGGCCTCCGCAGGGCCCGGCAGGCCCGCCGAGCGAAGGCGCCGCTCGAGGAGCCGCGGTGGAGGGGGCGACGTCGCGGCGGTGTCGGTCGACGACAGGTAGTCGACGTGGGCCGACTCTCTTCGCTGCCTGGTCCAGCCGACGAGCACATCTTTGCCCGCATAGCCGGCCGCGGCTGCGGCGAACAGGAGTCCGAGGACTTCGAGGTACGTCTCCATAATGGGCTCTCAGGGATGGACGGGGGCCAGCAGGGCTGCCAGGTGTCGGCCCTGCTCGTACCGAAAGCGCGGCTGAAGCGTCTGTGTGGACGGGTCCATTTCGTCGATCTCGACGACGCGGCGTGACCCATCGGGGGCTCGGTGGAGCTGGACGACGAGCTGGATCGTCGTCGCAATGAGTTCTCGGACAGCCAGGCTCGGGAGTGGAAAGCCGGCGAGCATCACGAGGCTCTCCAGCCGGCGCAGCGCGTCGTTCGCGCTGTTCGCGTGCACGGTCGTCAGGCTGCCCGCGTGGCCGGTGTTCATCGCCTGCAACATGTCGAAGACCTCAGGCCCACGAACCTCACCGACGATCAACCTGTCGGCTCGCATGCGAAGCGCGTTGCGAACCAGGGTGCGCAGCGTGACCTCCCCTTTGCCTTCGTTGTTGGGCAGCCGCGATTCGAGGGAGATCACGTGCGGGTGCGGCAGGCGCAACTCGGCGGTCTCCTCGATGGTCACGATTCTGGCATCGTCGGGAATGGAGCCGGCGAGCACGTTCAACAGCGTGGTCTTGCCCGAGCCGACACCACCCGAGATCACGACGTTTGCGCCCAGAGCCACCTTCCGCGTGAGGTAGTCGGCCATGTCCGTGCTGAGAGTGCCGGCCGCGCTCAACTGCTCGAGCGTGAACGGAACGGCGCGTGCCCGGCGAATGCAGAGCACCGGGGCCGGGGTCAGGGGCGGGACCACGGCATGCAGGCGGCTGCCGTCGCTCAGACGGACGTCGACGTATGGGGAGGCCGTGTCGATGTGCCGGTCGTGCGCACTCACCAGGCGGTTGATGAAATGCGTCAGGTGGGCTTCACTGTCGAAACGGACCGCCGTCTCCTCGAGACGCCCGAACCTGTCGACGAACACGGTCTCGGGCCCGTTGACGAGCACGTCCGAGACGGTCGCGTCCGCCAACAGCGGCGCCAGGGGGCCCAGACCTGTCGCTTCCGCGACGAGTTCCCGCTCGAGTTCGTCCTGCTCGCGGGGTGTCAGCGGCTGCGCGTCGTACCGTTCGAACGTGGCGGCAATCACGCGCCGCACGCGGCCGCGCACGGCGGCCGGGTCCTGCAGTCCCCGTGCGCCGCTCGCCTCGATGTCGAGCAGCAGGCGATCGAAGAGGTCGCGCCGGAGCTGTTGGTGCGGCCCTGGCGTCGGGCTTCCCGATCGCGTCTGCGCGGTTGATCGCTCGAGGCGCTGCCCCATGGCGGCACGTCCGGTTCGCCATGCGCGCCCCAATTCGAGACGAAGGGACGGATGGGGCGTCATCTGGCTGCGACGGCTCCGACAGCCGTGGTCGCCAGGATGTCGTCGACGATCGACGACAGGGCGATCTGGACGGCCGAGGCCATCCGACCGCCGGCCATCGGGCGGCCCTTGGTGGCCGCGATGACGAAGTTGCGGTCGTATGGAACCAGGTGATTCACGCCCCGACCGAGCCGCTCGCGAAGCGTCCGTTCCGTCAGGTTCCCGTCGAAGCTGCTGAACTTGCTGACGATCAGGCTGATTCGCTCAGGCCCGAAGCCCTCGCGCTCCAGCAACCGTACGAGGGCCGATGTCCCGACGACCGTCGGCGTCACGGCGTCGGTCACCACCATCACACGGTCTGCGGAGTCGAGAACGGCCAGGTTCAACAAGTCGAGCGAAGGGGCCGTGTCCACGATCACCCACTTGAAGCGACGGCGGAGGTCCACCAGCAATCGCGTGATGTCCTCTGGCGTCACGGAGGCCCCGTCCAGGGGTTCACGTGGCGCCGCGAGCAGGCTCAGCCCCGTGCCGGGCTCGTCTGTCAGGCAGGCCGTGAGCGCCGCACCGCCTCGCGGGTCGCGGACGAAAGCTGAGAGGTCCCGGACAGGGTTGAGACCAAGGTAGGCGGCCGCCGCCCCGAAGTGCACCGCTGCGTCGCACAGCACCACCGAGCCACCGCCCTGGCTGGCGGCGAGCAGGACGCCGACGTTTACGGCGAGCGACGTCGTGCCGACGCCACCCTGGTGGGAATAGAAAGCGATGACCTTTCCCTCGGCCGGGGAATGCTGGTCGCGGGAGGTCAGGGCGGCGAGGGCTCCGATCACCTCCTCGTCGGACGGCGGCACCTCGACGAAATCGCCGATGCCAGCCCTGGTCAGGTCGCGGAGCATCGCCCAGTCGCCTCTCAGCAGCAACGGGTTGTACAGGCCGACCAGGAGACGGCCCGGCGACCTGAGTTCCCCACCGACACTGGCGATGACCCCTTTGTCGACACCGACATCGACGAAGACGAGGTGGGGATCGAGATCGCGCGCGCGGCGCAGGCCGTCGGCCAGGCTCGCGGCCCCCTGCACGACGAGGGCCTGCCGGCTCTGGCGCAGCGCCCGCTCGATGGCCAGGCGAACACTCTCGTCAGCGTGAACGATCAGAATCCGGTGCATCGCTCCTCGACTCTCGCCCGTGCCCGTCAATTGCACTCGCCGTTGGGACACGGCAGCGCAGGAGCGGCGCGCGGGGTTTCGAACACCAGCCGGAAAGGCAACGTGTAGTAGTTGTCGAAAGTCATGATTTCGGTCCCGGCCACGAGATCGGCGGGGAGGGTCGGCACGGCATAGCAGGGCGGCGACGGTGTAGTGGCCGTGGGCGGATCGATGCTCTGGGATCGCCAGACATAGCCGGCAACCGCGTCTGCGCTGACAGTCACGTCGTTCGGCACGACGGCAATTTCCGACGCCGCGAGGGTGGTGCAGTAGGCTTGATTACTGTGGTCCCCAACGTTCGCGTGTTGCGCCTTCATGATGCAGGTATCGCTTCGGGGGGCTTTGATGAAGTAGGCCTTCGCCTGTTGGTCCACGGCCGCGGAGGTCAGCTCGGCATAGTACGAAAGACCCATGACCAGGGTTTCCGGCGAAGAGAACGTGAACTCAGTGAGAGTAAAAGAGCCGGTAACGTCACTGGTCGACAGAGTTTTCGACTTCAGGAGCGTGCCCGTGTTGTCAGTCCCCTGGTACAGGCTCAGCGTGACGGTTGCCGTGGTAGACGGGCCTCGTTTGATGGTGAAGTAGCCACCTGCGAAGACCAGAGCGGACGGTGCGGTAAATGTCCAGCTCTTCGAGTGGTTTATATCAATCTGCGTCTGCGCTCCGGTCTGTCCGGTGTAGAGATAGTAGTCACCGACGGTCGCGGCCTGCACGGGCAAGGATGCCCACTCCCGTAGGCCCCGCGCGAAGCGGACGCCGGCATCGGAGATGCGACTACGCCACTCGGTCACCGCGCGCGGGAGCACGGAGACACGGCGGCCGATGGCGAGCAGGGCCTCCCAACTGCGGGCCAGCAACGGCGCAGAGGGATCTGGCCCTGGCCGCAACGACGCATAGGCCACAGAGTCGACGTACAGTTTGTGGTTATTGCCCATGGCCGTGGCGAGGGCAAAGTCCTGATAGAGGAATCCCGTCGGGATGTTGTCGTTCGACTGTGTTGGGGACGTGGCCTCGGAAGCCTTGCGCACCCGCGGATTCGTGGTGCACTGGTCGTCGTCGTAGAACACCTCGGCATACGTGGTCAGACGCGTGGGCCGGACACCCAGCGGAATCCCGCCGCTCTTCTTCTGCTCACGGAAGACGATGATGGGAGCCTCGAAGGGGTCCCAGCCGATAGCCGTGCCGAGTACGTTCGGGGTGCCGCTCTTCGAATCCACCACGACGGGCTGTGAATACGGGGCCTTGCGGTAGAAGTAGTCGTCCAGGTAGAGCGTGTAGGCCTTGCGCGTCAGGAGCACGGCCCCGAACAGCAGGGGCAGCACGAAGACGGCCGTCACCAGCAGAAACTCGACAGTCACGACGAACCCGGCGGTTCGCCGCTGCGCCGGCTCCACAGGCAGGTTACGCATCGTCAGCACTCCCCGCTGGTGCACGACGGAGTGATGTCGTTTCTCGGCACGGGAAAGGCAGCGCGAAACGGCCCGGTGTAGTACTGGCTGGCGCCTTCGAAGTCGATGACTTGGGTGGCCGGAGCCAGATTCTCGACGGTCGAGGCCGGGACGGCGTAGCAAGGGGGCGCGGGGCTTCCGGTGGATGGGGCGATGTCCTGAGACTTCCAGACGTAGAGATTGCTGCCGTTGGAGGTGACGTTGGCGCCGGTCGCGTTATCGGCTCGGAACAGGATGTTGTCGCTGCCCATCGCGTAGCTGTAGTTCTGCATCTGGTAGGCGAACCCGTCTGGCACGTAATCCCCAGTCGCGTTCACGGCGACGCCGTAGGCTCGAATCTTCGGGTAGCCCATCGGCTCTCCGCTTTCGTCACAGGAGGAGTTCGTGTAGAACACCTCCCCAAAGCTGGTGAAGCGGTTCGTGCGCACGCCCAGCAGGACCCCGGCGCTGGTCGCGTTGTCTCGAAAGATCACCAGGGGAGCCTCGTACGGGTCGTACCCGACTATCGGCCCTACGATCTTCGGGGGGGTGGTGGAGTCGTAGATCACCCCACGGGAGTACGGTATCTCTGCGTAGTCCCGGCGCTCGAAGTAGAACGTCATCAACTTGCGCGCGACGAGCATACCCCCGAGAAGGAGCGGTAAGACGAAGACCACGATGATCAGCAGCGTTTCAGCCGTGATCACGAACCCCGCCTGGCGACTCTTCAGGGTGCACCGCATCGAAGGCATCGTCACGGTTGCTTTCGGGGAGGATTGCCTCCGCGGTCGGCCGCGATGGCGTCGAGAATCTGCATCAGATTGTCTCGCTTCGGTCGGGGGGCTCGCCTGGTGGCCCGGCCGGGCTCGAGCGCGGCGAAGATGGCGCGATGGACGACTATCGCATCGCCGGACTCGGTGATGTAGCCGTTCTCCTTGAACTGGTTCATGAACACGGTCACACGTGGACGGGTGGATCCGAGCAGGTCGGCGAGCCGATCGTGGGTCAACCGCGGTCGTATTGGGGCGAGAGTACCGTCGTCGGTCGTGGCGAGTTCGACCAGTAGGTGCGCCAGTCGGTATTCGGCTGGCGTGCTCTGGCGAGTGACGAGGCGCCTGTGGGCCAGCGTACGCGCGTCGAGAACGGCACTGATCAGCGTGTCTCGGAACACGGAGGACTGGGCGAGTACGGTTTGGGCTTGCTCGCGCGTAACGGACAAGATCCTGGTTGGGGCGATGGCCTCTGCGGTCGAGGCGTATTCGGATCGTCCGTCCAGACACTCGTCACCAACGAGGCGGCCTGCTCCGACGATGTCGATGAGGCAGAATCGGCCTTGCTCGGAGAGGGCAGAGAGCACCAGGCGCCCTTCCTCCACGTAGGACAGGTGTGTTGCGCAATCACCCTCTCGGTGCAGCACAGCTCCAGGCGCAAGTTCGAGTGCGGCAGTGGCGGAGTCGTGCGACTGCTGACTCAGGAACGTCCGCAGGGCCTTGAGGATGTCTGCCCCTTCGGCGTCAGTATTCAGGCGCTGGTTCATACAACGGTGTCGGAATAGCGTAGCGGCGCGCCCCACGAGGCTGCCGTTCAAGAAGGAACACAGGCAGTTGCTCGATTGCTCGAACGCTGGATGGACATGCGCTGGGCGAGCTCTCGTGGTCGATCGTAGAGCTTGATTGAAAGGCCCAGACATCAGGTCATGGCACGAGTACATGCCGGACTGCGCAGACGTGGTTCAGCCGACTGGGTCAGCGTGTGCAGGAGTGGGCGTGGTCGTGACGTGCCTTGCCCGATGCACGAGGGCAGTCCAGTGACGTCCCCCCGTGTTGAGTAGCACCGGGGTTTGGAGTCCGGCGGTCACTGACGTAGTCTCAGTTTTTCATGACGGCGGACAGATGGAGTGGGGCCGCTTCGCAGTCCCCTGCGGGGGAGGAGAAGCGATGAAGAAGTCCCGGTACACCGAAGAGCCGGTCATCTACGCGTTGCGCCTGGCGGAGTCCGGCACGCCCGTCGCCGATGTGTGTCGGCAGATGGGCATCGCCGAGGCGACGTTCCACCTCTGGAAGAAGAAGTACGGGGGCTTGGGCGTCTCCGAGGTACGCGAGTTGCGGCAGATGCGCGAGGAGAATGCGCGCCTCACGCGACTGGTCGCCGACCTCACCCTCGACAAGCACATCCCCCAGGAGGTGCTGCGAACAAAGCCCTAAAGCCAGCTCGTCGACGGGAGCTGGCTCAATGGGTGCACGACCGCTCCCAGGTGAGTTGTCGGCGCGCGTGTGCGCTCGCCCACATCTGTCCGAATACCTGGTACTTCAAATCGCACGCACGCGATGCGTCGGCCCTGCGGATGCGCATTCGCGACATCGCCCAGGCGCGCCCGCGGTTCGGTTACACCCGCGTCTGGATCTTGTTGCGACGGGAAGGATGGCGAGACAACAAGAAGCGGATGCACCGTCTGTATCGTCTCGAGGGGCTTCAGGTGCGTATGCGCGCGCGGCGCAAGAAGCGGCTCAGCCTGCACCGCGGGGTCGTGGCGCCGGCCAGTGGCCGCGACCAGGCGTGGAGCAGGGACTTCGTACACGACCAGCTGGTCACCGGGCGGGCCTCACAGGGGGCGCGCTGCCCTGGGTTGAGCGAAACTGGACCCGCCACGCCTGAGAGGGAGACGACCGGCCAGGCCGTCACTCAGATCGTGCGGTCACTGGGAGGCCGGCCAGGCGGTGAGAGACGCAACTGGGGTATGTTGGCTCCGACTCGTGGCTGAACGCGGCAGTTCATTCGGAGCTCCGCGCAGACGAAAAAGGCCGCCGCCCTGCCTGGGCGGCGGCCTCGTCGAGTGCAAACCGGAAGGCGTCAGTTTCCGGCGCGCATGCCCTCGGTGACGATCCCGACCTTCTCGACGCCGGCACCCTTGGCCGCGTCAATCACGTCCACGATGTCGCCGTACCTGAGGGTTCCGGCGCCCATCACGAACATCGTCTTCTCCTTGCGTTCCTCGAAGATCGTCCGCAGGCGGCTCTCGAGTTCGGCGAGCGAGACGTCCTGGTTGTTGATCGAGATCTTCTTGTCAGCCGTGTAGTTGACCACGATCTGGCTGATCTGCTGCTGCGGCTGGTTCGGCGTGTTCGTCTCCGCCGGAAGGTTCACGTCGATGCCGACCTGGGACAGCGGAAGGGCCGCCATGAAGATCACGAGGAGCACGAGCAGCACGTCGATCATCGGCGTGATGTTCATGTCCGCGTTGGCCTGGGGCATCGAGGCCTTGTAGACCCTCTCGGCCCCGTGATGCTGGTGAGCTGCCATCGCTACCTGCCTCCCCCGCCCGAGGCCTTCTCTTTCTCGGTGATCAGGCCCATGTCCTCGATGCCGGCGTGCCGGAGCTCGTCCATCGCGGCCATCACGGCGCCGTACTCGACGTCCTGATCGGCCTTGATGATGACGATCTTCTCCTTCTTCGACTCCAGCACTTCGTCGATGCGGCGACGCAAGTCGCCTCCCTGCACTTCCTTGGCGTTCACGTACAACCGCTTCTGCGCGTCGATCGCCAGGACCGTCTGGTCCTGGGTCTCCGGCTTCTCGGTGTTATTGGTCGCCTTCGGAAGCGTCACGGCGACGCCCTGCTGCAGCAGCGGTGCCACGATCATCATGATGATCAGCAGCACGAGCATTACGTCGACCAGCGGCGTCACGTTGATGTCGGACTTGACACCACCGCTGCCGCCCAACTGCATTGCCATAGCTGAGTCTCCCGATTCCTCGGGGCCGGCTCGAGCCGGCCCCATCTAGGCGCTGATGTGACTACGACGTCTTCTT
>CAWULT010000040.1:0-35576 GCA_963923455.1 uncultured bacterium
CTGAAATTCAGCCGGTCAACCCGAACGCCATCATCGAGGGCGGCGTCGGCAGCAGGTCGGTCGCCATCAGCGGAATGATGACAATCGCCCCGATCACCAAGGTATGGATCAGAACCGACAGCGGTACGGTGTACCACTGCTTGTTCCCGACCTTGACGGACGGGTCGACGATATCGCCGAACATTCGTTCATCACGTGGCACCGGTTATCTTCCTCCCTGCGTCCGATGGTCCTTGCCAGTCGAGCGGCCGATCATAGCGAGGCCCCCAAACAGTGTCAACGCGCCAAAGACGGTAACCCCGTGGCCATCGCCGCTGACGCCCGACACAGCCTTAGACACCACTTTGCGAAAAGTGCTCCCGCCTGCGTCGACGCGGGAGTCGGGATCATAGTCACGGTTGAAGTCGGGCGCAAGCAAAAGTGGCGCGACACACCCGCATCAGGGGCGTGTCGCGCCGGAGTGCGACCGAAGTCTGCCCCTCAGTGGCTTCCGCCGCCGATCCGCATCCCGTAGAAGGACCGGTAGACGAAGAACGCCGACACCACGAAGAAGATGCCCGCCAGCAGGTGGCTCAGGCCCGGGCCCTGCTCGGCCGTCAGGCTGACCGCCAGTTCGACGGCCAGCAGGCCGAAGAGGGTGGTGAACTTGATGACCGGGTTCATGGCCACCGAGGAGGTGTCCTTGAACGGGTCGCCCACCGTGTCACCAACGACCGTCGCGTCGTGAAGCGGCGTGCCCTTCTTCTTCAGCTCCACCTCGACGACCTTCTTGGCGTTGTCCCACGCGCCGCCGGCGTTGGCCATGAAGATCGCCTGGTAGAGGCCGAAGAGCGCGATCGACACGAGGTAGCCGATGAAGAAGAACGGCTCGAAGAACGCGAACGACAGCGTGCCGAAGAACACGGCCAGGAAGATGTTGAACATCCCGCGCTGCGCGTACACGGTGCAGATCTCGACGACCTTCTTCGAGTCGCTCACCGAGGCCTTGGTCACGCCTTCGAGCTTGATGTTCGCCTTGATGAACTCCACAGCCCGGTACGCGCCCGTCGTGACGGCCTGCGTCGAGGCGCCCGTGAACCAGTAGATCATCGCGCCGCCGGTGATCAGGCCGAGCAGGAACGGTGGGTGCAGCAACGACAGCTTGTCGAGGTTCTCGGTGAGCCCGTTCGTCAGCCCCACGATGATCGAGAAGATCATCGTCGTCGCGCCGACGACCGCCGTGCCGATCAGCACGGGCTTGGCCGTGGCCTTGAACGTGTTGCCGGCGCCGTCGTTCTCCTCGAGGTTGTGCTTCGCCTTCTCGAAGTCGACGTCGAACCCGAAGTTCTTCTTCAGGTCCGCCTGAATGCCCGGGATCGACTCGATCGTCGACAGCTCGAACACCGACTGCGCGTTGTCGGTGACGGGGCCGTACGAGTCGACCGCGATGGTCACCGGGCCCATGCCCAGGAAGCCGAACGCCACGAGGCCGAACGCGAACACCGCCGGGGCGATCATCAGCGGGGTCGAGGTACCGGCCAGGTTCGAGCCGAGGCCCTGCAGGCTGAAGTAGTAGGCGACGCCCATCAGCGCCATGATGGCCATCCCCAGCCAGTACGCCGAGAAGTTGCCGGCCACGAGGCCCGACAGGATGTTCAGCGACGCCCCGCCCTCGTCGGACGACGTCACGACTTCGCGCACGTGGCTCGATTCGGTCGACGTGAACACCTTCACCAGCTCGGGGATGATCGCGCCGGCCAGCGTGCCGCAGGTGATGACGGTCGAGAGCTTCCACCACAGCGAGGCGTCGCCGCCGAGCGTCGGGATCAGCAGGTAGGACGCCACGTAGGTCAGCACCACCGAGACGATCGAGGTGATCCACACGAGGCGCGTCAGCGGGGCCTCGTAGTTCATCTTGTCGGCCGTGGCGTACTGGCCGGAGGCCAGCGTCTCGTTGACGAAGTAGGAGAGACCCGAGGCCACCACCATCACGATGCGCATCATGAAGATCCACACCAGCAGCTGCACCTGGATCTGCGGCTCCTTCACGGCCAGCATGATGAAGGTGATGAGCGCGACGCCCGTCACGCCGTAGGTCTCGAAGCCGTCCGCGCTCGGGCCCACCGAGTCGCCCGCGTTGTCGCCCACGCAGTCCGCGATGACGCCGGGGTTGCGCGCGTCGTCTTCCTTGATCTTGAAGACGATCTTCATCAGGTCTGAGCCGATGTCGGCGATCTTCGTGAAGATGCCGCCCGCGATGCGGAGCGCCGCGGCACCGAGCGACTCACCGATGGCGAAGCCGATGAAGCACGGGCCCGCGTAGTCGCCCGGGACGAACAGCAGGATGAACAGCATCAGGAGCAGTTCGACCGAGATCAGCATCATGCCGATGCTCATGCCGGCCTTGAGCGGAATCGCGTAGCACGGGAAGGGCTTGCCCTTGAGCGCCGCGAACGCCGTCCGCGAGTTCGCGAAGGTGTTGACCCGGATGCCGTACCAGGCCACGCCGTAGCTGCCGGCGATGCCGACCAGGCTGAAGAGCAGGATGATCGTGACCTTCAGCGCCGGCATCTGGAGCAGGTAGCCGAAGTAGAAGGCGATGATCACGCCGATGAAGATCTCGAGCCGCAGCAGGAACTTGCCCTGCTGCACGAGGTACGTCTTGCAAGTCTCGTAGATCAGTTCCGAGATGTCCCTCATCGACGAGTGCACCGGCAGGTTCTTCAGCTGGCTGAAGATCACCAGCCCGAAGAGCAGGCCGAGTACGGCCACCACGATGCCCGAGAACAGGAGCGAGTGTCCGTCGACGCCCAGGAACGACACCGAGCTGAGATCGGGAAGAACGAGGTTGGCCTCGCCGCCCGCGTGGCGCTCGACCGCCGGGGCCGCGCCCGGCTGGGCCACTTCCTGTTGCGCGAAGGCCGGTACGGCCGGAACGAGCGCCAGCACGAGGGCCAGCGTCGCGAGAACGCGGCCGAGTGCCATGAACGACTTCCTCATCGGTCTCATTGCTCCTCTCTGGTTGACACACGCGCGGAGGCCTGACCATCGGCCTCCTGTTTCCGTCGAAGTTCATCGGGCAGCGACATGCCGCCGGTCAGAAAGATCCGAATGCCTTCTTCCACGCTCACGTCGGGATAGAACACCTGTTCGCGCGGGTAGACCAGGATGTCGCCCAGGTACAGGTGGTTGGTCGGTACGTACACCGCCACCAGCGCCCGCGCGTCCGGCCCGCCCGTCAGCACGAACTCCTTCGTCAGGAACCCCATCACCCAGCCGCGACGGGGGTCGTCCACCATCACGACACGCTTGAACCCGTATTCGTTGTCCGGCGAGAACGCCGCCACGAGCTGCTTCACCGGGGCGTAGATGGTCCGGAACACCGGAATCATCATCAGCCACCCCTCGGCCCTGGCCACCACCCGCCGGCCGATCACGTTGGTCGCGATGCTGCCGATCGCGAGCACAGCGCCCACCGTCAGCACGATACCCAGCCCCGGGACGCGACGCCCCAGAAGCTGCAGGGTGACCGGTGCCGTGAAACGGTCAATGATACCGAAGATCCAAACCAGCGCGACAACACTCACGATCAAGGGGACCGTGAGGAAGAACCCGGCCAGGAAGCGGCGGCGAAGCCACTGCGTCACAGCCATCCGGCCGTCGCAGCCCCCAGAATCAGCAACCCGACGACGATCCGGTACCAGGCGAACGGGCCGAACCCGGCCCGGGCCACGAAGCGCAGGAAGGGCCTGACGACCAGCAGCGCCGCCAGGAAGGCGAACACGAACCCTACCCCGATCTCGGTAGCCTGGCCCGGCTCGAGGTGCCCGCGCAGCTTCAGCAGTTCGTAGACGAACGCCGCGCCCATGGTGGGCATCGCGAGGAAGAAGGAGAACTCCGCCGCGGCACCGCGCGACAGCCCCATCAGGCGCCCACCGACGATGGTCGCCCCCGATCTCGACACCCCGGGCACGAGCGCCAGCACCTGGCAGGCCCCCACCCCGAACGCCCGCCAGACCGGCGTCCGGTCGGCCTGCTCCACGGCGGGCACGGGCGCCATCCGCTCGACCGCCAGGATCACCAGCCCGCCCACGACGAATGCCGCGCCGATGACGCGTGGGCTCTCATAGAGGACTCCCTGGACGAAGTCCGCCAGGAACGCACCCGCGAACACGGCCGGCGCGAAAGCCACGATCAGCATCAGCGTGAAGCGCCGGGCCTCCGGGTCCGAGGGCAGGCCCGCGACGACGCGCACGATCCTGTCCCGATACAGCCACATGACGGCCAGGATCGAACCCAGCTGGATCATGACGGCGAACGTGCCGCCCGGGTCCTCGAACCCGGCCAGTCGTCCGCCGATCAGGAGATGCGCGGTCGACGAGATGGGCAGGAACTCGGTCAGGCCCTGCACCACGCCGAGCAGCGCCGCTAGCAACACCGTCACGACAACACGTCCGCCCGTCGCGCACGGACCCGCCGCCATCCCGGGCGGCCCGCCCGCGCCCCACTCGGGGCCCCGCTACGCGCGGGCGCCCTTGGCCTTGCGGCCGGCCTTGACAGGAGCCTCCGCGGCCACCACGGCCGCAGCCGCCTTCTTCTGGCTGAGGATGATCGCGATCGACGACGCGATGAAGATCGTCGAGTAGGTGCCGCTCACGACGCCCACGAGCATCGTGAAGGCGAAGCCCTCGAGCGCCTCGCCGCCGAACAGGTACAGCGCGAGCACCGACAGGAACGTGGTGCCGGCCGTGATGACGGTCCGTGACAGCGTCTGGTTCACGCTGGCGTTGACGACCGTCTCCAGGGGCTCGCGGCGCGACGCACGCATGTTCTCGCGGACACGGTCGAAGATGACGATGGTGTCGTTGACCGAGTAGCCGGTGATGGTCAGGATCGCGGCGACGACGTTGAGCGACATGTCGTACCCGAGGAAGGCCAGGAAGGCCAGGGTGACGAACACGTCGTGCAGCGTCGCCGCGATGGCGCCCACCGCGAACGACGGACGGAACCGGAAGGCGATGTAGAGGGTGATGGCCAGCACCGACGCCAGGGTGGCGTAGATGCCACGCTTCTGCAGGTCCTCGCCGATCACGGGCCCGACGATGTCCCGGGTGATGACGGTGAACTTGATGCCGGCGGCCTTGAGCGCCTGCTCCACCTGCAACGAACCCTGTTCGAGGCTCGTGCCGCTCTCGGCGGCCTTCGTCTGCGGCAGCCGGATCATCACCTGGCGCTTCTCGGGCGCGTCGTACTGCTGCACGACCTCGTCGCCGGGCAACGACTGGACGGCGTTGCGCACGAGCTGCTCCCCGCCGTCCTGCTCGAGCTGGACGATCACGAGGGTGCCGCCGGAGAAGTCGATGCCCATCGGCATGCCCTTCGTCAGGACGACGCCGAGACCGGCCAGGATGACGGCCAGCGAGAGCCCGATGGCGTGCCACCGCCAGCGGGTGAAGTTGTAGTTGGCGTTCGTGAAGATCTGCATGTCCCTGTCTCTACCTGGTCGCGGGCGAGCCCGTCAGATGCTGAGCGCCTGCGTCTGGCGCCGGCCGAGCACCAGCTCGAACACCGTGCGCGAGACGAACACCGCGGTGAACACGTTCGACAGCAGGCCGATGATCAGCGTGACGGCGAAGCCGCGGATCTGGCTGGTGCCGAACTGCAGCAGCAGCGCCGCCGCGATCAGCGACGACACGTGGGTGTCGACGATCGTCCACCAGACGCGGTCGAAGCCCGCGTTCACGGCGGCCTTCGCGCTCTTCGACAGCCCCAGCTCCTCCTTGATGCGCTCGAAGATCAGCACGTTCGAGTCGACGCCCATGCCGATGGTCAGGATGAAGCCGGCGATGCCGGGCAGCGTCATCACGGCGCCGAGGTACGCCATCAGCCCGAGCAGGATGACCAGGTTCACGACGATCGAGATCACGGCGTTCAGCCCCGTGAGCCTGTAGTAGAAGATCATAAAGAGGACGACCAGCGCGAGACCGCCGATCGATGCGGCCACGCCGCTCCGGATCGAGTCGGCACCGAGGCTCGGGCCGACGGTGCGCTCCTCGAGGTAGGTCAGCGAGGCCGGCAGCGCGCCCGACTTCAGCACGAGGGACAGGTCGGCGGCTTCCTGCTGCGTGAAGCTCCCGGTGATGCGGCCCTCGTCCGAGATCCGGCTCTGGATGACCGGAGCCGAGAAGACCCGGTTGTCGAGGATGATCGCCAGCTGCTTGCCGATGTTCTGCTCGGTGGCGACGCCGAACTTCCGGGCGCCGTCCGAGTTGAACGAGAAGCTGACGGCCGGCAGGTTGTTCTCGTCGAGCGTCGCCCGCGCGTTGCGCAGGTCGCGGCCGGTGACCACCGAGGCCCGCCGTACGCCGTAGAAGACCGTGGAGGGCGCGCCGCCGGCGGCCGACCCGTTGTCGGCCTGCCCGGGCACAATCACGACGTCGGGCGGCACGACGTTGCTGTACGCCTGCTTGGCCGCGTCCTCGGACGGGAACGGCCCCTGATCGACGAGCTTCAGCTCGAGGAGCGCCGTCGACCGGATGATCTCCTTGGCGCGCTGTACGTCGTTGACGCCCGGCAGCTCGACCAGGATCTGGTCGAGCACGCCCTGCCGCGCCACGATCGGCTCGGCGACGCCCAGCTCGTTGACCCGCCGCTCGATCGTCTGCAGCGCCTGGGTGACCGCCTCGTCGCGCAGCTGGTTGGCGATGTTCGGCCGCATCGTGTAGGTGTAGCGGCCCGCGCCCGACGACCGCGTGAACACCGTGTCGGCATCGACGGCGGCCGCCCGGAAGCCCTGGTCGTTCGTCACGCCTTCGGCGGCGAACT
This sequence comes from uncultured bacterium, assembly GCA_963923455.1. Classification (GTDB taxonomy): domain Bacteria; phylum Acidobacteriota; class Vicinamibacteria; order Vicinamibacterales; family UBA2999; genus CAWULT01. The sequence continues at coordinate 6,805 of CAWULT010000040.1, forward strand.
CCGTCGGGCTGGTCACGTCCAGCTTCGCCACCTGGACGCCCGCCCGGGTCAACGCGTCACGCAGCCGTTCGACGGTGGTTTCCGTCTCGAGGCGCAGCGCGTCATCGGTCTGCACGCGCAGCACGAGGTGGACGCCCCCGCGAAGATCGAGACCGAGGTTGATCTTCCGGTCCGGCGGGTAGAACGACCACGTCGACAGCGCGACGACGGCCAGAATGAGGATGAGCTTCCACTGGACGTTCTTGTTCATGTGCGGCGTCCCCGACGGGGCCCTCTACTGGTTCTCCGGCGCGACCGGCTCCTGGCCCTGATAGCCGACCACGGCCGCGCGCGCCACTTCGATCCGGACCTGTTCGGCGATCTGGAGCTGAAGCGACTGATCTTTGATCCTGGTGATGCTGCCGTAAATCCCGCCCGACGTGACCACCCGGTCGCCCACCTTCAGGGCCGCGAGGAACTCCTGCACCTTCTGCTGCTTCCGCTTCATCGGCAACAGGATCACGAAATAGAAGATGCCCAGGACCAGCGCGAACGGGACGAGCTGGATCAGCGGGTTCCCCGGGCCAGAGGTGGGCGCGCCCATGGCGAGCAGAAACGACAGACCCGGGTCCGGAAACGAGAATCCCATAGCAGCCATCGAGCTCATGAGTCGAGGGACAGGCCGGAAGTCGACCGAAGGAACTCCTGCCTGAACGTTTCGAAGGTCCGAAACGCTATAGCGTCCCTGATCCTCCGCATGGTGTCAAGGTAGAAGGTCAGATTATGCAACGTGTTGAGGGCAGACGCCGCCATCTCGCCGGACATATATAGATGTCGCAGGTACGCCCGCGAGTGGCGCCGGCAGGTGTAGCACCCGCAGGCCGGGTCCAGCGGTCCGTCGTCCTCGGCGAATCGGGCGTTCTTGATGTTCAGCCGCCCCTGGCTGGTGAACAGTTGCCCGTTCCTGGCGTGTCGAGTCGGCATGACGCAGTCGAACATGTCGATGCCCCTCGCCACGCACTCCACGATATCTTGTGGTGTCCCGGCTCCCATCAGGTAGCGCGGCTGGCGCTCGGGCAGCCGCGAGGCCGTCTCCCCGGTGATGGCGTACATGACCGGGGCCGGCTCGCCCACGCTGAGACCGCCAATGGCGTAGCCCTCGAAGCCGAGACCGACCGTGGCGTCCGCACTCTCGTTCCGCAGGTCCTGGAATACGCCCCCCTGCACGATGCCGAACTGGGCCTGCCCGGCGTTGGTGACGGTCACGCCACCGGCCGCCGCCCGGGCCGGATCGTCCCGCAGTTCGAGCAGGCGGTCGCGGCAGCGGCGCGCCCAGCGCACCGACCGCGCCATCGACGCGGCCGCTTCGTCCCGCGTCGAGGGGTACGCGAGGCACTCGTCGAACACCATCGCGATGTCCGAGCCGAGCCGGGCCTGAATGTCGGTGGCGCTCTCGGGCGTCAGCGTCCTGGCGGAGCCGTCGAGGTGGGAGCGGAAGTCCACGCCCTCCTCCCGGATGACCCGGCGGTCCTTCAGACTGAACACCTGGTACCCGCCGCTGTCGGTCAGGATGGGCCGCGTCCACCCGATGAAGCGATGCAGTCCGCCCCGCCGGGCGATGAGTTCGTCCCCGGGTCGCAGGAACAGGTGATAGGTGTTGCCGAGGATGATCTCTGCGCCGATGGCCTCGACGTCCTTGTGCAGGGCGGCCTTGATGCTGCCCTGTGTCCCGACCGGCATGAACGCCGGCGTCTGGACGGCGCCATGGGGCGTCTCGAACTGGCCCAGGCGCGCGCGGCCGTCGGTGGCGCGAAGCGTGAAGCTGAAGGGTGCCGACACGTTTATCATTTGTACTCCGGTCGGACCCGATCCGGACGGACACACGTGACCAGACTTCGCATCGGCGTCATCTTCGGCGGCCGCTCCGGCGAGCACGAGGTATCGATCGCCTCGGCGGCGGCCATCTTCGCGCACCTCGACCCGGCCCGCTACGAGGCGGTGCCCATCCGGATCGAGAAGGACGGGCGCTGGGTGCTCACCGGCGAGGTGCCCAAGGCCCTGTCCGCGGCCGACGTGCGCCGTGAGGGGGCCGGCACCGCGCTGCAGGCGGTCGATCCGTCGACGGCGCTGGCCGGCAACGGTCTCGACGTGATCTTCCCGATCCTCCACGGACCCTACGGCGAGGACGGCACGGTGCAGGGCCTGCTGGAGCTGGCGAACCTGCCGTACGTCGGGGCCGGCGTGCTCGGGTCCGCGGTCGGGATGGACAAGGCCGTCATGAAGACGCTGTTCGCAGCGGCCGGCCTGCCGATCGTGCCGCACGTCACCGTCCTGCGGCGCGACTGGGAGCGGGACCCTGCGTCCATCACGGCGACCGTCGCCACGCGGCTCGGCTATCCGGCGTTCGTCAAGCCGGCCAACCTGGGCTCCAGCGTCGGCATCTCGCGAGCCACCTCGGACGGGACGCTGGCCGCCGCCATGCGCCTGGCGTTCGAGTTCGACCGCAAGGTCGTGATCGAGGCCGGCGTCCGCGACGCCCGGGAGATCGAATGCGGGGTGCTCGGCAACGACGAGCCGATCGCATCGGTGCCGGGCGAGATCGTCGTCACGCACGCCGACGGCTTCTACTCCTACGACGCAAAGTACCTGGACCCGGACGGGGCGCACTGGGTGATTCCGGCCCGGATCCCGGCCGACGTCGTCACGCGCGTGCAGCGGCTCAGCATCGAGGCCTTCCGGGCCCTCGAACTGGCCGGCATGTCGCGGGTGGACTTCTTCCTCGAACGGGCGACGGGCACCCTGTATCTGAACGAGGTCAACACGATCCCCGGATTCACCACCATCTCGATGTACCCGAAGATGTGGGACGCGAGCGGCCTGCCCTTCCCCGCGCTGCTCGATCGCCTGATTGCGCTGGCACTCGAGCGCCACGCCGAGAAGCAGCGGCTCCGCACCAGCGTCACCTGACAGGCCGGATCGGAGAGGACGAGGCCGCGTGCGTACACGCCTCTCGACCGTCGCGATGGCCGTCGGGCTCGTGTTGCTCGCTCCCCCGGCAGCGACGAGGGCTCAGCGCACCGGGCTGACCGGCGCGCCGGCGCTCGCGCGCATCTACGACGCCGTCTTCGACGCCCGGTTCGACCAGGTCCCTGCCCTGTTGTCCTCGACGTGCGGCCCGCGCGTCGCCCGCCCCGGCAGCGGCGCCGCGGGGATCCCGCCGGCTGAGGCGTGTCAGGTGATCGAACTGGCCGCCCTCTGGTGGCAGATCCAGGTCGACCCCGCCAGCACGGCCCACGACGCCGAGTTCACCGCGAAGGCCGACGCGGCGATCGCCGCCGCGAGGGCCTGGGCCGGGCGCGAGCCCGACCGCGCGGAAGCCTGGTTCTACCTGGGAGGCGCCTACGGGGCGCGCGTGCAGTGGCGGGTCCTGCGGGGCCAGCGGCTGGCCGCGGCGCGCGACGGCAAGAACATCAAGGAGGCCCTCGAACAGGCCCTGCGCCTGGACCCCGCGATGCAGGACGCCTATTTCGGCATCGGTCTGTATCACTACTACGCGGCGGTGGCCCCGGCCGCCGCCCGCATCCTGCGGTGGCTGCTCTTCCTTCCCGGCGGCGACCGCGCGCAGGGCCTGCGCGAAATGCTGCGGGCCCGGAGCGGCGGACAGCTCCTGCGCAGCGAGGCCGACTACCAGCTGCACGTGCTCTACCTGTGGTACGAGCAGCAGCCGGAACGCGCCCTCGCGCTCGTGCGCTCGCTGCGCGAACGGCACCCCCGCAATCCGCACTTCCTGCAGCTCGACGCCGAAATCCAGGACGTCTACCTCCACGACCTCGTCGGCAGCCGCCGCGCGTGGGAGGCGCTCGTGGACGCCGCGCGCGCCGGGCGCGTGGAGCTGCCGGCACCGGCGCTCGCCCGCGGGCGCGTGGGCCTGGCGAGACAGCTCGACGCGTTGCACGAGACCGACGCCGCCGTCGAGCAGCTGCGGGCCGCGATCGGGGCGCGCCCGACCAGCCCCTTCGGCGTGCTGGCGCAGGCGCAGGTGCAGCTCGGACAGGCGCTCGACCGGCTGGGCGATCGCGACGAGGCCATCGCCGCCTACCGCGCCGCGATCGACACGAGCCCCCTTGGCGACCCGCTGCGTACAGCGGCGGCGGCCCGCGCCGGCCTTCGCGCACGGCCCGATGCCATCGCCACCCGGGCGTACCGGCTGTCGATCGACGGCTGGCGCGCGTTCGAGCGCGGCCAGTACGCCGACGCGGCGCGCATGCTCGCGCAGTCGCTGGCCCTGCGGCCCGGCGACCTCGTCGCGCGGTACCGGCTCGCGCGCGTCCGCCTCGCGCAGAGGGACGACGCCGCGGCACTCGACGCGCTGGAGCACGTCGTGGCCGCCGGCACCACCGATCCTCCGAGCTTCTACGCGCCCGCGTGCCTCGATGCCGCCCGCCTCTACGAGGGGCGCGAGATGCGCGAGCGCGCGATCGATCTGTACCGGCTCGCGTTCGACGCGTTCGGCGTCGACGTCGAGTCGAAGGAGGCGGCGCGCAGCGCACTCGCGCGTCTCGGCGCAGCGCCGATGCCGTGACTTGACACGCGCGCGCGGTCGGCTCTGCAGCGCCGTGCAGGCCCTGCCGACACTTGACACCAAGGGTGCGATTGAGCGTGGCTCCAGAGCACGATCTTTTGACAAGGCCCGCGAATTTGTGCTTGACAGCGTGGGAATCTCACCCGTAATCTACATCTGGTATGAGGGTGGATGGCTCAGCCCACCAATTGTGACGGCCATGCGGTCCGTCTGAGGCTGGGTCGCTAATCCTGAGGAGACGACACCAATGGCGAAGAAGGCTGCCAAGGGCGCGAAGAAGAAGGCCGCGAAGAAGCGGTAGTTTCTTCTTGAAGTCTTGAATGGGGTGCTGGATGGAGCACCCCATCTTTTCAAGACGCGCGAGGGGGTGCTCGTCGAGCACCCCCTTTTGTTTTGTACGGCGTCATCGCGGGTCGCGGCGCCCCGCCGCCGACGGTCGCGCTCAGTCGAGCGCCGACTCGCCGTCCCAGATTCGGATGCGCCGGATCGGATCCCACTGCACGATCCGGTCGACCACGTCCATGCCGTTCACCACGTGCCCGAACACCGTGTACCGCGCGTCGAGGTGCGGTTGGGGCGAGTGCGTGATGAAGAACTGGCTGCCCCCGGTGTCCTTCCAGTCGAGCGCCATGCCGACCGTGCCACGCACGTACGGCCGCTCGTTGATCTCGTCGCGGATCGTGTAACCGGGCCCGCCCTCGCCGTCGCCGCGAGGATCCCCGCCCTGCACCACGAAGTCGGGGACGACGCGGTGCACGGGCACGCCGTTGAAGAAGCCCTTGCGCGCCAGCGCAATGAAGTTCGCGACGGTCTGTGGCGCGTCGAGTACGGCGAGTTCGACTTCAATGGTGCCCTTGTCGGTCTCGATGAACGCGTGCGGCGAGTACCTGGGCGAGGCGAGCGCCGTCCACTCCGGATCGGTGTCGGGCCTGGCCGACGGCGCCGGCCGGATGGACGGCACCGCGTCGGCGGCGACGCCCTGCTGCCGCAACAGTTCGGCGGCGCGCACCCGCAGCGCCCACTCGCGATCGGCGAGCGCGGACTCGAGCAGCGGACGCGCCACGGGCGCGTCGAGGCGCGCGAGCGCCGACAGGATCGACGCGCGCGCGACGTACGTCGTGTCGCGCGCCGCCGCCTCATAGGCCTGGCGCAGCGCCGGGACGGCGCCGGCGGTCCTCATCTCGGCCAGTGCCTGGGCCGCGGCCGATCGGACGACGGCATCCTCGGCCGAGAGGCGCTCCGTGACGAGGCGCTCGGCGTCCGGCGGGCGCGACGCGGCCAGCGCCGCCAGTACCGCCGGAACGACTCGCTGGTCCGTGTCGCGCAGCATCGCCCCCAGGCGCGCCGCGCCGCGATCGGCCGGCAGCGTACCGAGCGCGGCTGCCTGGGCCGCGCGGACGGTCCAGTCGCGGTCGGGCTCGAGACCGGAGAGCGTGGCCGTGAAGGCTTCGGGGTCCACGCGGGCGAGCGCGCGTGCCGCCGCGGCGCGCACCCCAGGCGCCGCGTCGAGCATCAACTCCGACAAAAGCGGCGCCGAATCGGGACCGGCCACCACGGCGAGCGCCGTCATCGCCTCGAGACGGAAGGTCGGGTCGCCGGCCGTGTCGACGACGGCCCGCGTCAGCAGCGGCACCGCGGCGGCGTCGGCGAGCGCGGCCAGCCCGCGCACGGCCTGCACGAGCACGGCTGGCGGCGCGGTCCGCTGCTCCACGACCTGTCGCAGCTGCGCGGCCGCCTCCGGAGCCTTCGTCGCGGCGAGCCCGCGCACGGCGAAGGACGCGGTGAACCGTCCGGGCGTCCCGGCGAGCGCGGCGAGCGCGGGCACCGATCGAACGTCGGGCAGCCGCTGGAGCGCGTAGGCCACCGGCCACCAGCGGGAGACGGGCGCCCCGCCCTCGCCGAGCACGACGCCGGCGAGCGGCTCGTACGCACCGAGCCGCACGAGCGCGTACAGGCCCAGGCGCACCGCCTCCGCCTCCGGCGCGAGCGCCGCCCCGGCGTCGTCCGGCTCGAGGGTCGCGATGGCGCCGGCCTTCACGTGCCCCGACACCATGGCGGCCACCGCCGGCGCATCGGCGCGGTCGCCAATCAGCCCGAGCGCCTCGGCCGCGCGACCCTGCACGATCGGCTGTGGATCGGCTATCGCCTTCAGCAGCGCGCCGCGGGCGGACGCGTCGCCGATGAGGCCCAGCGCGAACGCGGCCATCTGGCGCACCTCGGGCTCCTCGTCGGTCAGCCGGTTCGCGAGAGCGGACACCGCATCGGGCAGCCCGACGCGCCCCAGCGCCAGCGCCGCGCGGCGCCGCACGCGCGCCTGGGGGTCGTCGAGCAGCCGCAGCAGGTCCGTGGGCGGCGGCGGGGCCACGATGGCCGGCTGCGTACGCGTGGCCGGACGCAGCACCACTGGCTCCGGCGGATTGGGCACCCGGAGCATCCGCTGGTCCTCGAGCCGCATCATCGCCACGAGCTTCTGCTCCCAGGAGATGACTGGCACCTCGGGCGCGGGGGGCATCGTCGCGCAGCCGGCGGCGACGAGGGCGATGGCGGGGAGGATGACGCCGGCGGCCGCACGGCCCGCGCGCAGGCCTGCACGCGGCAGCCTGACCATGGCGCGATCAGACGGCCTGGGGCGCAACACGTAGGGCATCGACTGTCCTGACTGGTGTCGGATGATAGCATGCAGGCAGCGTCGTTCCAGGAGAGCCGGCCCGCGCACCGCACATGCCGTTTCACTCGATCGCGATCGAAGGTCCCATCGGCGTCGGCAAGACCGCACTGACGGAGCGGCTCGCGACACGGCTCGACGCCGCGACGATCCTCGAGGAGCAGGAGAACCCGTTCCTCGCGGACTTCTACGCGGGGCGTCCGGGCTCGGCGCTGCAGGCGCAGCTCTTCTACCTCTTGAACCGGCACCGGCAGCAGCTCGCGCTGCGCCAGACGGACCTGTTCTCGCAGACGACGATCTGCGACTACCTGTTCGACAAGGACAAGATCTTCGCCTACCTGAACCTCGACGACAACGAACTGTTCATCTACCAGCGGCTCTTCGACCTGCTGGCGAAGGACGTGCCGGCGCCCGACCTGGTGATCTACCTGCAGGCCCCGACCGAGATCCTCGAGCGCCGGCTCCGCGACCGCGCGGCCGCGGAGGACGACGACACCCGGGCACCAGAGCCCGACCCCGAGTACCTCCGGGAGCTCAACGAGGCCTACCAGCACTTCTTCTTCCACTACACCGCCACCCCCCTGCTCGTCGTCGAAACCTCCCAGGTCAACCTGCACGAGAGCGACGAGGCGCTCGACGACCTGATCCGACAGATTTCCACCATGAACCGGGGTACCCGCTACTACGTTCCCCGGACCTGAGGCGCCCCTCCGGCCGCCCTCCGGCGGGCGTCCCCGGGCCCTGGGAGGACGTGCTACAGTCCGGTCCATGGCCTGGTTCAAGAAGACCCGGAAGCCCATCGCCTCGTCCACGGCGGAGAAGCCGAGCCGTGTGCCGGAGGGCCTGTGGACCAAGTGCCCGGGGTGTGCCCAGCCGATCTACAAGAAGGATCTCGAGGGCAACCTGAACGTCTGCCCGAAGTGCTCGCACCACTTCCGGATCGGCGCGCGGGAACGGCTGAAGTCGCTCTTCGACGGCGGGGCGTTCACCGAGCACTTCCCGAACCTGGTGTCCACCGACCCGCTGGCCTTCACCGACACCAAGCCCTACAAGGACCGGCTGCAGAAGACCATCGAGGCCACGGGCCTCAAGGACGCCGTGATCGTGGCGACCGGCGAGCTCGACGGCCTCGGCGTGGTGATCGCCGCCATGGAGTACGCGTTCATCGGCGGCAGCATGGGTGTCGTCGTCGGCGAGAAGATCACGCGGGCCATCGAGATGGCGCTCGAGAAGCGGCAGCCGGCGATCGTCGTGTCGTGCTCGGGCGGCGCCCGCATGATGGAGGGCGCGCTGTCGCTGATGCAGCTCGCCAAGGTGTCGGCCGCCCTGGCCCGCCTCGACCGCGCCGGACTGCCCTATATCTCGGTGCTGACCGATCCGACGACGGGCGGCGTGACCGCCAGCTTCGCGATGCTCGGCGACGTCAACATCGCCGAGCCGAAGGCGCTCATCGGCTTCGCCGGCCCGCGCGTGATCGAGCAGACGATCCGCCAGAAGCTGCCCGAGGGCTTCCAGCGCAGCGAGTTCCTCATCGAGCACGGCATGCTCGACATGATCGTCGATCGGAGGGACATGAAGGCCACGATCGCCCGTACGCTCCGCTTCATGGGCGCGGAGCTCGCCACCGACGCGCTTCAGCCGGCGTCGGCGCGCGAGCCGCTGTCCGTCTGAGCGCGGTGGCCCAGAACGCCCCGGTCATCGACCGCCTCTTCGGTCTCGAGAAGTTCGGGATCAAGCTCGGCCTCGAGAACGTCACCCGTCTGTGCGAGGCCTTCGGGCACCCGGAGCGGCGGTTCACGACCATCCACGTCGCCGGCACGAACGGCAAGGGCTCGGTCACCGCGATGGTGCACGCGGCCCTGCTCGCCGCCGGCATCCGGGCGGCGCGCTACACCTCGCCGCACCTGTCGGACGTCACCGAGCGCTTCGTGATCGGGCACGACCCGGTCTCGTCCGACGCCCTCGAGCAGGTCGCCACCGACGTGCTCGACACGGCCGATCGCCTGCGCGACTCCGGCGTCATGAGCGCGACGCCGACGTTCTTCGAGGCCACGACGGTCGTCGCGTTCGAGCTCTTCCGCCGGGCGAAGGTCGACGTCGCCGTGATCGAGGTCGGCCTCGGCGGGCGCTTCGACGCCACCAACGTGATCCAGCCCGTGGCCGGCGCCATCACGACGATCGGCTTCGACCACCAGCAGCACCTCGGTCACACGCTCGAGGCGATCGCGTTCGAGAAGGCCGGCATCGTGAAGCCCGGCATGACCGTCGTGACGGGCCGGCTGCCGGAGAGCGCGATCGCGGTCGTCCGCAAGGCGGCCGCCGGGCGAGGCGCGCGCCTGATCGAGGCGACGCACGCGCTCGTGTCGAGCGACATGCGCGACGGTCATGCGCACGTGAGCTTCCGCACGGCGGCGGGTGCGTACGGCCCGTTGCCGCTGGCGCTCGCCGGCGAGCACCAGGTCGACAACGCGCTGGTCGCCGTCCAGGTGCTCGAGGCCGCGGCCGATGCCGGCGTCCCCGTCGGTCCGGAGGCGATCGAGCAGGGCCTCGAAACGACCCGCTGGCCCGCGCGGCTCGAGCGGGTGCGCCTTGCCGACGGCCGGTCCCTCCTGTTCGACGCGGCACACAACGAGGAGGGCGCCCTCGCGCTGGCCACGCACATCCGGCGCTGGCACGTGACCCCGCCGACGCTCGTGATCGGCGTCATGAAGGACAAGGACGTCGACGCCATCCTGCGGATCCTGCTGCCGGTGGCCGGGCGCGTGGTCGCGACGGCGGCGCAGACGCCGCGCGCGCTGCCGGCGGCCGAGCTGGCCGCGCGGATGCACGCGGTGGCCGACGCCCTGCGGATCGGCTACCAGGCTCCGTTGAGCTACGAAGACGATCCGCTCGCCGCAGTCGCGGCCGCACTCGCGCACGGCGGCGAAGTCTGTGTCGCGGGCTCGATCTTCCTGGTCGGCGAGGTGCGCGAGCGCCTTCGCCAGCGTGCTATCCTCCGGTAAATCCCGACAATCCGATGGGACGCACGCTGCTCTTCTCGTGCCTCGTCTGCCTGCTCTCGGCCGGGGCGGCCCTGGCGCAGCAGCCGGCGGCGGAGCCCCCCGCGCAGGCCGCGCCCGCCCCGGGCGGCCTGGGGCGCCTTCTGAACTCGACGCAGGACGCATTCGAGCAGCAGGGGGATCTGTTGCGGCTCGTCGGACGCGTGGAGCTGCCGGTGTCCGGCGGCAAGTTCTTCGCGGACCGCATCGACGTCCACCTCGACACCGACCGGCTCGAGGCGCAGGGCAACGTCGTGTTCGCCGGGGAGGAGGGCCGCATCTCGGCCGACCGCGTCGAATTCGACCTCGACGCCGGCACGGGCACCTTCCACATGGCCTCGGGCATCGTCTCGCTCGGCGCCAAGGCCGACCGCGCGCAGTTCGGCGGCCAGGACCCCGACGTCTACTTCTACGGCGAGACGGTCGAGCGCCTCGGCTCCAGGCAGTACAAGGTCTCGCGCGGCGGCTTCACCACGTGCGTGCAGCCGACGCCGCGCTGGGAAGTGGTCAGCCGCAGCGTGGTGCTGAACCTCGACGACTACGCCTTCGCCCGCAATACGGTGCTGAAGGTGAAGGGCGTTCCGCTGCTGTACCTGCCGGTGATGTACTACCCGATCCGCGACGACGACCGCGCGACGGGCTTCCTGCTGCCGACCTACGGCACGTCCACCATCCGCGGCCAGGCGGTCAGCAATGCGTTCTTCTGGGCGATCGGCCGCAGCCAGGACGCGACGTTCTTCCACGACTGGTTCACGCGGTCGGGCCAGGGTGGCGGCGCGGAGTACCGCTACGTGGCCGACGCCCAGTCGTCGGGCACCGTCAGGCTGTACGGGTTCTCGCGCGCGCAGACCACCTTCACGCGCGGCGGCGTGTCCACGGTGCTGCCCGCCAGCAACAGCTTCCAGCTCACCGGCTCGGCCAACCAGCGCGTGGGCCGCACGCTGCGCGCGCGGGGGTCGGTGGACTACTTCTCCGACATCCTGACCCAGCAGCTCTACAACCAGAACGTCTTCCAGGCGACGCAGGGGCGCCGCTCCATCGAGGGCGGCCTGAGCGGCACGTTCGGCCTCGTGTCGACGAGCGCCACCTACCAGCGCAGCGAGGTGCTGACCGGCGCGACGAGCTCCGCCCTCTACGGCGGCACGCCGCGGCTCAGCGCGAGCGTCGCGCCGCGGATGCTGTTCGGCCTGCCGCTCTACGGTTCGGTGACGACCGACTTCTCGAACGTGCTGAACCAGCAGGTCAACGGCGGCATCGTCACGGCCGACCGCACGCTCAACAAGTGGGACCTGGCGCCCACGCTGCGGCTGCCGCTGTCGCGCCTGACCTTCCTGTCGGTCAATACGAGCGCGTCCTACCGCACCACGTACTACTCGCGCAGCGTCGACACCTCGGGGGCGCTGACGCCGGCGGCGCTGATGCGCCAGTTCCTGTCGGTGCGCTCCGACGTGATCGGCCCCGTGCTGACGAAGATCTGGGACACGCCGGACAGCACCCGCACCGAGCGCATGAAGCACGTGATCGAGCCGGCCTTCGCGGTGGACTACACCACCGAGATCGCCAACCAGGCCCGGGTGCCGCTGCTCAACGACGCCTCGGACTTCGTCGTCGGCGGCACGACGCGGCTGACCTACGGACTGACCAACCGCCTCTTCTACCGCTCCCGCCCGTCCGGCGACACGCGCAGCACGACGCGGGAGTTCCTGACCGTCGGGGTGCAGCAGACCTACTACTCGAACGCGCAGGCCAGCCTGTTCGACACGACCTACACCAGCTACTCGCGCCGGCCGAAGGCGGTCGACCTGTCGCCCGTGGCGCTGACCGCCCGGATGTCACCGAGCCTCCGCTTCGAGACCAACGCGCGCCTCGAGTACGACGTCTCGGGCAACGGCGTGCAGGTGTTCTCGACGGGCGGCACGGTCACCGGGGCGACCGGCTCCGCCAACGTCAGCTACAGCCGCCAGCGCCCGAGCCCGGCGTCCGACATCAACAGCTACATGTCGGGGTCGACGTCGCTGCGGCTGCGCGAGGGGCGCGTCCGCACGATGTACGCGCTGAACTGGGACATCGCGCGCGCCTACGTGGTCAGCCAGACCGCCATGGCCACCTACATGGCGCAGTGCTGCGGCGTGCAGGTCGAGGCCCAGATCTTCAAGTTCCCGCAGTCGTCGGGCCTCGTCATCCCCTCCGACCGTCGGTTCAACGTCTCGTTCGTGCTGGCCGGCCTCGGGACGTTCTCGAACTTCTTCGGCGCCTTCGGCGGCCTGGGCACCGGCACCCGGTGACAGCATTGCACCGCCGGGAAGGGTAGAATTTCTGTCGATGGTTGAGGTCCTCGTCACCGGCGGCGCCGGGTTCATCGGCAGCAACTTCGTTCGTTACGCGCTCCAGACCCATCCCGACTGGCGGGTCACCACGCTCGACAAGCTCACCTACGCCGGGCGGCGCGAGAACCTGCACGACGTGATGAACGACCCGCGGCACGAGTTCGTGCACGGCGACATCGCGGACGCGCCGGTCAGCGGTCCGCTCGTGGAGCGGTCGCAGATCGTCGTGCACTTCGCGGCCGAGACGCACGTGGACCGCTCGATCATGTCGGCCGGCGACTTCATCCGCACCGACGTCGAGGGCACCTTCGTGCTGCTCGAGGCCGCACGGCGGGCCAAGGATCTCCGCCGCTTCGTCCAGATCTCGACCGACGAGGTCTACGGCACGGTGCCGACCGGCGCGAGCGTCGAAACCGACGAGCTCAAGCCCCGCAATCCGTACGCCGCGAGCAAGGCCGGTGCGGACCGCCTGGCCTACAGCTACTGGGCGACCTACGGGCTGCCCGTGATCGTCACCCGCGCCTCGAACAACTACGGTCCGTATCAGTTCCCCGAGAAGGTCATCCCGCTGTTCGTGACCAACGCGATCGACGACATCCCGGTGCCGCTCTACGGCGACGGCCGGAACGTGCGCGACTGGCTGCACGTCATCGACCACTGCCGTGGCGTCGACCTGCTGATCGAGAAGGGCGTGGACGGCGAGGTGTACAACATCGGCGGCGGCAACGACATCATGAACGTCGAGCTGACGCACCGGATCCTCGAGGCGCTCGGCAAGCCCCTGTCGCTGATCAAGCCGGTGGCCGACCGCCTCGGCCACGACCGCCGCTACTGCCTCGACACGACGAAGCTGCGCGCCCTCGGCTGGGCGCCGCAGACGCCGTTCGAGGACGGCCTGCGCCAGACGGTCGAGTGGTACCGCGCCAACGAGTGGTGGTGGCGTCCGATCAAGGAGCAGGACGCCGCATTCAAGAGCTACTACGCCGCCCAGTACAAAGGCCGCTGACGGCGGGCGCAGCACCATGGGCGTCGTTCTCGTCACGGGTGCCGCCGGATTCGCCGGCGGCCATCTCCTCGAACACCTCGCCCCGCTCGGCCTCGACCTCGTCGGCTGGGCCCGATCCGAGCCCCCTTCCGGGCTGGCCGGCCTCGCGCGCTGGCAGCGAGTCGACCTGCTGGACGCCGCGCAGGTGCGGCAGGCGATTGCAGGCCTTCGCCCGTCCCAGGTCTACCACTGCGCGGGCGTGCCGCACGTGGCGGGCTCCTGGAGCCACTCGGCGACCTCGCTCGCGGGCAACATCCGCACCACGCATCACCTGTTCGACGCCCTGCGCCGGGCCGACGTCCGCGCGCGGATCCTGCTGCCGGGGTCGGCCACCGTCTACGCGCCCTCCGACGCGCCGATCCGCGAGGACTCGGGCGTACTGGCGCCGGCCAGTCCGTACGCGCTGAGCAAGCTCGGCCAGGAGATGCTCGGCGGGCGCGGAGGCGCCGAGGACGGCCTCGACGTGGTGATGACGCGGTCATTCAATCACACGGGGCCGCGCCAGACGCCAGCCTTCGTGGCCCCGAGCATGGCGCGGCAGGTCGCCCTCATCGAACGCGGCGCACTCGAGCCGACCATCCGCGTCGGCAACCTGTCGACGCGGCGGGACATCACCGACGTGCGGGACGTCGTCCGCGCCTACGCGCTGCTGATGGCCCGGGGCGCGCCGGGCACGATCTACAACGTCGCGTCCGGAGTGGGCCGCAGCATCCAGTCGGTACTCGACGCGCTGGTCGCGCGGGCCCGCGTCCCTGTCCGGGTCGAAATCGACACCTCCCGGCTGCGCGCGCAGGATACCCCCGCGCTGGTCGGCGACCGGTCGCGCCTCACGCGGGCGACCGGTTGGGAGCCCGAGGTCCCCTTCGACCGGATGCTCGACGACCTGCTCGCCTACTGGCGCGCCCACGCCGAGCCATAGGGGCTGGCCGCCTCAGCCACGGCGTCCGGCAGGGGCGCTGCGCCCTTGACCAGGCGGCGAAAATCAGGCGAATATCCATCGGTCTCCGATGGAAACGGCGCCATTGCTCTTCGACCTTGGACCTGCCCGCCCGACGACCCGGGAGGTGAGCGCGCTCGTCAGGGCCGGCGGCGTGGCGGCGCTCACCGAGGCCGAACGGCGGGCCGACGACGCGCGGTACCAGGAGGTGCGGTGCCGCTCCGCGCTGAACCGCGTGGTCGGCATGCCGTTCGAGTGGACGCTCAATCCGTATCGAGGCTGCACGCACGGCTGCCACTACTGCTACGCGCGGCGCTACCACACGCAGTTCGAGCTGAATGCCGGCGACGAGTTCGCGTCGGTGATCTTCGTCAAGACGAACCTGGTCCAGGTCCTGCGCCGCGAGGTGTGCCGTCCCTCGTGGACCCGCGCCCTCGTCGCCCTCGGCAGCGCCACCGACGGCTACCAGCCCATCGAGGGCCACTACCGGCTGACGCGCCAGGCGCTCGAGGTGCTGCACGAGGCGCGCACGCCGGTCGGTATCGTCACCAAGGGGCCAATGATCGTGCGCGACGCGGACCTGCTGGCGCAGATGACGACCGGCGCGGGATGCCGCGTCTACGTCAGCGTGCCGTCGGTCGACGAGGACGCCTGGCGCGCGCTCGAGCCGGGTACGGCCCACCCGCTGCAGCGCCTGCGCGCCGTGAGGGCGCTCGTCGACGCCGGCGTCCGGGCCGGCGTGCTGATGAGCCCCATCGTGCCTGGAATCACGTCGCGGCCCTCGCTCCTCGAGCGCACCATCAAGGCCGTCGCCGACCATGGGGCCCAGTTCGTCGGCTGCGCGGTGATGCACCTGGATGGCGGCACGCGCGACCACTTCATGCGCTGGCTCGGCGGCGCGTACCCGCACCTCGTGGACGGCTACCGGCACCTGTACGCGGGCAAGCACGCGCCCGCGAACTACCGCGCCGAAGTGACGCAGGTCGTGGGGATGCTGAAGGCGCGCCACGGCATGGGCTGAGAAGGCGGCCGGGGCCGCAGGGCCCTCCCGCGGACCGGCCGTCCTCTGACCACCGGGCGCTCAGACGGCGATCGCGGCCGCCGGCACGCGCTGGGGGCCGGCGGCTTCGACGACGACGCGATCGTCCCGGACCGACGCGCGGAACGTGTTGGCCTCGGCCCAGTGCTGACTGAGCGGCATCTTGATCCGCTCGTCGACGACCCGCTTCAGGAACCGCGCACCGAAGGCCGGGCTGTGGCCCTCGGCCACGAGGGCCTCGATCACCTCGGGTTCGATCGACAGCGACTTGCCGCGCGCGCGCAGCACGGCCTGCACGCGGGCGAGGTAGGCCTCCGCGATCCCCCGCACCTCCTCGCGGGCGAGCGGCTCGAACACCACGACCTGGTCGATCCGGTTGCGGAACTCGGGCGAGAACCGGCGTTCGAGCTCGCGCTGGACCTCGGCCTGGACGTCACCTGCCGGGACCGGCACGGACCGGAAGCCCATCGCGGTCTGCAGCTTCCGGAAGTGCTCCGAGCCGACGTTGGAGGTCATGATGACGATCGCATCCGAGAGGTAGACGCGCCGGCCGCGGCCGTCGGTCAGCCAGCCCTCGTCGAAGGCCTGCAGGAACACGTTCAGCAGCGCCGGGCTGGCCTTCTCGATCTCGTCGAGCAGCACGACCGAGCACGGGTGGTCGCGCAGCTGGTCCGTCAGGATGCCTCCGCGCTCGCTGCCGACGATGCCGCGTGGCATGCCGATCAACTTGTCGATCGACACGCCGCCGTCCTGGTACTCGGACATGTCGATGCGGATCATCTTCTTCTCGTCGCCGAACAGGAACTCGGCCGTCGCCTTGGCCAGCTCGGTCTTGCCGACGCCGGTCGGTCCCAGGAACAGCAGCACGCCGTCGGGCCGGTCGAAGCCGTCCTTGAGCGGCCCCTTGTTCAGCACGAGGCGCCGGGCCACGGCCTCGATGGCCGCGCGCTGCCCGATCACGCGGCGTCCGAGCGACGCCTCGATGTCGCGGAAGCGCTCGTCGACGTCGCGGGCGACCATGTCCTTCGGGATCTGCGCGGCGCGAGACACCACGGTGACGACGTCGTCGGGCGTCACCTCCCAGCGCCGGTCGATCTCGGCGCGGACCGCCGCCGTGTCGAGCCACCCGATCGCCTTGTCGGGCATCCGCAGGTGCCGCGCGTAGCGGGGCGCCAGTTCGAGCGCCGTTTCGATGGCGTCCTCGCGCAGGCGGACCGAGTAGTTGCGCTCGAGCCGCGGCCGGATGCTGTAGACGATCCGGCGCGCCTCGTCCGGCGTGGGCTCGAGCACCTGCACGGTGCGGAAGCGGCGCGCCAGGGCCTCGTCCTCCTGGATGTACTCCTTGTACTCGCTCGCGGTGGTGGCGCCGACGATTCGCACCTCGCCGCGGGCCAGGACCGCCTTGAACATGTTCGCAGCGTCGGCCGGGGCGCCCAGCGCGGACCCCGCGCCGACCATCGTGTGGGCCTCGTCGATGAACAGGATCAGGTTCGGCCGCTCCTTGACCTCCCGGATCACGTTCTGGACGCGCTCCTCGAACATGCCGCGCAGCATCGTGCCGGCCACCATCGTGTTGAGCTGCAGGCTCACCACCTGGCAGTCGCGCAGGCGCGGCGGCACCGAGTCGGGCTCGAACTCGAGCCGCCGGGCCAGCCCTTCGACGATCGCGGTCTTGCCGACGCCGGGCTCGCCGACGAGCATCACCGAATTGGAGCGCTCGCGGTGGCACAGGATCTCGACGACCTGCTGGATCTCGTGGTCGCGGCCGAACACGGGCGGCAGCCGATCCTGGCGCGCGAGCAGGTTCAGGTTCGTCGCGAAGCTCTTGAGGAACGGCG
Source organism: uncultured bacterium (assembly GCA_963923455.1). Lineage (GTDB taxonomy): Bacteria > Acidobacteriota > Vicinamibacteria > Vicinamibacterales > UBA2999 > CAWULT01. Next base: position 24,255 of record CAWULT010000040.1, read on the forward strand.
GCAGCTCGAAGCGCTTCCGCAGCTGCTCCTCGCGCAGTTCGTGGTCGCGCATCCGCGTCGCGATCCGCGACATCAGCGCGTCGGGCTCGACGCCGCGGCGGCGCAGGATCGCCGCGGGGGCGCCCTGCGCCTCCTCGAAGATCGCCGAGAACAGGTCGAACGCCTCCACCGTCTGGCGCCCCACGCGGGTGGCCTGGTGGTAGGCGGCACGGACGATCAGCTTCACCGCCGGCGCCACCGACGGCTCGTGGCCGGGCGAGGCTGGACGCGCCGCCAGGTGCTCCTCGACCGCCTGCACCACCTCGTGCGGGTTGATCTCGAGGTCGCGCATGACCTCGGCGAACATGTCCCACTGCACGTGGGTCAGCGCCATCAACACGTGCTCGGTCGTGACCTCGTCGTGTCCGCGGCGGCGGCTCTCGTCGAGCGCGCGATCGACGACCAGCTGCGCCGACTCTCCGATCTTGCTGCGAGCGATATCGAAGTCGTCCACGGCCCATCGCCTCCTCGACCCGTGGGCCCGAAGGCCATTCTCGAGTCTTGTCACCCTACCAAGGCAAGATGCGAGCCACGCCGAACGCGCGAAACGCCTGGGGTTCCGGCCTCCTCCGAGGACACTCGATCCGGGCGTCTGGTACGGGTACAGTCGGCACCAGCCGCGGGCTGGTTTAGTCCATAATTGAGCCCATGCGCCGCCTGTCAGTGACGGTGATGTGCGTGGCCGCGTCGCTCGCCCTGGGGGCGCAGACGCCGCAGCCGTTTCCCCGGGCGCCGGAGCCGCGCCCGAACCAGGCGCCCGGCGCGACGGCCGCCCCGCCAGCCCAAGCCCCGGCGGCCACCGGCGCTCCGGGACAGGCCGAGCTCGGCTTCCCCGTCTACCCCTCGTCGCAGTTCCTCGGCGCGTACGACGCCGGGCGTGGGCAGAAGTACTACCTGTTCGGCAGCACGGCGGCCTTCGCCGACCTGGTCGGGTACTACCGCACGCAGCTGAACGAGAAGGGCACCCTGGTGTTCAAGGAGCCCCCGACGCACATGTTCGAGGTCGGGCGTTTCCGCGAGGAGACCATGGCGTTTCCGCCAGGGGTAACCGTCAAGGACTGGACGTGGGGTGGTTCGCAGGGTTACCTGAACCCAAAGCCCGGCGCACAGCCGGCCCGCTTCCCGACGGTGCTGATGATCGTGCCCGCGCCTGCCGCGGCCGCGCCCGCCGCCCGCTGAGCCTCCGAGCTCGGGCTCCTACATCGACAGCAGCGCCGCCATCACTTCGATTCCGTCCCAGAGGTTCTGCAGCCGCAGGTTCTCGTCGAAACTGTGCTGGTTGTTGTCGTGGTTGGCGATGGGGACGACGATCGTGCGCGTGCCAAGGGCCTGCTCGACGTTGGCGAGCGGCAGGTTGCCGCCCATGTTCGGCAGGGCGACGACCGGGCCGCGAACGCTCCGCAACACCCGGAGCACCTCCTGCGAGATCGGCAGGTCCATCGGGGTTCGCACCGCGCCGAGCCCGACGCGTGCCCGGTCCACCCACACGACGTTGCCGTGGGCTCTGCGAATCTCCGGCGTCGGAGGCTCGTCGACCACGTAGTACCCCTGTTTGCGAATGTGGGCGACCACGCGGTCGAGCGTCCTGACCGGGTCCATCCCCTTCACCAGGCGAATGTCGATCGAGGCGGTCGCGGTGCTCGGAATGACGTTCGAGGCCTGCGCGCCCGTTCGGGAACTCGACATGCCCCGGATGTTGAGCGAGGGCCGCGTCACCAGTTCGGCCAGGGTGGCGGGCGCGCCGTCGACGTCGCCCAGCCAGAGCTCCTCCATGAGCGCGCGGTCGACGAGCGGCGCATCCTCGAGCGCCTGACGCTCGAGGGCGCTGAGCGGCTCGATGCCGTCGTAGAAGCCGTCGACCAGGACGCGGTCGTTCGCGTCCTTCATCGACACGAGCAGCCGTGCCAGCGACAGCGCCGGGTTCGGCGCCCAGTTGCCGTAGTGGCCGCTGTGCAGTTCGTTCCTCGCCCCGTACACCGTAAGGTCCAGCCGCACGCCGTCGCGTGAGCCGAAGTAGACCAGTTGGCGGCGCGTCTGGTGCACGGGCCCGTCGCACATCAGCCACACGTCCGCCTTCGCCAGGTCGCGGTTCGACGACAGGATGCGAAGGAGGTTGGCCGACCCGGCTTCCTCCTCGCCCTCGAACGCGAACTTCACGTTCGCCTTGAGCGAGAGGCCTGCGGCCCGCAGTGCATCGATGGCCGACATCAGCGCCACGATCGGCGCCTTGTCGTCGCCGGCGGAACGGGCGTACACGCGCCATTCCGGATCGATGGGCGCTCCGGCGGCCGGCAGCAGAATCGCCTGCCCCCGCGCATCCCGCAGCGTCGGCTCGAAGGGCGGGCTCGTCCACTCCCGCGGGTCGAGCGGCTGGCCATCGTAGTGCGCGTAGAACCCGATCGTGCGGGTCGCACCCGGCGTGCGAATCTCGCCGAACACGACGGGGTTGGCGCCCTCGACCGTCAGCAGACGCGGCGACAGCCCTCGACGCCGCATCATCTCCGCAATGGCTTCGGCGTTGCGCTGGATGCCGGCTCGGTCGCTGGCGATGTTCGGCAGCCGCAGCAGGGCCACGAACTCGTCCAGGATGGCCCGCTCGTGGCCTTGCCGCCAGGTTCGCGCCGCCCGGGAGGCCGTGTTGTCCTGAGCCGAGACCCCGGCGCTCCCGAGCAGCACGACCCCGATGATGGACGCAACCACCCGGCGTCCGTGGCCCATCGTCATCGACCTCTCCTCACGAACGCACACCGATGCCGTGGGCGGCCGCGGAGCCGGCGCCCCTCCGTCCCTACTGCTTGACGTAGATCGCGCCGGCCTTGCGGAACTCGGCGGCCTTCTCGCGCATGCCCTCCTTGAGGGCATCGACGCTCGTCAGGTCGTTCGCCGCGGCGTACTCACGGACCTGCTGCGTCAGCTCCATCGAGCAGAACTTCGGGCCGCACATCGAGCAGAAGTGCGCCACCTTCGCGCCTTCGGCCGGCAGCGTCTCGTCGTGGTAGGCGCGCGCCGTCACCGGGTCCATCGCCAGGTTGAACTGATCCTGCCAGCGGAACTCGAAACGCGCCTTCGACAGGGCGTCGTCCCACGCCTGCGCCCGCGGATGCCCCTTGGCAAGGTCGGCCGCGTGCGCGGCGATCTTGTAGGCGATGACGCCCGCCTTCACGTCGTCGCGGTTCGGCAGGCCGAGATGCTCCTTCGGCGTCACGTAGCAGAGCATCGCCGTGCCGTACCAGCCGATCATCGCGGCGCCGATCGCCGATGTGATGTGGTCGTAGCCGGGCGCCACGTCGGTCGTCAGCGGCCCGAGCGTGTAGAACGGCGCCTCGCCGCACCACTCGAGCTGCTTCTCCATGTTCTCCTTGATGAGGTGCATGGGCACGTGGCCGGGGCCCTCGTTCATCACCTGCACGTCGTACTCCCACGCGATCTTCGTCAGCTCGCCCTGGGTCTTCAGCTCGCCGAACTGGGCCTCGTCGTTGGCGTCGGCGATGGAGCCGGGACGCAGGCCGTCGCCGAGCGAGAACGACACGTCGTAGGCGCGCATGATCTCGCAGATCTCGCGGAAGCGCGTGTAGAGGAAGTTCTCCTGGTGGTGCGCGAGGCACCACTTGGCCATGATCGATCCACCGCGCGAGACGATGCCCGTCACGCGCCGCGCCGTCAGCGGCACGTAGCGCAGCAGCACGGCGGCGTGCACCGTGAAGTAGTCCACGCCCTGCTCGCACTGCTCGATCAGCGTGTCGCGATAGAGCTCCCACGTGAGCTCCTCGGGCCTGCCGCCGACCTTCTCGAGCGCCTGGTAGATCGGCACCGTGCCGATCGGCACGGGCGAGTTGCGCACGATCCACTCGCGCGTCTCGTGGATGTTCTTGCCCGTCGAGAGATCCATCACCGTGTCGGCGCCCCAGAGGGTCGCCCACTGCAGCTTCTCGACTTCCTCCTCGATCGACGACCGCACCGCCGAGTTGCCGATGTTGGCGTTGATCTTCACCAGGAAGTTGCGGCCGATGATCATCGGCTCGAGCTCGAGGTGCTTGACGTTCGAGGGGATGATCGCGCGGCCCCGGGCGATTTCGCTGCGGACGAACTCGGCCGGCAGGCCCTCGCGCGCCGACACGAACTCCATCTCCGGCGTGATCTCGCCGCGCCGCGCGTAGTACAGCTGCGTGCCGACGTGGCCGGCGGCGCGCCGCGCGGCGATCCACGGCTCGCGCAGCTTCGGCAGGCCGTGGCGCACGTCGTGCCCCTGCGGGCCGCTCGTGTCGTAGAGGCGCACCGGCGGCTCGTCACCCGTCAGCGTGACCTCGCGCATCGGAACGTGGAGGGTCACCTCGGGCCCGTCGGCCGTCAGCCGCGCGCGGCGCTCGTCGTGGATCTTCCGGGAACTCGGATAAGCCGATGCGTAGTCGATCATGTGTCTCTGGAGGCGGGAACCGCTGGGGTCGCCGCGCTCCCTCCGCCGGTTTCAACCGGATCAGGTTCCACGGGTTTGTCTCAATCCCGGTCATCCGGGATACCCCTGGCGGCCACCTGGATTATAGACCGGCCGCCGAGATGCGGCGGGGCCCGCGCGGGGGTCACACGCGCGCGCTTTTCTGGTCTAATTCACGTCATGAAGACAGGCGTCCTGTTGAGTTGGGTGCTCGCATCCGGCGTTGCCCTCGCGGGCCAGACGGCGCCCGCGCAGCCCGCTCCGGCGGGCCAGGCGGCCAGGCCAGGCGGGGCCGGCCAGCCCGCGCAGGCCAAGCCGGGCACCCCGACACCGCCTGCGCAGGCCAAGCCGCCCGCCGCGCCGGCGCCCGCGCCGGCCGCGCCACCCCAGCCCGGCCAGGCGGCACCCGCGCCGGCGCCGGTGCGGCGCCCGGCGGCACCGGCGCCAGCGCGCGGCGGCATGGCGCTCACCGTCACCAGCGAGCGCGGCGTGCCGCTGGCCGGCATCCACGTGCGCGCCGTCGGGCCCATGGAACGCGTCGGGGACACGAGCGACGCCGGGCAGGTCAACCTGCCGGGGCTGCAGGCGGGCACCTACCGCGTCCGCTTCAGCGGCCCGGACGTCGTCACCTTCGAGCGCGAGATCGTCGTGCAGGGCGGGCGCGTCAGCGACGCGGACATCACCTTGAACATGTCCGAGAAACCGCCCGCCCCCGCTCCGGTGGCGGCGCCGGCGCCGCCGCCACCGGTGGCACCCGCACCGCCGGTGGGCCCGATCGGACGACTGCAGTCCCTCTCGATGCCGGACGTCCTCGATCGCGACTTCGTCGGGCGGCAGCCGCGCCGCGAGTCGCTGCTCTCGTGCAGCGGCAACACGCGCACGACGCTGCTGCAGATGAACGAGTCGCTGCCGGAGCGCGTCTACGAGGGGGCCGACGCGGTGTACTACGTTGTCGGCGGCGAGGGCACGGCGCGCGTCAACGGCCGTGAGTCGCCGCTGAACGTCAACGCCTTCCTGTCGGTGCCGCGGGGCACCCCGCACGCGCTCGAACGCCGTGGCAAGCGGACGTTCATCGTGCTCGCCGTGCTCAGCGGCGAGCCGTGCGAAACCGCCCGCTGATCGGCGCGCGCCCGGGCCCCAGGCGTGGCCGAGTGCTGCCGGTCACGGTGCGGGCTGGCGCCGGTCGCCGTCGAACGGATAGCCGACGTGATCCGGGTCGAGATCCGGCCGCAGCAGCAGCGTCGTGAACATGAACGTCATCGTGCAGCGGCCGTCGGCCAGCCGCACCGCCGAGAGCGGCTGCTGGAAGAGGACGTGCCAGTCGTACACCGACTCCCACACCTGCAGCCCCACCTCGAGGAACTCGGGGTACCGGCCGCTCGATCGGACGTGGACCCGGAGCTGGTCGCGCACCCGGCTCACGCCGCGCCACGGCGTGGTGAACTCGCGCTCGAACTGGCGGTCGAACAGCCGCTCGATCGTGCGCTCCAGCCCGGCGATCGCGCCGGCCACGAGCGTGTCCTGCTCCGCGACCCCGGCCTCTGCCGGGGAGGCGGCCAGCGCCGCCACGCCCGCCAGCAGGCCCCCGCTCATCACGCGCCGTCGCTCCACGGGACACCTCCCTGGTTCGCCCGCCCGCGTGCCGTCCCCGTTCGAACGATCGCGCGTGCCGCTGCGTCTCTACGAGTGTCATGACGACCACGACTCGCAACCCCGGTGCGGCCGCCGTGCTCAGCCTGCTGATTCCAGGCGTCGGCCAGATCTACAACGGCGACTTCCTGCGCGGCATCTTCTGGCTGGTCGTCACGCCCGGCATGTGGATCGGCACGGGGGGCCTCCTCGGCTGGGTCTGTCACGTCATCGCCGCGTACACGGCGTATCGCCGCGCCTCGGCTACGGGTCGCTGACGGTCAGCGTCGCCCGGTACTCGCCCGGGGCGATCGTCCGGCTGCTGAACGGATAGGGCTGCAGGTCGACCAGCGCGATCACGAGCCCGGCGTGCGTGACACGCGCGCGGCTCGAGTCCCCCGTGTGCAGCTCGTACTCCGCCGACGAGGCGCCGTCACTGGCCCGCAGGTGCACGAGCGCGTCGCCGCCCTGGATGCAGACCGCATCCGCCGGACACCGCGAGTCGCCGCTGACGCGAAGGAACTCGACCCGCAGCCCTCGTCCCTCGACGCGGGCCGCCTCGCCTGGCGCCAGCGTGAAGCGCTCGCGCAGCGGAACGGTGGGCCCGGTGACGGACTCGTCGCACGCCGTCATCGCCAGGAGACACAGTGCCAGCACGGTGTGTCGCATGTCGGGGCGAAGAGCGAAGGTCGTGCCAAGCCTCACGGCTCGTAGACGAACGACAGGCGCGTCTTGCCGTCACGCAATCCACGCCCGAGGTCGATCCGCAGCATGCCGCCGAGCCCGGGTACGGTCGCCCGAAAGCCGCCACCGACGTCGACGTCCCGGCGCGCGCCGGCGTCGACGCGGCGATCCAGCCTGGCGGCATCGATGAACGCCGCTCCACCGACCGCGACCAGCGGCACCCGCCACCACCGCTGGGCCTCGAACGACCCGTGGACCAGGGCGCGCCCCATCTGCGCGGTTCGGAATCGCCCGTCATCGACGAGGGGATGGGCCCGCAACAGCACCGGGCGCGCCAGCCCGGTGTCGCCGGCGAACCACAAGTCGCCGGGCGTGCGCGCCGACGCCAGACCGAGCCCCACGAGCCCGGTCGCGACCCAGCCGCGCGCCTCCACCGACGTGCGGACGCGGAGCCGGCCCTGCGCGATGCCGAACGACGCGTCGCCGGACCACGAGTCGAGGTCCAACTGGCCGACGAAGCGGTCGCCGCCAGACGTCACACGCAGTCCGCCGCCGGCCAGCGCGACCCGGCCGGTAGCGTTCCAGTGATCCAGGCCACCGCGCACGGTCCAGCGCACGCGTGACGTGGCCCAGTCCGCCAGCATCAGGCGCGCGCCGCGCCGCGTCACGGGCGTGACGTCCGTGCGGTCGAACGGCTGCTCCTCGTAGGAGCCGGCCACGCCCCAGATGCCGCCCCACGGCGCCGGGGCCTGGTAGTCGAGCGCCACGCGCGGCCGGCCGGGCCAGAAACGCCACTCGCCGGTCAACTGGTCACCGCCGCCGAAGAAGCTCCCGCTCGATACGCTGACGCTGCGCGTGAACGCGGCCGCGATCGCGATCGCGGCCTGGCTGACCGGCGTGCGCGGCAGGAGCGAACGCTCGGTCACCGTCGCCCGCAGTTCGGTCAGTCCGCCGGCGAGCGGCACGTACTCGAGGCTCGTCTGCGTCGCCGGCGGCAATTCGGAGAGGCGCCGCCGCGCGCGCCCGAAGAGGCCTCCGGTCAGCACCTGCCCGGGTTCGACGCCGATCAACCGCTCGACGACGCCGGCACGCGTGCGCGTCAGGCCCTCGATGCGCACGAGGTCGACGCGCGGCTCGCCCGCCGCATTCCAGGCCGACAGCGCCCCGCCGCGATCGCCCTGCACGAATCGCGCGGTGGCGAGCGTCTTCCATGCGTAGCCGTCGCCGGGATCGGCGGCCACGGCCGCCGAGGCCAGGTCGCGCGCATCCGCCCACCGCTCCTGCCGCACGCGGACGCCGGCCAGCTCGCGGGCGGCGGCGCCACCAGGGCACGACAGCGCCGTCGTCAGCGGGCGCTCGGCCGCGGCCAGGTCGCCGGCCTGCGCCAGGCTCACTCCCTGGGCGACGAGATCGGCGCAGCGGTCCGGCGCGCCGTTCTCGACGAGACGAGGGGCCTCGGGCGACCGCGCCTCCGGTGGGGCGGCCGGCCGGCCGGCCCCGGGGACGACGACGGCCATCCATCGGCCCGCGGCGCGCCAGCGGGTGTCGAACTCGGCGCGCGACAACACGCGAAACGGCGCGCGGGCCGGATCGTGGAAGACGACGGCCGTCGGCGTCTGCGCGACGACGACCACGTAGTGGAACGTGCCCCTGCGCTCCTCGACGAGCGCCAGCGCCGGTCGGCCGGCTGCGAGCGACGCCGCCAGCAGGTCGGCCGTGCCCGACACGGCCGGTGCCTGCCAGCCGCGTCGCGCGAGGTCGGCCAGCAACGCGTCGGTCCGGATGCCCGCGGCGCTGCGATCGACGAGGCCCGCGAACGACTCGGCGGTGAGGCCGCGCTCACCCCAGAAGCGCAGCACCATCGCCGCGGCGGCTCCTCCGCAGAGCGCCTCGGACTGCGACACATAGGGGACGTCGAGAACGGGAAGGGGCGCCTGAGCCCGCGCCGGAGCGCTCAGGCCCCAGGCCACGCACAGCGAACAGAGGACCCGGGCCACGCGGTTCACGCGCGGCCCGGTGGCACGGCCGGTGATTGCGGTGCTCCTCAGTCGATGGCGACGACGAGCAGGATGATGATCAGCAGGCCGATGATGATGGTCGTCGTCGAGATCACGACCTTCGACTGGCCGCCGGCCAGCGCCTGATCGACCTGCCCGGCCTGCGCGACCAGCGCGTCGAGCTGCGCCCCGCTGGCCAGACCAACGGCTGCCTTCGCCGCGCGCAGGTCGATGCCGAACCTGCCGGCCTGCTCCCGCACCTCGGAGCGCTCCAGCGTCCGCAGCACGGCGGCCCGCCGGCCGGCTTCGGTGGACACGTGCCGCTCGACCGCGGCATCGAGCGCGGCCTGGTCGGCCGCGTGGGACGACTGCGCCTGGAGCCGCGGCATCGCGGCCATCACCGTCAGGACAATCGCGAGAACGGAAATCGACGTTCGCATGCGAGCAAAGCCCTCCTATGCCTGCCATTGTAGCGGGTCGCGCCCACCGTGCCCGGCCTGGCGCACAATGGCAGAGGTGCCGCCGATGGAGACGCCCGCCCTGCCCGCCGCGTACGACGCCTGGATCGCTGCGCTCGAGGCGCGCCACTTGGCCGATCTGCGCACCGCGGAAGTGACCCGCGCCCTGCGGGCGCTCTCGTCGGCCTACGTCGAGCGCCGCCACACGGTCGCACGGGGCGCCACGCTCGATTCGGCGGGCAAGCGCGCCGCGTTCGCGCTGTTCTACGGGCCGCTGCATTTCCTCGTGACCTGGCAGATCGTCCGCGCCCTGGCCGCCGCGGCTCCGCCGCCGACCACGATCCTCGACGTCGGGTGCGGCACGGGCGCGGCGGGAGCGGCCTGGGCCCTGGCCGCCGGCGGAGGCCCGGCGGTACTCGGGATCGACCGCCACCCGTGGGCGGTGCAGGAGGCGCGCTGGACCTACCGGGAGCTTGGGCTCTCGGGCCAGGCCCGGCCGGGCGACTTGTCGAAGCTGCCGGCGCTGAGGCCCGGCTCCGCCGTCGTCGCCGCGTACGTCCTGAACGAGATGCCGGAGCCGGCCCGGGCCGCCCTCGAGGACCGGCTGCTCGAGGCTGCGGAGCACGGCGTCCGGGTGCTCGTGCTCGAGCCGATCGCACGCAGCATCACGCCGTGGTGGGACCGGACCGCCGCGCGGTTCACCGCGGCGGGTGGACGCGCGGACGAATGGCGCCTGGCGCTGGATCGGCCTCCCATCGTGGCGCTGCTCGACAAGGCCGCCGGCCTGGATCACCGGACGATGAAGGTGCGGACGATCTTCGCGGGCGGGTGCTGAGCCCGCCGGGCCGCCGGCGCCAGGCCGGATGGTCCGGCGGGGCCATGCTATCCTCGCACTTTCGGATGACCGCGCACGACAGTGGCAAGCCGGGACACGGCGGCAGCGGGCTCCTTCCGCTGACGCTGACGGCCATCGGCGTCGTTTACGGCGACATCGGCACCAGCCCGCTCTACACGATCCGCGAGTGTTTCTTTGGATCGCACAGCGTGCCCCCGACGTACGAGAACGTCCTGGGCGTGCTGTCCCTCATCGTGTACGCCCTGCTCGTCGTCGTCTCGGTCAAGTACATCGTCGTCGTGATGCGCGCCGACAACCAGGGGGAAGGCGGCATCCTCGCGTTGACCGCACTCATCCCGGGCCGATCCCAGAACGGGCGGACGCTGCCCAACACCAGCCGGCCGGTGCTGATCGCGCTGGGCATCTTCGGCGCCGCGCTGCTCTACGGCGACGGCATGATCACCCCGGCCATCACCGTGCTCGGCGCCACCGAAGGTCTGCAGGTGGCCACGCCGCTCTTCGCCCACTACGTCGTCCCTTTCTCGGTGGCGATCCTGATCGGCGTCTTCCTGATCCAGCAGTACGGCACCCACCGCGTCGGCGTGCTGTTCGGGCCGATCATGGTCGTCTGGTTCGTCGTGATCGCCGGCATGGGCGTGCACTGGATCGCCGACGAGCCCCGCGTGTTCGGCGCCATCGACCCGCGCCACGCGGTCCGGTTCTTCTCGGAGCACGGCTGGCACGGCTTCGCGGTGCTCGGTGCCGTGGTGCTCGCCGTCACCGGCGGCGAGGCCCTCTACGCCGACATGGGCCACTTCGGGCGGCGCCCCATCCGGCTGGCGTGGTTCGGACTCGTGCTGCCGGCGCTCCTGCTGAACTACTTCGGGCAGGGCGCGATGCTGCTCATCGACCCGAAGGCCGCCTCGCAGCCGTTCTTCCTGATGGCGCCGCCGTGGGCGCTGCTGCCGCTCGTGGTGATCGCCACCTGCGCCGCGATCATCGCGTCGCAGGCGCTCATTTCCGGCGCCTTCTCGCTGACGCGCCAGGCCATCCAGCTCGGGTACGCGCCCCGCCTGGACATCGCCCACACGTCGTCGGCCGAGATGGGCCAGGTCTACGTGCCGCAGGTGAACTGGGCGCTGGCGGTCGCGACGATCCTGATCGTGATCGGCTTCGAGTCGTCGAGCGCGCTGGCCGCGGCCTACGGCATCGCGGTCACGATGACGATGGTCATCACCGCGATACTGC
>CAWULT010000041.1:0-35560 GCA_963923455.1 uncultured bacterium
CGACGTGCGGTCGTGGCCCTCCGTGCTCTCGTCGTGGGCGAAGACGACGGCGACGCGCGACGCCCTGGCGGCGGCGACGGCGCCGGCGAGCCGTGCCCGGCGCATCCCGGGCGTCACCCAGGCGAGCCGCACGTGCTGTGCCGCGTTGGCTGGAGCCGTCGCCGTGACGACCAGCGCGTATTCCCGGCCGCGCTCGAGCGCCCGCGTGACGGCCATGCGCTGCAGCCCGTCGACCGTGTCGAGCACCGACAGACGGAAGACGCCGCCGAACACGCCGTCGAGCGCCGGCCCGGTCGACGGGCCCGCGCCGGGCTGGCGTCCGATGAGCACGTCGTCGTCGAGTTGCAGCGTGGCCTGTCCGCGGTCGGCGTGCAGCATCAGCGTGTAGTCGCCGTCCTCGGGCACGCGGAGGGTCGCGTTCCAGGTCCGCGTCGTGCCGGCCGGCAGCGCCCGGCCGCGCATGGCGTCGACCGGGTCCTGTGAGGCGAGGGCCCCTGAGGGGATGACGACTCCATCGAGGTCGACGCCTGCCTCGAACCGCACGCGCGCCGCCGGGCCGGCGCGTTGCAGCAGCGCCGACAGGGGGCTCTCGGTGCGGACGGGACGCACGCGTGCGCTGCCGCCCCCGCCGACCAGGGGGACGCGGGCGACCGGCCCAATCACCGCCAGGGCCGCGAGGTCCTCGGACTGCAGCGGCAGCAGGTCGCCCTCATTGCGCAGCAACACCGCGCCCGCCACCGCGGCCTCGCGAGCCAGTTGCGCATGTGCCCGCACGTCGGCCACGGTCCCGGCGTCACCAGCGCCTGGCGCCGGCGTGACGATCCCGCCGAGCAGGCCGACACGGTCCATCTGGCGGAGCAGCCGGCCGACGGCCGCGTCGATGGCCGCGAGTGGGACCTGCCCGCCGGCGACCGCGGCCGGCAGCGTGGAGAAGTGCGTGCCGCGCGGCATCTCGACGTCGAGCCCGGCCGTCAGGGCTGGCGCGGCGCTGTGCGTGGCGCCCCAGTCGGAGACGACGAAGCCGTCGAATCCCCACTGGCGCTTCAGGATACCCGTCAGCAGCGCCGCGCTCTCCGAGGCGTACGTGCCGTTGATGCGGTTGTAGGCGGCCATCACGGCGCCGGCGCCGGCCGTGACCGCGGCCTCGAACGGTCGCAGTTCGCCTTCCCGCAGCGTCCGCTCGTCCACCCGTACGTCGATGGAGGTGCGGTCGGTCTCCTGGTTGTTGGCGGCGAAGTGCTTGAGCGTGGCGATGGCCCCCGCGCCCTGGATGCCCTCGACCTCGGCCGCGGCGATCCGGGCCGCGAGCAGCGGGTCCTCGCCGAAGGTCTCGAAGTTGCGGCCGCCCTGCGGTACCCGCGCCAGGTTGACCATCGGGGCGAGCAGCACGTGCTGGCCGTGGGCCCTGGCCTCGAGCCCCATCGCACGGCCCAACCGGCGCGCCAGGTCGGGATCGAACGACGCCGCGACCGCGACGGGGGCGGGCATCGCCGTGGCCGGATGCGTCGTGCGGACGCCGGCAGGGCCGTCGGTCATCCGAAGGGGCGGGATGCCGAGGCGGGCGACGCCCGGGATGTAGCCGGCCCCGGCCACGCGGTCCGGGTCGACTGCGCCGTGCAGCAGCGACACCTTCTCTTCGAGCGTCATCGCGGCCAGCAGGCGCGCGACGCGGTCGGGACCGCCCGGCGCCGGGCCCTGCGCCGCGGCCGACAGGGTGAGCCAGGCGACGGCGGCGGCAAGCGCGGCGCCCGGTCCGAGACGCCGCGCGAATGGGCGATGAGCCATGAACATGTCCCGATGCGCGGCGACGCGCGGAGGCGTCGGGCGCGCTGCGTGCAGGCTACGGCAGATGCGGCGGGCGGCCAAGAGGGAACTTCACGGCGTCGCCGCGCGCTTGACCCCCGAAAGCGCGCCCGAATACGATGAGGGGATTTTTGACGTGACGATTCGATCTCTCTCGACGGTGTCTTCCCTGTGAAAATCCACGAATATCAAGCGAAGTCGGTGCTGTCGCGGTTCGGCGTGCCCGTACCGCGCGGTGAGGTGGCGAACACGCCGGCCGAGGCCGGCGACATCGCGCGGCGGCTCGGCGGCGACATCTGCGTGGTCAAGGCGCAGATTCACGCGGGCGGTCGAGGCAAAGGCGGCGGCGTCAAGGTGGCGAGGTCGGTGGCCGAGGCCGAGCAGCTCGCGAAGGCGATCATCGGCATGACGCTCGTCACGCACCAGACCGGCCCGGAGGGCAAGAAGGTCGGGCGCGTGCTGGTCGAGGAAGGGCTGCAGATCGAGCGCGAGCTCTATCTGAGCATCCTGATCGACCGCGCGGCCGAGTCGCCGGTCGTCATCGCCAGCGCCGCCGGCGGCATGGACATCGAAGAGGTGGCCGCGAAGGAGCCCGAGAAGATCCTGCGCGAGTACATCGACCGCGGCACCGGCATCGTGCCGTTCCAGGCGCGCAAGATCGCGTTCGGCATGGGGCTGCCGGGCCCGGTGGCCGGCAAGTTCGTCAAGCTGCTCGACTCGATCTACAAGGCGTTCATCGAGACCGACGCCTCGATGATCGAGATCAACCCGCTCATCCTCACCAAGGGCGGCGACCTGCTGGCGCTCGACGCCAAGGTGAGCTTCGACGACAACGCGCTCTATCGCCATCCGGACCTGCGCGAACTGCGCGACCTGACCGAGGAAGACCCGCTCGAGGTGGAGGCGTCGAAGTACTCGCTGAACTACATCCGCCTCGACGGCAACATCGGCTGCATGGTCAACGGCGCCGGGCTGGCGATGGCGACGATGGACATCATCAAGCTGGCGGGCGGCGAACCGGCCAACTTCCTCGACGTCGGCGGCGGCGCCAACGCGGAGCAGATCAAGAACGCGTTCCGCATCCTGATGGCCGACACCAACGTCAAGGCGGTGCTCATCAACATCTTCGGCGGCATCCTGCGCTGCGACGTGCTGGCGGCGGGCGTCATCGCGGCGGTGAAGGAACTCGGCGTCCCGGTGCCGATCGTCGTGCGGATGGAAGGCACGAACGTCGAAGAGGGCAAGCGGATGTTGAAGGAGAGCGGTCTGAAGTTCGCGACCGCGGACTCGATGGGCGAGGCGGCCGACACGGTGGTCTCCCTGGCGAAGGGGGGCAAGTAGCCATGGCCGTCCTGCTCGACAAGAACACGCGGCTCATCGTCCAGGGTCTCACCGGACGCGAGGGCACATTCCACGGCAAGCAGGCCGCGGCCTACGGCACGAACGTCGTCGGCGGCACCTCGCCCGGCAAGGGCGGCACCACGCACGAGGGCTTCCCGATCTTCAACACCGTCGCCGAGGCGCGGGCCACGACCGGCGCCAATGCGTCCGTGATCTTCGTGCCGCCGCCGTTTGCGGCCGACGCGATCATGGAGGCCGCCGACGCGGGCATCGAGCTCGTGGTGTGCATCACCGAGGGCATCCCGGTGGTCGACATGTTGAAGGTGATGACCTTCCTCGACAGCCACCCGGCCACGCGCCTGATCGGGCCGAACTGCCCGGGCATCATCTCGCCCGGCAAGGGCAAGGCCGGCATCATCCCGCACAACATCGTGCGGGAGGGCCGCATCGGCATCGTCTCGAAGTCGGGCACACTGACCTACGAGGCCATCCACCAGCTGTCGAAGGTGGGCATGGGCCAGACGACCTGCATCGGCATCGGCGGCGACCCGCTGATCGGCACGAGCCACATCGATGCGCTGAAGCTGTTTGCCGCCGATCCGGATACCGAGGCCGTGATCATGATCGGCGAGATCGGCGGCACGGCCGAGCAGGAGGCCGCCGACTACATCAAGGCCGAGTTCAGCAAGTGCGGCAAGCCCGTCGTCGGGTTCATCGCGGGCCAGACGGCCCCGCCCGGACGCCGCATGGGCCACGCCGGCGCGATCATCGCCGGTGGCCAGGGCACGGCCGCGGAGAAGATGGACGCCCTGACGAAGGCGGGCGTGCACGTGGTGAAGAGCCCCGCCGACATGGGGGCCAGGATGAAGGACGCACTGGGACGCTGATGGAAACCACTTTCGCGATCATCAAGCCGGACGCCGTCGAGCGCCGGCTGGCGGGCAAGATTCTGGCGCGCATCGAGGAGGCCGGCTTCACGATCCGGGCGATGCGGCTGCAGCACCTGTCGAAGAAGGAGGCCGAGGGCTTCTACGCCGTCCACAAGGAGCGGCCGTTCTTCGGCGAGCTCACCGATTTCATGTCGTCGGGGCCGTGCGTGCTGCTGGCGCTCTCCGCGCCCGACGCCATCAGGAAGTGGCGCGACACGATGGGCCCGACCGATCCGGCCAAGGCCACGCCGGGCACACTCCGCCGCGACTTCGGCGAGTCCATCGGCCGGAACGCCACGCACGGGTCGGACGCGCCCGAGACGGCGGCGTTCGAGCTGGGCTACTTCTTCCGCGGGATGGAGATGCGGTAGGGCGCGTCCATGGGCCGCACGCTCATCCTCATCGGCCTGCTCATCGCGGCGGCCGGCGTGCTGATGACGCTGGGGCTGCCCCTGGGGCGCCTGCCGGGCGACTTCACCATCCGTCGCGGCAGTTTCACGTTCTACTTCCCGCTGGCGACGTCGATCGTCGCCAGCCTCGTGTTCACGCTGCTGGCCATGCTGCTGGGCCGGCGGTAAGCGCGCGAGCGCCCGTCGGCCGGGTGGGCGCCCCGGCCGCGCGTCGGTTCAGCGCCCGGGAGACCGACGTGCCGTCAATCAAAGCCGACCGCTGGATCCGGAAGATGGCCCTCGAGCAGGGCATGATCGAGCCGTTCGAGGACCGGCAGGTGCGCGAAGGCGTGGTGTCCTACGGGCTGTCGTCCTACGGCTACGACATCCGGGTCGCCGACGAATTCAAGGTCTTCACCAACATCAACAGCACGGTGGTCGACCCGAAGCACTTCGACGCGCGGTCGTTCGTCGACATCAAGGCCGACATCTGCATCATTCCGCCCAACTCGTTCGCGCTGGCGCGCACGGTGGAGTACTTCAGGATTCCCCGCGACGTGCTGACGGTCTGCGTGGGCAAGTCCACCTACGCGCGGTGCGGCCTCATCGTGAACGTCACGCCGTTCGAGCCCGAGTGGGAAGGGTTCGTGACCCTCGAGATCTCGAACACCACGCCGCTGCCCGCCAAGGTCTACGCGAACGAGGGGATCGCGCAGGTGCTGTTCTTCCAGAGCGACGAGGTGTGCGAAACCTCCTACGCCGACAAGAAGGGCAAGTACCAGAAGCAGCAGGGGCTGACGCTGCCGCGGCTATAGCCGCGGTGCGCCCGTGGGGACGCGCTGGCGCGCGCCGGGCCAGAGTGCCACGGCCGCAGGCGTCCGGCGCCGGATCGTCCGGACGACGGTGACGAGCGCGTCCAGCTGGCGCTGCTGCGCCGCGGTCCACTCGAATCCGTAGGCCGCACGCAGCGCCGGAGGCAGGAGCCCGATCGCCAACAGGCGGTGTGCCCAGCCCGCGGGCCAGATGCCCGCCGGCGGACGCAGGACGTGCGACGCGAGTTCGCGTGCATGCGGGCCGATCGTGAGCGTACCGGCCGCGATCGCGCGGTCGACCGACCCGTCGACGGCCCGCCAGGTCCGCGGGACCTCGGCCGGTATGGCGCCGAGCGCCACCGCCAGCGGCGCCGCTTCCGCGCAGTAGGCGTCCCGCTCAGGCTCGGCGAGCGGCGCGACGAGCCGCTCGTAGACGAGCGGAATGGACTGCAGCAGCGTGACGTGCACCCACAGCACGAGCGCGGGGTCTTCGGCCGAGTACGGTGTGCCGGCCGGAAAGGCACCGACGCCCTCCCGCAACTGCCCGCGCACCCGGCGGTGGATGGCCAGAATGGCGTCGAGCGTCCGGTCGTACTCTTCTGCGCTGCCGAACGTCAGGCGCAGCATGGCGCCGACGGTGGCCTGCAGCCGCCGGATCGCCTGCCAGGGGGAGTCGCGGAAGCTGCTGTGCTCGTGCACGCCCGCGGCCACCAGGGGGTGCGCCAGCTGCATCAGAATGGCCCTCGGCCAGGCGAGCAGCGCGAGACGTTCGCCGTTCAGCCGGCGCGAGTACGGCGCCGGTCCCAGGCCCCCGGACAGACGGGGCGGTGCGGGACTGTCGGGCGGTGCGGCGTCATCCGGGTGCTGCACAAGGCCTCGCGCGAGTGGCGCCCACGGGAACGTGAGCGGAGAAGGTCCTAGTCACTCTATAATTTAGAGGAATGCTTCGCCCGTTCCGTTCGATCCATCCCGTCGTCCACCCCACCGCCTACGTCGACGTCAGCGCGCAAGTGATCGGCGACGTGCACCTGGGCGCGGAGAGCAGCGTCTGGATGAACGTGGTGATCCGGGGCGACGTCAACCATATCCGCATCGGAGCGCGGACGAACGTGCAGGACCTGACGCTCGTGCACGTGATGCGGCACACGCACCCGACCGTGATCGGCGACGACGTGACGATCGGCCACTCGGCCGTGATCCACGGCTGCACCATCGAGGACCGGTGCCTCGTCGGGATGGGCGCGGTGCTGCTGAACGGCTGCCGGGTCGGCACCGGCTCGATCGTCGCCGCCGGCACCGTCGTGCCCGAGGGCATGGAGATTCCGCCCGGCTCGATGGTGATGGGCGTTCCGGGGCGCGTGCGGCGGCCGCTGTCGGCCGACGAGGACGCCTCGATCAAGTGGTACGCGGACAATTACGTCCGCCACCGGCTCGACTTTCAAGGAGACGAGGCGTCCGCCTGAGCATGGTACGCACCGAACCCGCGCGCGGGATGCGCGACTTCCTGCCGGAGGACGTGCGGCGGCGCGAGCACGTGATCGGCGTCGTGGCGCGTGTCTACGAGCGCTATGGCTTCGAGCCGATCGAGACGCCCGCCGTCGAGAACATCGAGACGCTGCTCGGCAAGTACGGCGAGGAAGGCAATCAGCTCATCTTCAAGATCCTGAAGCGGGGTGAGCACGAGCACACCGGCGAAGCCGACCTGGCGCTGCGCTACGACCTGACGGTGCCGCTGGCGCGCGTGATCGCGCACCACCAGGCGAAGCTGCCGCGACTCTTCAAGCGCTACCAGATTCAGCCGGTGTGGCGGGCCGATCGCCCCGCGCGCGGCCGCTTCCGCGAGTTCTACCAGTGCGACGTCGACGCGCTCGGCTCCACGTCGCCGGTGGTGGAGGCGGAGCTGTGCGCGGCCGTGTCGGACGTGCTGCTCGAACTGGGCTTCAGCGACTTCCACATCAGGCTGAATCACCGGCGGCTGCTGTCCGAGGTGCTGAGCGCGGCCGGCGTGCCCGAGCCGTTGCACGGCAGCGCGCTCGTGGCCATCGACAAGCTGGACAAGATCCAGTGGGCCGGGGTGTCGGCGGAACTGGCCGAGCGGGGCATCAGCCAGCGGGCCATCGACGGCATCCTGAGCGTGATCGAGGGCACGCTGGCCACCGAGGCGCTCACCGGCGGCAACGCGGCGGGCCTGCAGTTCGTGGCCGACTTCGTCTCGGGCGCCGACGCCGACCCCGAGTCGGTGGAGAACCTGCGCGCCGTCCTGGAGCTGACGCACGAGACGGCTGCGGCCGGGCGGATTCTGTTCAGTCCGACGCTGGCGCGCGGCCTGTCGTACTACACCGGCGCGATCATGGAGATCAGCGTCCCGGACCTCGCAGGCAGTCTCGGCGGCGGCGGTCGGTACGACAACCTGGTGGGCATGTTTCTGGGCCAGTCGGTGCCGGCCTGCGGCTTCTCGCTCGGCCTCGAGCGCATCCTGGTGGTGATGGGCGAGCGCAACATGTTCCCGCCGTCGCTCCAGACCACGCCGGCCGACGTGATGGTGGCCGTGTTCGACGCGGCCGACGTGCCGCACGCGCTGCGCGTGGCGGCCGAGCTCCGCCTGAGCGGCCTGCGGGTGCTCGTCTACCCGGACGCCGACAAGATCGGCAAGCAGATCAAGTACGCTGACTCGCGCAGCATCCCCTTCGTCGCGCTCCTCGGCTCCGACGAGATCGCGGCCGGGACCGTGACCGTGAAGAACCTGGCCGCCAAGACGCAACGCACGCTCGCCCAGCTGGAGGCTGGCGCGGCTATCCTCGAGGACCTGAAGCACCGTGGCTGAACAACTGGGTGATCTGACACGCACTCACACCTGCGGCGCGCTGCGCCCGGCCGACGTCGGGGCGGACGTCGTGCTGCTCGGATGGGTGCACCGCGTGCGCGACCTGGGAGGCGTGCTGTTCGTCGACGTTCGCGACCGAGGCGGCGTCACGCAGGTGGTGTTCGACAAGGACGACGAGGCCCTGATGGCCAAGGCCAAGCGGCTGCGGTCCGAGTACGTCGTTGGCGTGTCGGGCGCCGTGCGCCGCCGGTCGGCGGAGACGATCAATCCGAAGCTCGAGACGGGCGAGGTCGAGGTGGTCGTCCGGAGGTTGACGATCCTCAACGAGGCGAAGACGCCGCCGTTCCCGGTGGCCGACGACTCACCGGTCTCGGAGGACGTGCGCCTCAAGTACCGCTACGTGGACCTGCGCCGGCCGCGGCTGCAGAGCAACATCATCCTGCGCCACAAGGTGACGACGGCCATCCGGCGGTACTTCGACACCCAGGGCTTCCTGGAGATCGAGACGCCCATCCTGGGCAAGTCGACGCCCGAAGGCGCCCGCGACTACCTGGTGCCGAGCCGGGTGCACCCGGGCGAGTTCTTCGCGCTGCCCCAGTCGCCGCAGCTCTTCAAGCAGATCCTGATGATCTCGGGCATGGACCGCTACGTGCAGATCTGCAAGTGCTTCCGTGACGAGGACCTCCGCGCCGACCGGCAGCCCGAGTTCACGCAGGTCGACGTCGAGATGTCGTTCGCGCGGCCAGAGACGATCTTCGACCTGATCGAACCGCTGATGACCGACGTGTTCGCCGTGATCGGCAAGCACGTGTCCGGCCCGTTCCGCCGCATGCCCTATGCGGAGGCGATGGCGGTGTACGGGTCCGACAAGCCCGACCTGCGGCCGGGCATGCCGATCCAGGACGTCCGTGATCTGTTCCGCGAGTCGACCTTCGGCGTGTTCAAGACGATCGTGGCGGAGGGGGGGACCGTCAGGGCGTTCGTGGTGCCCGACGCGTCCAGCTACTCGCGCAGCGCCGTGGACGGCATCGTGAACCAGGAGAAGGCGCAGGGCCGACACCTGCTGTGGGCCCGTCGTGCCGAGGACGGCACCATCACGTCGTCGTTTCCGCGGGCCGTGGGCGAGGAGACGGTGCGGCAGCTCCTCGACGCCACCGGCACCGGCCACAACCAGCTCGCCTTCGTCGTGGCCGGCGAGCCCGACGCCGTCTCGAAGGTGCTGGGCCAGCTGCGCCTGGCCATCGCCAGGCGCGACAACCTGCTCGACCCCGAGCGGTTCGAGTTCCTGTGGGTGGTCGACTTCCCGCTGCTCGAGTGGGACCCGGAAGAGAAGCGCTACGTGGCGATGCACCACCCGTTCACCTCGCCGATGGACGAGGACATGGACAAGCTGGCGACCGACCCCGGCGCCGCGCGTGCCAAGGCCTACGACCTGGTGTTGAACGGCAGTGAGGTCGGCGGCGGCAGCATCCGTATCCACGACGCGACGATGCAGAGCCGCATCTTCGAACTGCTGAACATCAGCGCCGAGGACGCCCGGAGCCGCTTCGGGTTCTTCGTCGAGGCACTCGAGTACGGCACCCCGCCGCACGGCGGCATCGCCCTGGGGCTCGACCGCCTGGTGGCGATCCTCGCCAACGAGAGCTCGATTCGCGAGGTCATGGCGTTCCCGAAGACCGCCGCGGCCATCGACATGATGACGGGGGCGCCGTCGGGCGTGGACGCCCGGCAGCTGCGGGAGCTGCACATCCAGACCAAGCCCTGAGGAGGGTGACGCGCACGGCATGAAGAAGATCGCGCTGAAGCAGGACGGCATCGAGGCCCTGTACGGGCCGCACGATGCCAACATCAAGCTGATCGAATCGCTGCTGCACGTGACCATACGGTCGCACGGCGACGAGCTGATGGTGAGCGGCGAGCCCGGCAACGAGCAGCGGGCGGTGCTGATCTTCGACCAGCTGCAAAACCTGCAGGCGGCCGGCTACGCGCTCGTCAACGGCGACGTGAAGACGGCCGCGCAACTGCTGATCGACAACCCCGACCTCGACCTGCGCGACTACTTCCTCCGCGGCGGGCCGCGGCAGGGTACCCGGCGCCGGGTCAACCCGAAGAGCGTCAACCAGCGGGCCTACCTCGACGCCATCGAGCGCTTCGACGTGGTGTTCGGCGTGGGGCCGGCCGGCACCGGCAAGACGTACCTCGCGATGGCCCAGGCCGTGAACTACCTGGTGGCGAAGAAGGTCAGCCGCATCATCCTGGCCCGGCCGGCCGTGGAGGCCGGCGAGAAGCTGGGGTTCCTGCCCGGCGACGTGCAGGAGAAGGTGAACCCGTACCTGCGGCCGCTGTACGACGCCCTCTACGACATGATGGAGACGGAGAAGGCGCAGAGGCTGGTCGAGCGGGGCGTGATCGAGGTGGCCCCGATCGCGTTCATGCGCGGCCGGACGCTCAACGACGCCTTCGTGATCCTGGACGAGGCGCAGAACACCACGTCGGAGCAGATGAAGATGTTCCTGACGCGCCTGGGCTTCGGCTCGAAGGCCGTGGTCACCGGCGACGTCACGCAGATCGACCTGCCCAACCCGAAGGCCTCGGGACTCGTGGAGGCGCTGCGCGTGGTCAAGGACATCGAGGGGATCGGCTTCGTCTACTTCGACGAGAAGGACGTCGTCCGCCACAAGCTGGTGCAGCAGATCGTCAAGGCCTACGACCGGTTCTCGGGCGCGCGGACGAATGGGTGACGAGAGTCGACGCACGGGCACCTCGCGGCTGAGCGTCGAGGTGGTGGCGGCGCCTGGCGAGGCGCGGCGCCTGGCGCGCTGGCTGGAGAGCGCCGCGCCCCGGGCGGCGCGCGGGCTGGTGACGGTGGCGGTCGTGTCGGACGCGCGGCTCCGCGCCCTCAACCGGCAGTACCGCGGGAATGACGCGTCGACCGACGTGCTGTCGTTTCCGGCCGAGGAGCCAGGGGTGCTCGGCGACATCGTGATCGCCCGGGGCGTGGCGGCGCGCCAGGCCCGCGAGGCCCGTCACCCGGCGGGCACCGAGCTGCGGGTGCTCGCGCTGCACGGCCTGCTGCACCTGCTCGGACACGACCACGAGTCCGACCAGGGCCAGATGGCGCGGCTGGAGCGCCGGCTGCGGCGGGCCGCCGGCCTGCGAGAGGGACTGATCGAGCGGGCCGTCCAGCCCAGGCGGACGCGAGGGCCCCGATGACGCCGCTGCTGCTGTTCCTGCTGGGCTGCGCGACGGTGTTCCTGGGCACGATCCAGACGGCGTTCAGCGCGCTGATGCGGCTGTCGCTGCGCCTGATGGCCGAGCGCGGCGGGCGGAGCGACCGCCTGGGGAAGTACCTCGACGATCCCCTGCAGCTCTTCATTCCGGTACGGGTGCTGATCGGCCTGTGCACGGTCGTCGCGGCGGTGCTGATTGCGCGCACGAGCGACATCCAGAGTCTGCGGTCCGTCGTCACGTTCGTCCTGTCGCTCGTCCTGTTCGTGGTGGCGTGTGAGCACCTGGTGCCGATGCTCATCGCGCGGCGCGACCCCGAGCAGGTGCTGGACGTGCTGCTGCCGGCCTTCCATCCCGTCGCGCGTCTCCTGACGCCGCTGACCCTGGCGCTGGTGGAAGTGGTGGGGGCGCGGCGCGAGCGCGAGTCGGCCGGCGGGGCGCCCGATGCGTCGGCCGTGGTGCCCGCCGCCGAAGGCGGTACCGACGACGGGGAGATCTCGGAGGAAGAGGGGCGGGAACTGCTCCAGTCCGTCGTGGATTTCACCGAGACGGTCGTCCGGGAGGTGATGACGCCGCGGCCCGACGTCGTTGCGGTGTCGGCTGGCACGTCGCTGCAGGACCTGCGGGCGCTGTTCCGGGAGGAACAGTATTCGCGGATGCCCGTCTACCGCGAGAGCCTCGACAACATCGTCGGCGTCGTCTTCGTCAAGGACCTCGTGGGCCTGCCGCCCGGAGCCGAGCCGCCGATGACCACGCTGATGCGCTCGGCGTACTTCGTGCCGGAGAGCAAGCGCGTGTCGGAGCTGCTGAAGGAGATGCAGCGCCGTCAGGTGCAGATGGCGATCGTCGTGGACGAGTACGGGGGCACGGCGGGCCTGGTCACGGTCGAGGACCTGCTCGAGGAAATCGTCGGCGAGATCCGTGACGAGTACGACGTCGAGGCCGAGACCGTCACCGACGAGGGCAGCGGCGTCTACGTGTTCAGCGGCAAGGTGAGCGTGGACGAAGTGCGCGACCGCCTGGGTATCACCATCGAGCGCGAGGGCTTCGAAACGGTGGGGGGGTACCTGCTCTCGCACCTCGGCCGCATGCCGTATGTCGGCGAGACGTTCGACGCTGGCGAGCTGGCCGTCGAGGTGCTCGAGGTGGAGCGCCGGCGCATCGCCAAGGTGCGGGTCCGCCGTCGGCTGGCCGAGGGCGAGGCCGAGTGAGCCGGGTACAGCGGCGAGGCGGGGCGTGAAGTCCGGTACCGTCGCCTTCCTGGGCCGGCCCAACGCCGGCAAGTCCACGCTGCTGAACCGCATCGTCGGTCAGAAGCTCGCCATCGTGTCGGACAAGCCGCAGACGACGCGCACGCGTGTGCTGGGCGTCAAGAACTACCCCGACGGCCAGGTCGTCTTCGTCGACACACCCGGCGTGCACAAGCCCACCCACCGGATGAACGTCCGCATGGTGGACGCCGCGCTCGAGGCCATGCGCGAGGTGGACCTCGTGACGCTGGTCGTGGACGTGTCCGTCAAGACCGGCGCCGGCGACCGGTACATGCTGGACGTGCTGAAGGACGCGAACACGCCGGTGATCCTGGCCCTCAACAAGGTGGACCGGATTGCCAAGCCGAAGCTGCTGCCGATGCTGGACGAGTACGCCCGGGCGTTTCCGTTCGTGGAGCTGGTGCCGATTTCGGCATCGGACGGCACCAACGTCGAGGCACTCGAGCAGCTGTTCCTGAAGCACCTGCCGGAGGGCGAGCCGATGTACCCGCCCGACTACCTGACGGACCAGACGGAGCGGTTCATGGTGGCGGAGCTCGTGCGCGAGCAGGTGCTGCAGCTGACGCACGACGAGCTGCCGTTCTCGACGACCGTGATGGTGGATCGGTTCGACGAGAGCGATCCGGACCTGTTGCAGCTCTACTGCACCATCCTCGTGGACCGCGAGTCGCAGAAGCCCATCGTGGTCGGCAAGGGCGGATCGATGATCAAGGCCATCGGCACTGCCGCTCGGCTGGAGCTCGAGCACCACTTCGAGCGCCGCGTCTACCTCGACCTGCACGTCAAGGTGCGGAGCGAGTGGCGCGACGACGAGCGCCTGCTCAACGAGCTGAACGCACAGAACCGCGCGTCGTCGTAGCCCTCGCGCCAGGACGGTTCCTACCAACACGGACCCGGATCGGGGGGCGTTGACCGCCGCCGGAGGAGAGGGCTATCCTTTTGACAAGACTGAGACACAGTCTCAGAGTCAATATTGCGGCGGGGCCACCCGGTCGTCGAGTCGCGGAGGAGCGCCCCGGCCGCCGAGGCGGGCCGCGTGGGCGCCGGCGCAAGAGGGTCAGAGGAGCGACGGGATGACGTGGGGTATGGGTCGTTGGGTAGTCTGCTCGGCCGCGGTGCTCGTGATCCTTGCCGCGGCTGCCGCAGCGGCCCAGGACGGCGCGCGCACGGCGGCGGTGGCGGGTCTGGTGCTGGACGAAACGGGCGCGGTGATCCCGCATGCCCAGGTGACGGTGCGGCGGCTGTCGACGGGCGTCGAGGCGCGGACTGCGGTCGCGGTCGACGGCACCTTCCGGGTCGGGGGGCTCACGCCGGGCGACTACGAAATCTCCGTGACCAGCAGCGGTTTCGCTGCCGCCGTGCAGCGCGCGCCGCTGCCGGCAGGTGAGACGGGCCTGCGGTTTCGGCTGCGGATCGGGGGCCTGAGCGAGGACGTCGTCGTGGTGGCCGGTGAGCTCGCGGGGAGCCACGAGCGGCTGCGCCGGCTGCCGGGCGCCGTCGACGTGGTCGAGCGTGAAACGCTCGAGCGCACGCGCGTGATGACCACCAACGAGGCGCTTCGGCGGGTGCCGGGCCTCCAGGTGCGCGACGAGGAGGGGTTCGGCCTGCGCCCCAACATCGGCATCCGGGGCATCAACCCGACCCGTTCCAGCAAGGTGCTGCTGCTCGAGGACGGCATTCCGCTGACCTACGCGCCCTACGGCGACAACGCCAGCTACTACCACCCGCCCATCGAGCGCTTCGAGAGGCTCGAGGTGCTCAAAGGCGGGGCGCAGATCGCCTACGGCCCGCAGACGGTCGGCGGCGTGATCAACTACCTGACGCCGAAGCCTCCCGCGCAGCCCACGGGCTCGCTTCAGGTGACCGGTGGCAACCGCGGGTACTTCAACGGACTCGGATCGTACGGCGGCACCGTGGGCCGTACCGGGTATCTGTTCGACTACATGCGCAAGCAGGGCGACGGGGCCCGTGAGAACCTCGACTTCCAACTCAACGACGTCAACGCGAAGGTGGTGCAGGGCGTCGGCGGCAGCCAGACGTGGACGTTCCGTGGCAGCTACTACGGTGAAGACTCCAACGTCACGTACTCGGGGTTGCGTCAGGACGAGTACCTGGCCAACCCGAGGGCCAACCCCTTCCGGAACGACTTCTTCTACATCGACAGGGTCGGCGCCTCGGTGACGCAGTCGGCGGCCGCGAGCGGCGGCCTGGCGGTCACGACGAACCTCTACTGGAACTCGTTCCAGCGCGACTGGTGGCGGCAGTCCAGCAACTCCGCGCAGCGGCCCAACGACGCATCGGATGCGGCCTGCGGAGGCATGGCGAACCTCAACACGACGTGCGGCAACGAAGGACGCCTTCGCGAGTACTGGGCCTGGGGCCTGGAGCCTCGCGTCAGCATGTTTCACCGTACGCTCGGCATGGCCAGTGAGACCGACTTCGGCGTGCGCGCGCACTTCGAGAACCAGGAGCGGCTGCAGCGCAACGGGGCCTCGCCCGCAGCCCGTGATGGAGTCCTCGTCGAGAACAACCAGCGTGCGAACTCGGCGTACTCCGGATTCGTGCAGAACAGGCTGCTGTTGGGCGGGTGGACGGTGACCCCGGGCGTGCGGATCGAGCACGTCCGCTACGAGCGGACCAACCGGCTTGCGAACGCCGGAGACGGCGTCTCGGGCGACACCGCGCTCACGCGGCTCATCCCGGGCCTGGGTGTTTCGCACACCACCGGGGAGCGCGTCACGTTGTTCGCGGGCGTCCACCGTGGCTTCGCGCCACCCCGCACCGAGGACGTCATCTCGAACGCGGGCGGCGTGATCGACCTCGACCCGGAGTTGAGCTGGAACTACGAGTTCGGAGCGCGATCGGCCCTTCGGCCTGGCGTCGGCGTGGACGCCACGCTCTTCCGCATGGACTACGAGAACCAGGTGATTCCAGCCAGCCTGGCCGGCGGCGTCGGCGCGGCGCTGACCAACGGAGGGTCGACGCTGCATCGGGGCATCGAGCTGCGCGCGCAGGTCGACAGCGCCCCGATCACCAGGTCGGCGCACGACTTCTACGCCCGGTTGTCGTACACCTATCTGCCCGTCGCGACGTTCACGGGGCGCCGGCTCAGCAACATCTCGGGGTTCTCTGGTGTCAGTGTCAGCGGCAACCGACTGCCGTACGCGGCCTCGCACAACTCGGTCGTCACCCTCGGATACTCGCACGCGGCGCTCGACGTGCGTGTCGAGGCCGCGCACACCGGCGACCAGTTCGGCGACGACCTGAACACCGTGATACCCACCGCGGACGGGCAGCGCGGCCTGATTCCCGCCTTCACCACCTGGAACACCGCGGTGAACTACACCGTGCGCCGGTCCACGATCTTCGTGACGGTGAAGAACCTGACGGATGCGCTCTTCATCGTCGACCGCACTCGGGGCATTCTGCCCGGCAGCCCGCGGCTCGTGCAGGCGGGGATCCGCGTCGGGTTCTGATCGAGAGGAGTGCTCGTGCTGCGAACCATCCTCGTCGCCGTCGCCCTGTTGGCCGTGGTCGCGCCAGGCGTGGCGCTCGCCCAGGCCGGCCGCCGCGGCGACGTGCTCGATGCGAACACCGCATCCGAGAAGCAACTGCGCGGCGTGCCGGGCCTGACGGCGGATCTGGTTGAGGCCGTCCTCGAGCGGCGTCCGTTCCTGCGCGTGACGGACCTCGACACGGTCCTGGGCACGGCGCTCACGCGCGAGCAGCGCGCCGGTGTGTACCGGCGGCTGTTCGTGCAGATCGACCTGAACACAGCGTCCGACGACGAGATCCAGCTGATACCGGGCCTCGGCGCGGGCGTGCCGGGCGAGCTCACGGCGCACCGCCCGTATCGCTCGCTGGCCCAGTTTCGGCGCGAACTCGCTGCGACGGTGGACAACAAGGAACTGGGACGCCTCGAACAGTACGTCTTCGTGCCGATCCGCCTGAATACGGCGAGCGACGGCGACATCCTCAGCATTCCCGGCGTCGGCCAGCGCATGCTGAACGAGTTCAAGGAGTACCGGCCGTATCGGGCCATCCAGCAGTTTCGACGTGAAATCGGGAAGTACGTCGACGCGGAAGAGGTGGCGCGCCTGGAGCGCTACGTGACGGTGGACTGACCGTGTCGACCGAGGCCGGTGTCGAGCCCGGACGCCTGCGGGTCGTGTTCCTGGCCGGCGCGGTGGGAACGGCCGCCGAACTGCTGCTGCTCGGGCACACCAGCAGCCTCTGGCAGCTCGTCCCGGTGGCGTTGCTCGGCGCCGGAAGCCTCGTCGCTGTGGCCACGCTGGTGAGGGCCACGCCCGTGGTCGTCCACACCTTCCGCATCCTGATGCTCGCGTGCGTGGTGAGCGGCGTCGCCGGAGTGGTGCTGCATTACTCGGGCAACGCCGAGTTCGAACGGGAGCTCCAGCCAGCGGCAGCCGGCATCGAGCTGTTCCATGAGGCCATGACGGGGGCCACGCCGGTGCTCGCTCCTGGCACCATGGCGCTGCTCGGTGTCATCGGCCTGCTCAGTGTCCAGCGATTCCGCCAGACGCCCCTGACTCGCTGACCTCCGGGCTTCAGCCACCACTCGGACCCGCGCGCGATCGGTGGTGCTATCATCGGCGCCGGACCGGCGAACACGGCAGAGTCACGGAGGTAGCATGATGCGCGAAGCGAGATGTGTCAGGTCTCGTCATGGCTGGCGCGTGTGCGCGGTGGCCTTCGGCTTGGTGTCCGTGCTGCTGGGCGGTACGGCGAGCGCGCAGGCACCGCTCAAAGTCGGCATCATCGGCACGGGCAAGATCGGTGGGGCGCTGGCTCGGCACTGGGTCAAGGCGGGGCACGAAGTGCTGGTGTCGTCCCGCCACCCCGAGGAACTGCAGGGCCTCGTGAAGGAGCTCGGGCCCAAGGCGCGGGCCGGCACACCGAAGCAGGCCGCCGAGTTCGGGTCCGTGGTGCTGGTGTCGGTCCCCTTCGGCGCCATGCCGCAGCTCGGCACGGACCTGGCCGGTGCGTTGGCCGGCAAGGTGATCATCGACACCAGCAATCCCGTGGAGGGGCGCGACGGTCCGCAGGCTGCCGAGTGGCGGCGCAAGGGCGCTGGCGTCTCCACGGCCGAGTTGCTGAAGAACCGCCGCGTGGTGCGCGCGTTCAACTGCATCCCCGCCGCCTCGCTGGCCAACGAAGCCAACCGCAAGCCGGCGCGCCTGGCCATTCCGATCGGCGGCGATGACGCGGCCGCCATTGCGGTGGCGGAGCGCCTGGTGCGCGACGCCGGGTTCGACCCCGTGATGGTGGGTTCCCTCGCCAAGTCGCGGGAGTTCGACCTGGGCCAGCCGCTCGCCCAGGGAGGCCTGACGGCGACGGAACTTCGCGCGCGCGTGAAGTGACGGACGGCTGGACGGCAGCGGAGTCACCGTCGTGCCGGATCAGTGGGCAGCCGGGGCAGCCTACGAGGCCTTCATGGGCCGGTGGAGCCGGGTTCTGACCATGCGCTTCGTGGCCTGGCTGGACGTGCCTCGTGGCGTCCACTGGCTGGACGTCGGCTGCGGCACGGGGGCGCTCGTCGACGCGATTTGCCGCGATGGCGACCCGGCCTCCGTCCTCGGCTGCGATCCCGCCGCGCCGTTCGTCGAGTGCGCCCGAGAACGAACCAGGGACCCCCGGGCATCCTTCGTCACCGCAGGCGTCGGCAGCCTCCCGCCCCGCGCGGGTGGCTACGGTAGCGTCACGTCGCTGCTGGCCCTGAATTTCTTTCCCGAGCCTGACGTCGCCCTTCAGGAGATGCGCTCCGTTGCGGCACCTCGCGGCACCGTGTCCGCGTGCGTGTGGGACTACGCGGAGGGGATGCAGATCCTGCGATCCTTCTGGGACGCGGCTGTGGCGACGGACCCGGCGGCCCGAGCATTCGACGAAGGCGCCCGATTCCCCCTCTGTCGCCGCGATACGCTGACGGCACTCTTCCGCGGCAGCGGCCTGGCCTGGGTCCGCTGCGACGCGATCGAGATTGCCACCGTGTTCTCCGATGTCGACGACTGCTGGCGTCCGTTTCTCGGAGGCACGGGCCCCGCGCCTTCGTACGTGGCGTCGCTGGACGAGGGTCGCCGTGCACGTCTGGCTCGGACGTTCGAGGAGGGGCTGCGCCCAGGGCCGGACGGGACAATCGCCCTCACCGCCCGAGCGTGGGCGGTGCGCGGTCAGCTCGGTGTCGAGGAGAGGGTATGACGACGGCCAGACCGTTCTTCATGTTCCGGGACGGCACTGCTCGGGCGGCCATCGAGGCGGCGCAGGGCCTCGCGGCTGCCACAGGCGATTGAGGCGGGGCCGGAGCCATGTACATTCCAGAGCACTTCGAAGAGCACGACGTGGCGGTGTTGCACGCCCTCGTCCGGTCACACCCATTGGGCACATGGGTGACCGAGGCCGGTGGGCGGCTCGTCGTCAACCACATTCCATTCGCGCTGGATGCGACGCAGGGGCCGTTGGGCACCCTGCGGGGCCACGTGGCCCGCGCGAACGGTGTCTGGAACGGCGCGCCGGGCCAGGTGGAGTCCGTCGTCGTCTTTCAGGGGCCGCAGGCGTACATCACGCCGAGCTGGTATCCCAGCAAACAGCAGCATGGCAAGGTCGTGCCGACCTGGAACTACGCGGTGGTGCACGCGCATGGCACGCCGAGGGTGGTCGACGACCCGGAGTGGCTCCGCCAACACGTGGCGGCGTTGACCGCGGTGCACGAGGCAGGGAGACCGGAGCCCTGGAGCGTGGCTGACGCCCCTGCGCAGTACATCGACTCGCTGCTGCGGGCCATCGTCGGCATCGAGATACCTATCGCGATGCTTCAGGGCAAGTGGAAGGTGAGTCAGAATCGGACGACGCCGGACAGGTTGGGCGTCGTGGCGGGCCTGCGCGAGAGCCCGGTCGAAGGGTCGGAGCGGATGGCTCGGCTGGTGGACGAGCGGACCAATCGGTCGGAGCGTTGACGGGCGGTCGGCGGATGGTTCGGCGTGCGGGATGGCGACGAACGTGACGACGAGCCGATGCACCTGCATCGCCTTGGTATGCGATCCAGCGTGTGCCCATCCGGCCGCGCCGCGCGCCGAGACTGGCCGTTTCACGCTCCATCTGCTCCTGCACGCCATCGGCGAGGAGGCGTACGAGATCACGCCTGGGGATGGAGGGCCGTTCAGGCCAGGGGCGCCATCGAGGCGTGCGGCTTCGCGCCCAGCGTCACGCCTCCCGGGTATCGGTGAGCGCAAGTCGCGTGCTACAGTGAGGCGTTTGGCTCCCGACGGCATACGACGATGGCGGCGCAGCGACGAATCGATCTGGTCCTCGACTCAGTCAAGCGACTGCTGCGCATTGGTGCGACCGCCAACCTGCTGAACCTGCTGCAGAAGCAGCATCCGGCCGACCTGGCCCAGGTCTTCTCCGAGCTCACGGACCGCGACCGCGAGGCGGCCTTCACGGTGCTGGCCGAGCGCAACGGCCGGCTGGCCATGGAGGCCGTCTCCGAACTCGGCCCCGAGTCTGGCGCGCTGCTGCTGGCGACCCGGCCGGCGGAGGAGATCGCCAAGCTCGCCCAGGAAATCCCGTCCGACGACGCGGCGGCCCTGCTCGACAACCTGCCCGAGGAGCTGTCGGGGGCCGTGCTCGACTTGATGCGCCCGAAGGAATCGGGCGTCGTCGAGAACCTGCTCGAGTACGCGGAACAGACGGCCGGCCGCATCATGAACCCCAGTGTCTTCGCGCTCAGCGAAGACATCACGGTGGGCGAGGCCATCACCGAGCTGCAGAGCAACCGTGACGTCGAGATGGTCTTCTATCTCTACGTCGTCGACGAACGCCGGCACCTGGTGGGCGTCACGTCGCTGCGCCGGCTCCTCCTCGTGTCGCCGGAGACGCCGCTCAAGCGGATCATGACGGCGGATATCGTCAGCGCCCGGGTGGACATGGACCAGGAGGAGGTGTCGCGCCTCGTCGCGGCCTACAACCTCCTGGCCATCCCGGTCGTCGACCCGGAAAACAAGCTCGTCGGCATCATCACGGTCGATGACGTCATCGACGTCATCAAGGACGAGGCCACGGAAGACATCTACCGCCTGGCCGGTGTCACTGGCGACGAGCGCGCGTTCACGCCCGCGTCCGAGTCGTTGCGGAAGCGCCTGCCGTGGCTCGTCGTCAACCTCGTCACGGCGTTTCTGGCTGCGGCCGTGGTGGCGCTGTTCGAGGGCACTATTGGGGCATTGCCTGTGCTGGCCATCTTCATGCCCATCGTCGCGGGCATGGGTGGCAACGCCGGTACTCAAACACTGACGGTCATCGTTCGGGGCATTGCCCTCGGCGAGCTCACTTGGGGCAACTCCCGGAAGGCGCTGTTCAAGGAAGCGCTGGTGGGGATTGGCAACGGGGTCGCGCTTGGGGCACTGGCGGCGCTGGTCGTTTGGGTCACCCGAGGTAACCCTACGCTGGGCGCCGTGCTCGGTGCCGCCATGATCATCAACATGTTCGTCGCGGCGGCCGCCGGCACCCTCGTGCCCCTCGGACTGCGGGCGGCCAACATCGACCCGGCCCTGGCCTCGTCGGTGTTCATCACGACGTTCACCGACATGTTCGGCTTCTTCTCGTTCCTGGGCCTGGCGACGATCTTCTCCAAGTATCTGACCCGCCTAGGGTAGTAAGATATCCAGGTTCGTGCCGCTCTACACGGCCGAGGCCCTGGTGCTGCGCACCTATGCACTCGGTGAAGCCGATCGGATCGTCGTGTTCCTCACCCGGGACCGCGGCAAGAAGCGCGGCGTCGCCAAGAGTGCGCGTCGGTCGCGGCGGCGGTTTGGCGGCGCGCTCGAGCCGCTCACCGAGGTGCAGGTGGCGTATTACGAATCGGCGCGCCGCCAGCTCGTCGGGCTGAACTACGCCGAGATGGTGCGGTCGCCGCTGGCGCTGGTGGGCAGGGGAGATGCCGGCGACACGGGCGTCGACTCGGCCGCGAGCGCGCTCGGCTACGTGGAGTATTTCGCCGAGCTGCTCGACGAGTGGGCACAGGAAGCGGACGCCGACGAACGGCTGTACCGGCTGGGCACGGCGATGCTGGACGGCCTGGCGGCGGGGGCGCCGCTCGAGCCACTGGCCCGCTACTTCGAGTTCTGGCTGCTGCGCCTGCAGGGCCTCTACCCGGAGATGCGCGGGTCGCTGTCGGAGGGCGCGTTGGCGTTCCTGGCCGAGGCGCGGAACGCGGCTCCGCAGGACATCGGCCGGCTGCCGGCGGACCGGCGGGTGCTGCGGGAGATCGAGAACGTGCACCGATCGTTGATTACGATGCACCTGGAGAAGACGTTGAAATCCGACCGCGTGCTGCGGGACCTGCGACGCCACGCCTAACACGGTTGCCCGAGTGACCTTTCAGGATCTCATTCTCAAACTCTCGTCCTTCTGGGCCGCGCAGGGATGCCTCCTGCAGCAGCCGCTCGACCTCGAGGTCGGGGCCGGCACGTCCCATCCCGAAACCCTCTTCCGCGTGCTCGGTTCGAGACCCTGGAGCGTCGCCTACGTGCAGCCGTCCAGGCGCCCGGACGACGGCCGGTTCGGGCAGAACCCGAACCGCCTGTTCAAGCATCACCAGTTCCAGGTGATCCTGAAGCCGTCGCCCGACGAGGTGCAGCAGATCTATCTCGACAGCCTCGAGGCCTGCGGCATCAACCCGCGGCAGCACGACATCCGGTTCGAAGAGGACAACTGGGAGTCGCCCACGCTCGGGGCCTGGGGCATCGGCTGGCAGGTGCTGCTCGATGGCATGGAGATCACCCAGTTCACGTACTTCCAGCAGGTCGGTGGTCTCGACCTGGCGCCCATCTCGTGTGAAATCACCTACGGGCTCGAGCGCATCGCGATGTTCCTGCAGAAGGTCGACAACGTGTTCGACCTCGAGTGGGGCGGCGGGGTGAAGTACGGCGAGGTGCGGCTGCAGGAAGAGATCGACCAGTCCAAGTACGCGTTCGGCCAGGTCGACATGCCGGCCGCCGAGTTCTCCGCGCTCCACCGGGAGCTCTTCGACAAGAACTTCGCGTTCGCCGAAACGCTCCTGGCCTCGGGCCTGATCTGGCCGGCCCTCGAGCACGCGCTCAAGTGCTCGCACCTGTTCAACATCCTCGACTCGAGCGGCAGTATCGGCGTCACCGAGCGCACCGCGTACATCCTGCGCGTCCGCCAGCTCGCGGTCCGCATCGCCAGGGCCTACGTCGACAAGACGGAGCCGGCCGCGACGACGGAGGGGCTGTGAAGGACATGGAGCGCGAGCTGCTGATCGAAATCGGGTGCGAGGAGATCCCCGCAGGCTGGCTGCCGGGCCTGACCACCCAGGTGGCGCGCCATCTCGACGCGCGCCTGAAGGAGTTCCGCCTGACCGCGGAGGGACCCACCGAGTCGTACAGCACGCCGCGGCGGCTGACGGCCCGCGTGGCCCGCCTGTCGGAGCGGCAGGCCGACTTCGAGGACGTCGTCACCGGGCCGCCGGTGTCGGCGGCGTTCCGCGACGGTCAGGCCACGCCGGCCGCCGTCGGCTTCGCGAAGAAGTACGGCGTCGAGGTGTCGGCCCTCGAGCGCGTCGAGACGGCCAAGGGCGAGTACCTCGCCCACCGCGTGCACCAGCGCGGCAAGGCAACGGTCGACGTGCTGGCCGACGTGATGACGGGCCTGCTGCGCGACATGACGTTCCCGAAGCAGATGCGCTGGGACGCGCACCTCGACGACGGCAAGGGCGAGTTCGTCTTCGCGCGACCCATCCGCTGGCTCGTGCTGATGTACGGCGGCCGCGTCGTGCCCTTCGTCATCCGCCGCACCGAGAGCGCACAGGGACCGACCGTGCAGGACGTCCGGACCGGCTCGAACACCTACGGCCACCGCTTCCTGACGACGAGCGGCCGCGCCGGCCGCGCCATCAAGATCAAGACGTTCGACGACTACCAGGCGCGGCTGCTCGAGAACTTCGTGATTCTCGACCGCGCCGAGCGCGAGTCGAAGATCAAGCGCGAGCTCGAGACGCACGCCAGGAAGCTGGGCGGCCGCGTCAGCAGCCTCGTGGCCGCGCACTCCTCGCTGCTGCAGGAAGTGCCGGATCTCGTGGAGTATCCGTCGGTCGTGGCCGGCCACTTCCCGGCGGAGTTCCTCCAGCTGCCCGAGGAGGTGCTGACCACGACGATGATCCACCACCAGCACTACTTCCCGGTGGTGGGCGACGACGGGCGGCTGAAGTCGGCGTTCCTCGCCGTCACCAACATGCAGGCGGAGAGGCCCGAGGTGATCGCGCGCAACTCCGAGCGCGTGCTCACGGCCCGGCTGCGCGACGCACGGTTCTTCTACGACGAGGATCGCAAGGCGCCGCTCGGGTCGCGGCTCGAGGCCCTGTCGACGATCCTGTTCCACAAGAAGCTGGGCAGCTACCGCGAGAAGGCGGACCGCGTGGCGCGTCTGGCGCGCTGGATCGCGGAGGAGGCCTTCGGCCAGCGCGAGGCCGGCGACCACGCCGAGATGGCCGGGCGCCTGTGCAAGGCGGACCTGGCCACCGACATGGTGCGCGAGCTCACCGAGCTGCAGGGCACCATGGGCGGCATCTATGCCCGCGAGGAGGGCATGGCCGAGGCGGTGTGGAAGGCCATCTACCACCACTACCTGCCGATTGGCGTCGAGGCCGATGCGCCGCCGTCGCGGCCGCAGCTCGGCACGGCGGCCGTCACGTGGGCGGCCGTGGCGCTGGCGGACAAACTCGACTCGGTGGTGGGCATGTTCGCGGCGGGCGAGCGGCCCACCGGTTCGCGCGATCCGCTGGGCCTGCGCCGCCAGGCGCAGGGCGGCGTGAAGATCCTGGCGGACCTGCCGGAGCTGACCGGCCTCGAACTGCGGCTGCCGCTCGGGGCGCTGCTCGACCGGGCCGGCGCGCCGTTCGAGGGCTACCACGAGTCGATCGCGCCGATGCACGCGTTCATGACCGACCGGCTGACCTACCTGCTGGAGCAACGCGGCTTCGACGTGCGCAGCGTCCGGGCGGTGCTGCACGGCGGCGTCGAGCGGGTGAGCCCGCTCGAGGCACGGCGCAAGCTCGAGGCGCTCGCGAAGATGAGCGGGTCGGCCGCGCTGCTCGGCGTGGCCACGCTGCTCAAGCGCGTCAAGAACATCTCGAAGGGCGTCGCGGCGGCTGCCGGGCTGGTGACCGTGCCCGATTCGGCCGAGCCGGCGGACCTGGCGCTGAAAGCCGCGCTCGAGCTGCACGCGCCCGGCATCCGCGCGGCGGCCGGCCGGGGCGACTACAAGGAGGCGTTCGGCACGATCGCGCTGCTCCAGCCGGAGGTGGCGCGGTTCTTCGACGACGTCATGGTGATGGCCGACGACGCCGCCCTGCGCGCGGCGCGCCTGCAGATGGTGGCGGTGCTGCGCGATCTGATCCTCGAGATCGCCGACATCTCCGAGATTGTGACCGAGAGCTAGCAGCGGAACGAACCGACAGGAGACACACCCGAGATGGCGAAGAAAGCAACCCGAAAGCCGGTGCGCGCGGCGGCCACGAAGAAGGCCGTCACGCAGGTCAGCAAGGCCGCGAAGTCGGCCGCGAAGAAGGCGGTCAAGCAGGTGAAGGCAGCGGCCAGGAAGGTGGCGGCCAAGGCGGCCACGGTCACGGCCGGCAAGTACGTCTACCTGTTCGGCAAGAAGACCGACGGCAACGGGACGATGAAGCCGCTGCTCGGCGGCAAGGGCGCCAACCTCGCGGAGATGTGCCGCATCGGCCTGCCGGTGCCTCCCGGTTTCACCATCACCACCGAGGTGTGCACCTACTACTACGCGAACCGCCGGAGCTACCCGTCGGCGCTCAAGGGGCAGATGCAGGCGGGCGTCGCGTCCATCGAGCAGCAGACCGGCAAGAAGTTCGGGGACCTGAAGAACCCGCTGCTCGTGTCGGTGCGCTCGGGCGCGCGCGACTCGATGCCGGGCATGATGGACACCATCCTCAACCTCGGCCTGAACGACCAGACCGTGGAGGCGCTCGCCACCAAGACGAACAACGCGCGCTTCGCCTGGGACTGCTACCGGCGCTTCGTCCAGATGTACGGCGACGTGGTGCTGGGGGTGCAGAAGCGGCCGGATGAAGACCACGAGCCGTTCGAGATGGTGATTCACGCGCTCAAGCACGAGCGGTATCACGCGGACATCGAAGACACCAAGCTCACGGTCGACGACCTGAAGGAGCTGGTGGTGCGCTTCAAGGCGCTCGTCAAGGAGCGTGTGGGCAAGGACTTCCCGTCCTCGCCGTGGGACCAGCTGATGGGCGCGGTGGGCGCCGTGTTCGGGTCGTGGATGAACGACCGCGCCATCGTCTATCGCCGCAAGTACAACATCCCGTCCGAGTGGGGCACCGCGGTCAACGTGCAGGCCATGGTGTACGGCAACACGGGCGACGAGTCGGGCTCGGGCGTGGCGTTCACGCGCAACCCGGCGAACGGCGTCAAGGAGTTCTACGGCGAGTTCCTGATCAACGCGCAGGGTGAGGATGTCGTGGCCGGCGTCCGGACGCCCGAGCCGGTGGCGCAGCTCAAGCAGCACATGCCGAAGGCGTATCACGAGCTCGAACGCATCCGGCAGGTGCTCGAGAAGCACTTCAAGGACGTGCAGGACTTCGAGTTCACCATCGAGGACGGCGTCGTCTACATGCTGCAGACGCGCAACGGCAAGCGGACCGCGATGGCCGCGCTGAAGTTCTCGATGGACATGCAGAAGGAGAAGCTGATCGACTGGCAGACGGCCGTGATGCGCAACCCGGCCGATCAGCTCGACCAGCTGCTCGCGCCGGTGTTCGACGCGTCGGAACTGGCTGCCGCCACGCCGATCGCGACGGGCCTGCCGGCCGGCCCGGGCGCCGCGTCTGGCCAGATCTACCTCAACGCCGACCGCGCGGTCCTGGCCACCGAGAAGGGCGAGCAGGTGTTGCTCGTCCGCGTCGAGACGTCGCCCGAGGACCTGCGGGGCATGATCGCGGCCGAAGGCATCCTGACGGCGCGCGGCGGCGTGTCGTCGCACGCGGCCCTCGTGGCGCGGCAGATGGGCAAGGTCTGCATCTGCGGCGCGGCCGAGATCGAGGTCGACTACGGCACCCGGAAGATCACGGTGAACGGCCGCACGTTCAACGAGGGCGACTGGCTGTCGATCGACGGCACGGCGGGCAAGGTGTACGCCGGCCGGCTGAAGACGGCGCCCTCCGAGATCGTCGCCGGCCTGATCGAGGGCGACGAGGCGGCCAAGAACACCGAGAAGTTCAGGAGCTTCCAGCAGCTCATGAAGTGGTGCTCGCAGGCCACTCGCATGTCCGTCCGCACCAACGCCGACACACCCGAGCAGACGCAGAACGCGGTGGCGTTCGGCGCGGTCGGCATCGGCCTGTGCCGCACCGAACACATGTTCTTCGAGGGCGACCGCATCGACGCGATGCGGGAGATGATCCTGGCCGAGACGCTCGAGGCCCGGAAGGTGGCGCTCGCCAAGCTCCTGCCGTACCAGCGGGAGGACTTCGCCGGCATCTTCCGTGCGCTCAAGGGCTACCCGGCGACGATCCGGTTCCTCGATCCGCCGCTGCACGAGTTCCTGCCGCAGACCAAGGAGCAGCAGGCGGACCTCGCGAAGAAGCTGGGCGTGTCCACCGAGCGCATCCACCAGCGCGTCGAGCAGCTGCACGAGTTCAACCCGATGCTGGGCTTCCGCGGGTGCCGCCTGGGTATCGGCTATCCCGAGATCTCGGCGATGCAGGCGCGCGCCGTGTTCGAGGCGGCTGCGACCGTCCAGAAGGAAGGCATCAAGGTGCGGCCCGAGATCATGATTCCGCTGGTCGGCTTCAAGAAGGAGCTCGACCTGCAGATCGAGGTCGTGCACCAGGCGGCCAGGGACGTGCAGGCGGAGCAGGGCGTGAAGTTGAGCTACATGGTCGGCACGATGATCGAGGTGCCGCGCGGCGCCCTGACCGCCGACGAGATCGCGCAGTCGGCCGAGTTCTTCAGCTTCGGGACCAACGACCTGACGCAGACCGCGCTGGGCATGTCGCGCGACGACTCGGGCTCGTTCCTGCCACAGTACGCCGAGCTGGAAATCGTCAAGAAGAACCCCTTCGCGACGATCGACCAGACCGGCGTGGGCCAGCTCGTCCAGATCGCCGTGCAGAAGGGCCGGGCGACGAAGTCGAACCTCAAGCTCGGCATCTGCGGCGAACACGGCGGCGACCCGGCGTCGATCCAGTTCTTCGACCGGGTGGGACTGGACTACGTCAGCTGCTCCCCGTTCCGGGTGCCGGTGGCCCGCCTGGCCGCCGCGCAGGCGGCGATCGCGGCCAAGGCCGGTAAATAGCCGGCCGACGTCGCGAGCGCGGCGCCGGGAGGCCTCGCGATGATGTTCGTGTACGTCTACGACGGCGGCAGCGTCCGCCGTGCCGACCGGGTCGAGCCCCAGTGGCTCGACCCGGCGTCCTCCGCCATCCTGTGGGTCGACCTGGCCGACCCGTCGCCAGACGAGCTCGCCGTGCTGAGCGACGTCTTCCGCTTCCATTCGCTGGCGATCGACGATGCGACGAGCGCCCTGCAGTTCCCGAAGGTCGAGCAGTACCCGGGTTTCCTGTACGTCGTGCTGCACCGGCTCGGCCGGCCGAACGCCGGCCGCAGCATCGAGACGCGCGACGTGGACTTCTTCGTCACGCGCAACGCCCTCGTGACGGTGCACCAGGGCGAGTCGCGTCAGCTCGCCCACGTACGCGAGCTGTGCGACCGGCACGACCGCGCGCTGGCCGAGGGGCCGGTGGCGCTGCTGCATCGCATCGTGGACCTGCTCGTCGACAACTACCGGCCGGCCATGGAGGACATCGAGGCCCGGCTCGAGAAACTCGAGGAGGAGGCCTTCGCCGGGCACGACCAGATGGGCCGCAAGGTGTTGCGCGTCAAGCGCGAGCTGGCGCAGTTGCGGCGCGTGCTGATTCCGCAGCGCGACGTGGTGGGCCGGCTGGCCCGGCGCGAATTTCCAGCCGTCACCGACGACCTGACCTACCGCTTCCGCGACGTCTACGACCACCTGGTGCGGCTGACTGAAGAGACCATCCTGTTCCAGGACCGCGTCACCGGCATCTTCGAGGTGAACCTGTCGACCGTGTCGAACCGGCTGAACCAGGTGATGAAGCTGCTGACCGTGATGTCGACCATCTTCCTGCCGCTGACGGTGCTCACCGGCATGTGGGGGATGAACATCGGCCTGCCGCACTTTCCGGGCGGCGACGACGCGCAGTTCGCGTGGGTGGCCGGCATCATGCTCGTGCTGGTCGGGGCGATGCTGGCGCTCTTCCGGCGCATGCGCTGGATCTGAGACGCACCGGGCTGCGCCCTGGCAGCCCCGCCGGCCCGGGCCGCGCCGCCCGCGCGCGTTATGATGAGGCCACGCGTGAGCTGTGAGAGGTTCGTCGAGCCGACGAAGCCGGACCTGCCGTCCGGACCGCTCGAGTCCCTGCGCGACGTCGAGGGCCTGATCGAACCGATGGCCCGGTACGATTGCGGGTGGGAGCCCGGCGCCTGACGCCCGACCTGGTGCCTGCGATGTCCAGCCCGATGCCGAAGATTCACAGATTGCCCGAGGCCCTCGCCAACCAGATCGCGGCCGGCGAGGTCGTGGAGCGGCCGGCGGCCGTGATCAAGGAGCTCGTCGAGAACGCCATCGACGCGGGGGCGCGCCGCGTCGCCATCACGACGGAGTTCGGTGGCAAGAAGCTGATGCGCGTCGAGGACGACGGCGAGGGCATGACCCCCGAGGACGCGCGGCTCGCCATCGAGCGGCACGCGACGAGCAAGATCCGCAGCGCCGACGATCTCGGGCACATTGCGACCCTCGGATTCCGCGGCGAGGCGCTGCCGAGCATTGCCTCGGTCTCGCACTTCACGCTGCGGACGCGGGCCCGCGGGGCCCAGTCGGGCACGGTGATTCGCGTGGACGGCGGCGCCGTGGTCGACGTCACCGAGGCGGGCATGCCCGAGGGCACGACCGTGGAGGTGGCGGATCTCTTCTACAACCTGCCGGCACGGCGGAAGTTCCTCAAGTCGGACGCCGCGGAGGCGGCGCAGATTTCGAAGATCACCACCCAGCTCGCGCTGTGCTATCCGGAAATCGGCTTCACGCTGACGGCGAGCGGGCGCAAGGTGGTCCAGTGCCCGCCGGTCGCGTCGCTGAAGGATCGGCTGTATCAGCTCTACGGCGAGCGGGAAGACCTGATCCCGGTGCAGCGGGGCGGCGGCGACACGACCATCGTCGGGTTCGTCGCGGCACTGGCCGAGCAGGGGCCGACCCGTGGGCCGCAGAACGTCTTCGTCAACCGGCGCGTGGTCAAGGACCGCACGATCGCGCACGCGATTCTCGATGCCTACAGTGTGGCGTCGATCAAGGAGCGCAGCCCCGAGGTGCACCTGTTCATCGAGATGCCGGCCGACGCGCTCGACGTCAACGTCCACCCGACGAAGGCCGAGGTGCGCTTTCGCGACCAGTCCTTCATCCATCAGGTCGTCAGGCGCGCCGTCGCGGACGCGCTGGGGCGTGGCCCGGCGCCCATGCTGCGGATCGAGACGCCAGGCGCCGGCTCGATGCCGGGGATGTTCGACCGGCCCCTGCCGTCGGCCTATCCGGCCGTGATGCCGAGCCGCTGGGTGCGGCCCGAATCGGGGTGGGGCTCGCCTGGCGAGTCGGCGTCGGGCGAGGCGCCGCTCGCGAGCGAGGCACTGGCCGCGCGGCAGGTCAGCGAGGGCCAGCCAGGGGCGGGGCCCTGGGGCGGTGGACTGGCCGGAGGGAGCGGAGTCGCAGGTGCGTTCGCCGGGGCCGAGCCGTTCGTCAGCGGCGCGATTCAGGCCAGCGCGCAGCCGCCGGCGCGGCCGCTCATGCCGCTCGGCCAGTTCCGCGATACGTTCATCATCGCCGTCGACGAAGACGGCATCGCCATCATCGACCAGCACGTTGCGCACGAGCGCATCCTGTTCGAGCGCATCACCGAGCGCCTGACGGCCGGGCGTCTCGAGAGCCAGCGCCTGCTCGAGCCGCTTCTCGTCGAGCTGCCGCCGAGCGGACTCCAGTCGCTCGACCTGCACGCCGCCGCGCTCGACAAGCTCGGCTTCGAGGCGGAGGCGTTCGGCGGGGGGCTCGTCCGGGTGTCGGCCGTGCCGGCCATCGTACGGCGCGAGGACGCCGAGCAGACGCTGCGGGCACTGGCCGAGGACCTCGAGGGGCTCGACCAGGGCGCCGGCGTCGAGGCGGCCATCAAGCGCATCGCGGCGACCATGGCGTGCCACGCGGCCGTCAAGGCCAACTACCCGTTGACCCACGAGAAGATGGCGCACCTGCTGCAGGAGCTGGCGCTGACGGCGTATTCCTCGATTTGCCCGCACGGCCGGCCGGTGATGCTGCGTGTGACCCGACGCGAGGTCGAGAAGAGCTTTCAGCGCATCTGACGCGCCAAGCGGCGCGCGGCTCGCGGTGGCTCCGGGGCGGAGTTAGGCTGGAGTCGCGGAACGTCGTCGTGGCCTCGGGGCCGGCCGGCTCCGCGGAGGAGGGACCATGCATCGAATGGTGGCAGCCGGTGCGATTGCCGCGGGCCTCTCGTGGGGCTGCGGGGGCGGGACCGGTCCGAGTTGTCTGGCGCGGCAGCAGCGCGGGACAGTGACGACGGTCACCGGCGAGGTCGGACCGGGGCAGACGACGATGCATCGGGTGCCCTACGGGACGCAGGGGAGCCAGAACGACGTCGACGTCACGTGGGACGGGCAGAAGGCGCCCGACGGTCCACGCATCCGCGTGTACGCCACCCGGGTCACGTGTCCCTCTTTCGTTGCACCAGGCGGGACCGGTGCGTGCGCCAGCATCGGCAGCATGGAGGGTACCTCCGCGACCGGCACCGAGGCCGACTTCGTCCAGGACAGGGTGAGCATCGTGAACGGACGGGGCAATCCCGACATCCTCGGGACGCCGGCGGAGTACCTGCTGTGGGTGGTCGGCGATCGGACCCGCGCGGTCCGGTACTCGATGACGGCCACGTGGTTCTACGGGCCGGACTGCTGAGCAGCCGCGCGTCGTCTCAGACGGTGCGCAGCCTGGCGAGGAAACCGATGAGCAGCAGGGCCGCCGCCGGAAAGGCCGTCAGGGCGCTGGCGACGTAGAGGGCGAAGACCAGCCGGTTCGTCGTCGAGCCGTGCCACGTCAGCCCGCGCTGGCCGGTCGATGCGGCGATCACCATCGCGGCCGTCGAGGTCCACACGAAGGCGAGGATCAGGACGACGAACGCCGCGCGCGCCACCGGCGCCAACGCCGGCAGCGGCAAAATGGCGGCCAGCGCGATCAGCAGGACGCCACGCGCGCTCACCCCGGCATGGGCGAGGTGCCACGCCTCGGCTGGCGCGCCGAGCCGGATGGCCTTGTGCAGCAGCAGACCCGCGACGAAGCTCGCCGTCAGGATGACGGTGCCGTGAAGTGCGAGGTGCAGGGCCAGCGTGTCCATGGCGGCTCTCCCGGACCTGGAGCACTCGCGTCTCCGGCCGCCGCTGCAGTATAGCGGCGGCGTCGAGTACCATGCCGCCCTGGACGCAGCCCGATGGCCCCCAGCACCTTCCAGCACGCAGGCCGCCTGCTCGGCCGCTACCGGTGGTGGACGCTCGAGTTCCTGAGCGTGCTGCGCCTGGCGTGGGAGGTGGTCGATGGGTACCGGCGCCTCCACTTCCTCGGCCCCTGCATCTCGGTGTTCGGCTCGTCCCGGTTCGCCGCGGAGCATCCGTACTACCGGCTCGCGGAGGACGTGGGCCGTGCCGTGGCGTCGGCCGGCTTCACGACGATGACCGGCGGAGGTCCCGGTGTCATGGAGGGGGCCAACCGCGGCGCCCGCGAGGCGGGTGGCCCGTCCGTTGGGTGCGGCATCGAGTTGCCTCGGGAGCAGCAGCCGAATCCGTACCTGGACAGGTGGATCAGGCTGAGGCACTTCCACGTCCGCAAGGTGCTCCTGATCAAGTACTCCTACGGGTTCATCGCGTTGCCCGGCGGGTTCGGCACGGCCGACGAGCTGTTCGAAGTGCTGACGCTGATCCAGACCGG
The DNA here is from genome assembly GCA_963923455.1 of uncultured bacterium. Lineage (GTDB taxonomy): Bacteria > Acidobacteriota > Vicinamibacteria > Vicinamibacterales > UBA2999 > CAWULT01. The sequence continues at coordinate 32,716 of CAWULT010000041.1, forward strand.
CAAGTTGCCGGCGTTTCCGATGGTCCTGATGCCGTCGGCGTTCTGGGGACCGATGGTGGCCGAGGTGCGCCGCCAGATGCTGGCAGCCGGCACGCTCGACGAAGGCGACACGCATCACGTCCGGGTGATGGACGACCCGGCCGAGGCCGTGGCCTTCATCAGGCACGTTGCGATGGCACGGTTCGGGCTCCGGTCGGGATAGCCGGTCCACGCCTCCTGCGCGCACCTGGGGTATCGTGTCGCCCATGTCGACGATCGGCGATCGGCTCCAGGCCCTCGACATCGTGCTGCCTGCCCCGCTCCAGACGCCGCCTGGCCTGGTGCTGCCTTTCCCCTTCGTCCGCGTGGTCGGCCGGCGTGCGCTGATCTCGGGCCACGGTCCGACCGACGTGCACGGTGCCGTGGCCGGGCCGCTCGGGAAGGTGGGCCGCGAGTTGACCGTGGAGCAGGGCTACCGCGCGGCCCGTCTGACCGGCCTGGCCATCCTCGGGAGCCTCCAGCGCGAACTCGGCGACCTCGACCGCGTCGCCGCGTGGGTGCGCGTGTTCGGCATGGTCAACTCGGCGCCGGGCTTCGACCGGCAGCCGGCCGTGATCAACGGGTTCACCGATCTCGTGCTGGAGGTCTTCGGGCCCGAGCGGGGCAGGCACGCCCGCAGCGCCGTCGGCATGGCCGAACTGCCGTTCGGCATCCCCGTGGAAATCGAGGGCGAGGTGGCTCTCGTAGAATAGGCGGACCCGATCGCCCGCGAGGAGGATGCCGTGCCGACCTACCGGTTCGAGGTGAACGGACGCCAGGCGTCCGTCGACTGCTGGGATCCGAACGAGCCGCTGCTGTACGCGCTGCGCGACGGCCTCGGCCTGCACGGCCCGAAGTTCGGGTGCGGGGTGGGGCAGTGCGGGGCATGTACCGTGCACGTCGACAGCAAGCCGACGCGGGCGTGCTCGATGCCGGTCAGCCGCGTCTCGGGCCGCCGGGTGACGACGCTCGAGGGGCTCGGCACGCCGGATCGCCCCGACCGCGTGCAGGCGGCCTTCATCGCCGAACAGGCCGCGCAGTGCGGCTACTGCACCAACGGAATGATCATGGCCACCAGGGCGCTGCTGGCCGAGACCCCGCGGCCCTCGATCGAGCAGGCGAAGCAGGCGCTTGCCGGACACATCTGCCGGTGCGGCACGCACACCCGTATCCTGCGCGCCGTGATGCGCGCGGCCGGTGGGCAGGCAGGCGCAGGGAGGCGCGCGTGACCGTTCACTCGCGCCGCGACGTCTTGAAGGCGGGCGGCGCGGTCGTCGTGGCCTTCGCGTTCGGAGGACTCGACGCCGCCGTCGTCGACGCGCAGGCCCCGCCCGTGGGCAAGCCGCTCGACCCGGGCGACGTCGACAGCTTCCTGGCATTCCACGCCGATGGTCGCGTCACCGTCTACTCCGGCAAGGTGGACGTGGGCACGGGCCTCCGCGTCGCCGTGGCGCAGATGGCCGCCGAGGAACTGGGCGTGGCGGCGTCGCGCGTCACGGTCGTGGATGGCGACACTGGCGTCTGCCCCGACCAAGGCAGCACTGGCGGCAGCAACGGCCTGACGCGCGGCGGCACCGAGGTCCGGCAGGCCGCGGCTACGGCGAGGCAGGCCCTGCTGGCGCTCGGAGCGCAGCGGCTCGGACGCCCGGCGTCCGAACTGACGATCGCGGAGGGCCAGGTGCGGCCGGTGGCCGGCGGCGCCGGCGTGAGCGTGGCCGCGCTCGTCGGCGACCGCCGGCTGTCGGTGAAGCTCGATCCCAAGGCGCCGCTCAAGCGGCCCGAGGAGTACACGCAAGTGGGGAGGGCGCTGCCGCGCCCGGACGTGCCGGCCAAGTGCACGGCCACGCACACGTACGTGCAGGACGTGACCGTGCCCGGCATGCTGCACGCGCGGGTGATTCGTCCCTCCGCCGTGGGTGCCACGCTCGTCTCGGTGGACGAGGCGTCGATCGCGGCGATTCCGGACGCCCGGGTCGTCCGCGTGGGCAACTTCCTCGCCGTGGTCGCGCCGCGCGAGTGGTCCGCCGTCAAGGCCGCCGCGTCGCTGCGCGTCACTTGGACCGCCCCGGATACGCTGCCGGCGAGCGACGCCTTCGCGCAGTGGTGTCGCACCGCTGCCGTCGAGCGCGACCAGGCCGTCGTGGCGACCGGCGACACCAGAGCCGCGATGGCGCGCGCGGCCAGGACGTTCACGGGCACCTACTACTGGCCGTTCCAGTCGCACGCATCGCTCGGGCCGTCGTGTTCGGTGGCCGACGTCCGGGCCGACGGGACGGCCACGGTGTGGTCGGCGTCGCAGGGCACGCACGCGCTGCGGCAGATCCTGGCCAGGGTGTTCGGGCTGCCGCTCGAGACGATGCGCGTCGTGTTCGCGGAAGGCTCCGGCTCGTACGGGACCAACGGCGGCGACTACGCGGCGGCCGACGCGGTGCTGCTGTCGAAGACGATTGGACGTCCCGTCCGGGTGCAGTGGTCCCGCGAGGACGAGCTCGGATGGGATCCGAAGGGGCCGGCCCAGCTGCTCGACATCCGCGCCGGCGTGGACGCGAACGGCCGGATCCTGGCGTGGGAGGCCGAGATGTGGCTGCCGGCCAACCGCCCGGGTACGCGCGCGTTCCTGGCGGCGGACGCCGCCGGACTGCCGCAGGAGCACGGCCGCAACGCGGGCCTGCTCTCGCAGAACGGCGACCCCGCATGCGCCGCGGAGACGGTCAGCGTGATCGTCCACAACCTGCGCGACTACCCGCTGGCCATCTCGAACATCCGCGCGCCGGGCAAGATCGCCAACGTCTTCGCCGTGGAGTCGATGACCGACGAGATCGCGTTC
>CAWULT010000042.1:0-33722 GCA_963923455.1 uncultured bacterium
TGGGCTCGGAGATGTGTATAAGAGACAGATCTTGCGCATCAGCAGGCCGAGCACCGGCATCTTCAAGATGAGGGCGTCGAGGGCCATCCGTCCCTTCGGCGTCTTGTAGTAGGCCCGGACGCCGAAGACGAACGCCGCGATGCTGACCAGCACGAACGGCATGAAGCGCACCAGGCCGTTGCTGAGCGCGATGACCACGCGCGTCGGCAGGGGCAGCTCGGCGCCGAGGCCGGCGAACAGGCTCGCGAACGTCGGAATGACCTTCCACAGGATCACGCCGACGACGACCACGGCGATGCAGATCACCGCCACCGGATACACCATGGCCGACTTGACCTGGCTCTTCAGCTTCACCGCCTTCTCGATATAGGTGGCGAGGCGCTTCAGAATCGTGTCGAGGATGCCGCCTGCTTCGCCCGCCGCGATCATGTTCGTGAACAGCGGGTCGAACACCTTCGGGTAGTTCTTCATCGCGTCGGCCAGCGACGCGCCGCCCTCGACCTCGGCGCGCGTCGCGAGGATCACGGCCGCGAAGTTCTTGTCCTCTTCCTGGGTTCCGAGGATTTCGAGGCACTGCACGAGCGGCAGGCCCGCGTCGATCATCACGGAGAACTGCCGGGTGAACACGGCCAGGCTCTTCGCCGAGGGCGACTTGCTGCCGACCTTGGCCGGCTTGCCGGCCGCCTTCTCCTTGACCGCGTTGATCTGCGTGACGAGCACCTGCTCGCGGCGCAGCGCCGCCACCGCCGCATCCATCGAGTCGGCGACACGCTCGCCGCTGACCGTCTGCCCGGCACGCGTGCGCCCCGTGTATGCGAATGTGGCCATCGTCCTGCCTGTGCTTTCTGCGTGTGTTCCGGGTCCCTGGGGCTAGCGCGCCGTCACCGGCCTGGGCATGCCCGGCCGCGACAGGCCCGCGCCCGCCACGACGCCCACGCCACGGTTGATGAGGTCCTGCAGCTCGTCGCGGTGCGACGACGCCGCCAGGGCCGACTCGAGCGTGATCTGCTTCCGGTGGTACAGCGTGGCCAGCGACTGGTTCATGGTCTGCATGCCCATCTTTTCCTGGCCCGTCTGCATCGCCGAGTAGATCTGGTGGATCTTGTCCTCGCGGATCAGGTTGCGGATGCCGGCGGTGGGGATCATGATTTCGAGCGCCACGACCCGTCCGCCGCCAATCTTCGGCAGCAGGGTCTGGCACACGATGCCCTCGAGCACGAGCGACAGCTGGGTGCGGATCTGCCCCTGCTGGTTGGCCGGGAAGATGTCGATGATGCGGTTGATCGTCTGCGAGGTCGAGTTCGTGTGCAGGGTGCCGAGCGTCAGGTGGCCCGTCTCGGCGATCTTGAGCGCCGACTCGACCGTCTCGAGATCGCGCATCTCCCCGACGAGCACGATGTCGGGGTCCTCGCGCAGGGCCGAGCGGAGCGCCGCCGCGAAGCTCTGCGTGTCGCTGTGCACCTCGCGCTGGTTCACCACGCAGCTCTGGTGCTTGTGGACGAACTCGATCGGGTCCTCGATGGTGAGGATGTGATCGTGACGTTCGCGGTTGATCTTGTCGATCATCGCCGCGAGCGTGGTCGACTTGCCCGACCCGGTGGGCCCCGTCACCAGGACCAGCCCGCGGGGGCGCTCGGCGAGCGTCGCCAGTACGGGCGGCAGGTTCAGCTCCTGGAAGCTGCGGATGTGCTCCGGGATGACGCGGTAGACCGCAGCCACCGAGCCCCGCTGGTTGAACATGTTGCAGCGGAAGCGCGCCACGCCCTTCAGGCCGAACGAGAAGTCGAGCTCGAGCTGCTCCTCGAAGCGCTTCTTCTGGGCGTCGGTGATCACGCTGTAGGCGAGCTGCTTGGTTTCGGCCGGCGTCAGCTCCGGCATGTCGAGCCGCGTGAGGTGCCCGTGCACGCGCACCTGGGGCGGCGTGTTCGTCGTCAGATGCAGGTCCGAGCCCTCCATCTGCACCAGCCGCTGCAGCAGTTCGGGTAGTGTCGCCATTACTTGACCGTCTCCCTGACGACCTCGTCGATCGTCGTGACGCCTTCCTTGACCTTGAGGAGACCGCTCTTGCGGAGGGTGATCATCCCGTCCTCGATCGCCTTCCGGCGCAGCTCGATGGCCGACGCCCCGACGAGGATGAGCTCGCGCAGCTCTTCGGTGACTTCCATCACTTCGTACAGACCGACACGGCCCTTGTAGCCGGTGCCGTTGCACTTGTCGCAGCCGCGGCCCCTGTTGGGGACCACCGTCTTAGCATCTTCGGCAGAAAAGCCGGTCTGCATGAGCGCCTGCGCGGGCGTCGGATGCGGTTCCGAGCAGTTCTTGCAGATCCTGCGCACGAGGCGCTGGGCGCAGACCAGGTTCAGGGAGCTGGCGACCAGGAACGGCTCGATCCCCATGTTCATGAGCCGGTTCACCGTGCTCGGCGCGTCGTTCGTGTGCAGGGTCGACAGGACCAGGTGGCCCGTCAGGGCCGCCTTGACGGCGATTTCGGCCGTCTCGAAGTCGCGGATCTCGCCGACGAGAATCGTGTTGGGGTCCTGCCGCAGGAAGCTGCGCAGCGCGGCGGCGAAGTTCAGGCCGATGCTCTCGCGCACCTGCACCTGGTTGACGCCCATCAGGTTGAACTCGACCGGGTCCTCCGCGGTCATGATGTTCGTGTCGACGGTGTTGATGCGGGCGATCGACGAGTACAGCGTGTTCGTCTTGCCCGACCCCGTCGGGCCGGTGACGAGCACCATGCCCCACGGCTTGGAGATGGCCTGCTCGAACTTCGAGAGCGACTCCTGCTCGAAGCCGAGCTTCGTCATGTCGAGCATCAGCTTCGTCTTGTCGAGCAGACGCATCACGATCTTCTCGCCGAAGAGCGTCGGCAGGCACGAGACCCGGAAGTCGATGTCGCGGTTGATGCCCTGATCCTGGAACCGGATCTTGATGCGGCCGTCCTGCGGCAGACGCTTCTCCGCGATGTCGAGCTTCGACATGATCTTGATGCGCGAGGTGATGGCGTCGCGGAACTTCATCGGCGGCTGCATGATGTTGTAGAGCAGGCCGTCGATGCGGTAGCGCACCCGCAGTTCCTTCTCGTAGGGCTCGATGTGGATGTCGCTCGCGCCCTTCTGGATCGCCCCCATCAGGATGACGTTGACGAGCTTGATGACCGGCGCTTCCTCGCCCTGGCGCGCGAGGGCCTCGGCGCTGATCTCCTCGAACTCGTCGAGCACCTCGACGTCGCCGGCGTCGCCGAGCTGGGGCATCTCCTCGAGCGCCCTGCTGGCCACCTCGAGCGCGCTCGGCCCCGCCTCCGCGGCGGCAGCGGCCGCCACCGGCGCCGCACCGTAGTAGCGTTCGAGGGCCTCGTCCACCTCGGTCTCGGACGCGACGACCGGCTCGACGTTGTAGCCCGTCATGAACTTGATGTCGTCCATGGCGAACACGTTCGTCGGGTCCGTCATCGCGATCGTGAGCGTGGCGCCCGAACGCGAGAGCGGAATGACCTGGTACTTCTGGGCGGTTTCGGCTGGAACCAGCTTGATGACGCTCGGGTCGATCTCGAACTGCCGGATGGCGATCGAGGGCACGCCGAACTGCTTGCTGAGGAGGGCCGTGATCTCCTGCTCTTTGACGAAGCCGAGCGACGTCAGCACGTACCCGAGCTTGCCCCCCTTCTGGCGCTGCTGGTTCAGCGCCTCCTGGAGCTGCTCGGGCGTGATGCGCTTCTCCTTGAGAAGCAGTTCACCTAGTCGGACGGCCATCGACGGTCAGATGCCTGTTACCGGTCAGAAGCTCACGCGGGCACCGATGCCCCATCCCCGCTCGTCGGCCGACCCGCCGGCCGCGAGGTGTCCCTCGACGAACATGCCTGACCGGACCGCGACGCTCGCCCCGGCGGTCCCGCTGCGCTCGCGCCGGCCGACCTGGTTGAAGCGCCCGCCGGCTCGCAGGCCCAGGCGACGCCCGAACCACCACCGCTCGGCGCCCACGGCGACGACGCGGCGATCGCCCAGGCCCGTCGTGTACGTCACGGCATCAGCGTCCACGGCCACCATCAGGGGCATCTCCCCCAGTTTCGACCCATCCACCGCGAACCCGATGCGGACCTGGCGCGGCAGCCGCATCGGCGCCACGCTCGCGTTCCCCTCGGATTCGAAACTCACCTGCCGCAGGTTACGCACCACCGCACCCAGGCGTATCGGGCCGGCCACGGCGATTGCGCCCAGGTCGAGGTCGAACCGGCCCTGTGGCACGCCCCCCGTCAGCGATCGCCCCAGCTCGAACAACGTGTCGCGGTTCGCCCCGGCCGGACCGTCCGCCGCCCGGAGCGTGCCCCGCACGTACTTCAGGGTGGTCCCCACGTGCACCCCGGACACGAGGCTCTGCACCAGGGTCACGCCGACCTGCGAGGCCTCCAGCGCGCGTACCGACTTTCCGGTCCCTCCTGTTTCTCGGTCCGGCACGGCCGAGCCTGTAGCCGCGGGTGCGATTTCCGTCAGCCGGAACCGGTAATACCCGGCGCCCACGACGGGAGTCGACAGCGTGAACCAGAGGGGACGGGTGCGGGCCGCGGGCTCGGGGCCGCGCGCCTCGGCCGACGCGAGCCCGATCGCTCCGTCGACGAACGGGCCGGCAGCCAGGGCGCCCGGATTCCACCAGACGCCGCTGCTGTCGTCGGCCACGGCGACGAAGGCTCCACCCATGCCGAGCGCGCGGCTCCCGACCGACTCGAGGATCTGCGCGCGGGCAGGGGTCGGAACGGTCACGGCAACAGCCAGCAGCAGCGCGGTCTTGCGGGTCTTTCGTCTCATAATGATCGTCTCGAGTGGAAGGGCCGGGCATCGACGGGAGCCAGGTGGCGTGCCGGGATGCAGCGGGAGGGCTCAAAGCCGTCAGTGTACCCCCCGGGCCACCCGGGCGGACAGCGCATGGAACCGCCCTCCCTTCTCGGCCGTATGAGGTGTGCAAGTGAGCCTGGCAGCCCGGATTCTGGGGAGCGTGTGGCGCCCCCGCGCAACGATGACCGCCGTCCTCCGCCGCCCCGACTGGGCCGGCGCTCTCCTCATCACCACGGTGCTGCCGGTCCTGGCCGCCGCGGCCCTCTTCGGCACGGAGGTGGGCCGGCAGGCCCTCGTCGACCAGTGGGAGCGGACCGCGATCGCGTTCGGCCAGCCCGTCGACGACACGCGGTACGCCGGCCTGCAGGAGGCCAGTGCGCAGGGACCCTGGTACGGCGCGGGCATGGCCGTGCTCGGCGGACCGGTCCTGACGCTGGCGGTGGCGGCAGGCGTCTGGCTGGCGTTCAGGCGGAGCGGCCCTGCCGTCACGTTCCGGCAGGTGCTCGCGGTCGCGACCCACGCCGGCGTCATCCTGGCGCTGCGGCAGTTGGTCGGCGCCCCGCTCACGTACCTGCGCGAGACGACGGCCAGCGCGACGTCGCTCGGGGTGTGGTTTCCGATGTTGGACGAAGCGGCGCCGGTGGCCCGCTTCCTCGGCATTCTGGACATCTTCGTGTTGTGGTGGTGCGTCGTGCTCGCCATCGGCGTGTCGGTGGCGTACGGGCGCCGCGCGCGCACCCTCGCGCCGGCCGCGATCGGCCTCTACGCTGGCGCCGCCGCGTTGCTGGCCCTCGTGATGGCCGTGACCGGCGGCACGGCATGAGGGCCCCGGCCCGCCCCTGCCCTGCCGTGTGTCGCGGCATCTGGACCGGCTCCCCCACGAGGAGCCCGGGGTCCAAGGAGAGTGCATGACTCGGAAGAAGGTTGCGATCGTCCTCGTGCTCCTGATCGTCGTCGGCGCCGCCGCGGCCGCCACTTACTGGTATCGCCGCGACCCGGGCATCACGGTGGCGGTCGAGACGATTCGCCAGCGCGACCTCGAGGCGATCGTGTCCGCCTCGGGCAAGATCCAGCCAAAGCGCCAGGTCAACATTTCGGCGAACACGATGGGTCGGGTCACCCGCGTGGCCGTCGAGGAGGGTCAGCGGGTCAAGGCCGGCCAGTTCCTGCTCGAGATCGACCCCAAGTCACTCGAGGGGCAGCTGCAGCGCGGCGAGGCCAGCGTCGCCGCCGCCCAATCGGCGCTCGGCCAGGCGCGGACCAATGTCGAACAGGCCCGGGCGAACCTCGAGCTCGCGCGGCAGGGCCTGAAGCGCCAGCAGGACCTCTGGAAGGACGGGCTGACGACCAAGGAAGCCCTCGAGCGCGCGCAGAACGACGTGGCCGTGCGCGAGGCCGACCTGAAGGCGCGCGAGCAGGACGTGCTCACCCGGGAGCAGCAGATCAAGCAGGAGCAGGCAGGCCTGGCCACCACGCGCTACAACCTGAACCAGGTGATCATCTCGGCCCCGATGGACGGGCTGGTGGTGCGGCGCAGCATCGAGGAAGGCGAGACGGCGGTGGTCGGGACGATGAACAACGCGGGGTCCGTGCTGTTGACCATCGCCGACATGTCGCTGCTCGAAGCCGAGATCGAGGTCGACGAGACCGACATTCCGAACGTCGCGGTGGGCCAGGAGGCGCGGGTGACGATCGACGCCATTCCCGATCGGACGTTCCGCGGCCATGTGACCGAGATCGGCAACAGCCCGATCCAGACGACCCAGTCGACGGGTCAGCGGCAGGCGACGAACTTCAAGGTGGTGGTGACCCTGGACGAGGCCGTCCCCGACGTCCGGCCCGGCTTCACCTGCACCGCGGAGATCACGACGGCCACGCGCCGCAACGTCGTCAGCGTGCCGATCCAGGCCCTCGCCGTCCGCGAACTGCTGTTCGATTCGAAGGGCGCGATCGTCCGCGAGCCCCCGCCCGTCCGCAGGCGCGGGCAGTCGGACGAGACGACGGCGCCCAGGCCGGAGACACCGGCCGGCCACACGCGCAAGGAGACGGAGGGGGTCTTCGTCTGGCGGGATGGCAAGGCCGTCTTCACGCCGGTGAAGGTCGGTGTTGCCGGCGAGCAGTACTTCGAGATCCTCGACGGACTGAAGCCCGGCGACCAGGTGATCACCGGGCCGTTCGCCTCGGTGCGGGAGCTCGCCGACGGCGAGGTGGTCACGCTCGAGAAGGCGCAGGCGCGGCAAGGGGGCGCCTGAGGCCGTCGCCAACGCCACGCCCGTACCGATGCGCATCATCCTCGAGTCGGCCAATCTCGCGCTGCGCGCGATCTGGTCCAACAAGCTCCGGTCGTTCATGACCGTGCTGGGCAACATCGTGGCGGTGACGTCGATCGTCACCGTCGTGACGCTCATCCAGGGCATGAACGCCCTCGTCTCGACGACGATCGTCTCGGAGGTCGGTGCCGACTCGTTCACGATCCAGCGTCAGCCGCCCATTCGCAACGAAGACGACGAGGAACGCACGCGGAACAACCCGGAGCTGACGCTCGAGGAGGCCGACGCCATCCGGTCGTTCGGGTCGTCCATCCAGGCGGTCATGGCGCAGGCACAGGAGCGGGCCGCGGTCTCCTACCGCGCCACCGAGCTCGATTCCGTGTCAGTCCAGGGCGTCACCCGTGACTTTGGCGCGTTCACGACGTTCACCGCGGAGCGCGGCCGCCTGATGAGCCCCGTGGAGGTCGAGCGGAGCCGCCCCGTGTCGCTCATCGGCTGGGACACGGCGGACCGCCTCTTCGGCCAGTCCGACCCGCTGGGCAAGGCGATCCGGGTGGCCGGCGTCCCGTTCACCGTCGTCGGCGTCAGCGCGAAGAAGGGATCCTTCCTCGGCAACACACAGGACAACTTCGTGGTGATCCCGCTCGGCGCACACCAGAAGCTCTTCGGCTCCCGGCAGTCGTTGCAGCTCACCGTCAAGCCCTCGTCCCCCGCCGTGCTCGCGACGGCGATGGACGAGGCCACGGTCGCGCTGCGTGTTGCGCGGCACCTGAAGCCGGCCGAGGCCGACACGTTCGGCGTCTTCACCGCCGACACGTTCCTGGATCTCTACCGGCGGGCGACGACCGGCATCTTCGCCGTGCTCGTCGGCGTCGTCGCGCTGTCGCTGGTCGTCGGCGGCATCGTGATCATGAACATCATGCTGATGGTCGTCAGCGAGCGGACGCGGGAGATCGGCCTGCGGAAGGCGCTCGGCGCCCGCCGCGCCGACATCATGTCGCAGGTCCTGACCGAATCGGTGACGCTGTCGCTCGTCGGCGGGATGGTCGGGATCGGGCTCGGCTTCGTGATTGCCCTGGGCATCTCGGCCGTGACGCCGCTGCCGGCGAGGCTCGAACCATGGTCGGTCCTCCTCGGCCTGGGCATCACGGCCGGCGTCGGGCTGTTCTTCGGCCTGTATCCCGCGTCGCGAGCGGCGCGGCTCGAGCCGATCGAGGCGCTGCGTCGTGAATAAGGGCCTGATCCGCGAAGTCCTCCGGATGGCGATGGACACCCTCCGGAGCAACAAGCTCCGGTCGGGGCTGACGATCCTCGGCGTCGTGATCGGCATCACGGCCATCGTCGGCATGACGTCGCTCATCCGCGGCTTCGACGAGTCGCTTCGCGACGCCGTCCGCCAGCTGGGCCCGAAGACGATCTTCGTCACCAAGCTGAGCATCGTCAGCCTGTCGGGCGGAGCGGAGTTCTCGGAACTGCTGCGCCGGCCGAACTTGACGGTCGACGACGCCAGGGCCATCGAGAAGCTCGCGCCGTCGATCCGCATCGTCGACGTGCTGCTCGGCCAGGGCCTCGACCAGACGCGCGAGCGCGTCTACTACCGCGGCGACCGCTCCGGCCAGGTCAGCGTGGTCGGCGCGACCGAACAGTTCGCCCAGGCCAGCTTCGCGACGATCGCGCTGGGCCGGTTCTTCAACGGGCCAGAGGTTTCGCACCGCCGGCGGGTCGTCGTCCTCGGGGACTCCGTCTTCCAGGCCCTCTTCGCGGTGTCGGGCACCGATCCGATCGGCAAGAAGGTGCGCATCGGTGCCGTCGAGTACGCGGTCGTCGGCGTCATGGCCAAGCGGCCCACGCAGGGCATCGGCGACCAGGATGCGTTCGTCGTGATTCCGCACACGACGCACTCGGTCATGTTCGGCTCGGACGCGTCGCGACGGCGCGGCCCCCCCGGTCAGGGCAGCGCCACGATCATGGTGGTGCCCTACGACAGCGCGTCGAAGGAACAGGCCATCGCCGAGGTCGAGCAGATCATGCGCATCCGCCACGGCCTGAAGCTCGACGAGCCCAACGACTTCGACCTGGCCACGCAGGACGCCATCCTGCGCGTGTGGGACCAGATCAGCCAGGCGACGTTCCTCGCGCTCGTCGTGATCTCGTCGGTGGCGCTGATGGTGGGCGGCATCGGCGTCATGGCGATCATGATGATCTCGGTCACCGAGCGGACGCGGGAGATCGGCGTCCGCAAGGCGCTCGGCGCCAGGCGGCGCGAGATTCTCGTTCAGTTCCTGTCCGAGGCGGCGGTGCTGACCTCGGTCGGCGGGATCATCGGCATCCTCTTCGGCACCGCGATCGGAGTCTCGGTGAGCCTGCTGACCGGCTTCCCGATATCGTTGCCCTGGTGGTCGTTCGCGATCGGTCTCGGCTTCTCGGCGACGGTGGGCATCTTCTTCGGCATGGTGCCGGCCGTGCGCGCGTCACGGCTCGACCCCATCGAAGCGCTCCGGCACGAGTAGCCTGTGCCGGGCCGCCCTGCGGGGCGGCCCAGCCCACGCACACCGTCGTCCGCCTACGCTTCCTTCTCCCCCGTCCGGATCTTGTAGCTCTCGAGCACCGGCAGCACGAAGACGCGGCCATCGCCGATCTCGCCGGTCCGGGCCGCCTGCACGATCGCCTTGACGACGTCGTCCGCAATCGCGTCGGCCACGACGACCTCGATCTCCATCTTGGGCAGCAGCGAGACGTTGTACTCCTTGCCGCGGTAGATCGCGGTGTGCCCCTTCTGCTTGCCGTGCCCGCGCACCTCGGTCACCGTCATGCCGGCGACGTTCATCTTGGCGAGCGCATCCTTGACCTCGTCCACCTTGTTCGGCCGGACGATGCTCTTGATCAGTTTCATCGCAGTTCCTCCAGTGTGCGTTGCAGGTCGGTGGTCAGCGTCTGCTGTTCCGCCTCGGTGAGTTTCGCCCCACCCTTCGTCAGGTGAAAGACGTCGATGGCCTTCTCGCCCTCGGTGGCGATCAGGACCAGGTCCACGTCGCAGCCGTGCTCGGAGATCACCCGGCTGATCCGGTACAGCAGGCCGAGCGTGTTGTGCGCCACGATGTCGAGAATCGTGTAGCGGCCCGACGTCGTGCCGTCGGTGTAGACGACCGGCGCGATCCGCGACACCGTCCGGTTGTTCAGCACGCTCTGTTCGCGGCCCCTCAACCGGACCGCCACGTCGGCCCGGCCGGCGACGACGTCCTCGAGGACGTGCACGACCTGGTCGTGGGCGTCGGGATTGAGCGCCAGGAACCGCTCGTCGTCGGTGAACTGGAAGACGTCCAGCACCAGCCCGTTGGGGTTGGTCAGCGCGTGACCGCGGATGATGTCCATGCCGAACGACGACAGCACGCCGCAGATGTTCGAGAACAGCGACGGCTTGTCGAGCGTCACGACGGCCAGCGTCCAGATACCGTTGTCGCCCGGTTCGAGCGAGACGTGCACCTCGTTCGGCTGGATGTCACGGGCGAGCCGCACGTGCCGGTAGATCGCCTCCGGGGCGAACAACTGCAGGTAGCGTTGCGGCAGCCCCTCCAGGAATCGCGTGATCTCGGCCTCGGAGAGGTCCGAGGGACGCTGCCGCAGCAGTTCGTCGAGGCCGGCCTGGTCGCGCTCGATGCGCTCGTCGCCGTACCGCAGGGTCAGGTGGTTGTACGTGTCGACGTAGAGCCGCCACAGCAGCTCTTCCTTCCACGGCGTCAGCGTCTCCGGGCTGACGGCCCCTACGTCGGCCAGCGTCATCAGGGTCAGGCACTTCAACCGGTCCTCGGTGCCGATGAAGTTGGCGAACTCCTTGACGATCTCCGGATCCTCGGTGTCGCGACGGAAGGCCACGAGCGACATCCGCAGGTGTTGCCTGATCAGGAAGAGCACCGCCTCGCGCGCGTCGGGCGCGAGCTGCATCCGCGCGAGTGCGCCCTCGGCCATCCGGACACTCTCGGTGGCATGGTCGTCTTCGCTCCACTTGCCGACGTCGTGGAACAGCAGCGACAGCGCGAGCCGCTCCGGGGCATCGAGGGCGCCGAGCACGCTGCGAAACCGCTGGCGAGCCGGGTCCTCGGTGGCCGACAGCCGCTCGAGGTTGCGAATCGTCAGCAGCGTGTGCTCGTCGACCGTGTACTTGTGGTAGAAGTCGCGGACCACGCGGCCGGAGATCGCCTGGAATTCCGGAAAGATCCGCCCGAGCAGCCCGCAGTCGTGCATCTCCGACAGCCGCGCGTAGAGGCCGGGCGCCGGCACGAAGAACCGCTGCAGGGCCGCGCGCGCAGACGCCGTCGGGAAGAAGTCGTCCCACCGGTACCGGTCGACGTGCTGCTGCATGCACGACAGGGCGTCCTCGGTCACGTCGACGCCCGAGTCGATGGCTGCCTGGAAGGCCCCGAGCCACGACGACGGCGTGCGCGCCGCCAGCACGGGGTCGAGGAAGCGGATGCCGTCACGCGTCAGGCCCAGGTTCGGTCCCACCGGCACCGGGGCCGTCCGGCGCGCCCACTCGAGCGACCGCGCGACGGTGCGGGCGTGCCGGAAGTAGTCGCTCATCAGGCGCTCGACGCGCTGACGCGCCTCGACCCCCGGGTAGCCCATGATCTCAGCCGTCCGCTCCTGGGAGTCGTGGTCGAGCGTGTCCTGCGTGCGACCCGCCGCCATGTGCAGGATCGACCGCACGCGCAGCAGGAAGTCCTCTGCGTCGTCGAGCCGGGCCGGCCGGACCGGGCCGTGCTGCAGGAGCAGCGGATCGGTCAGCAGCGCGATCGTCCGCGCCGCCGCCAGGTCGCGGAGCGCCCCCGGCGCCTCCTTGACGTTGGGCTCGAGCTGATACAGCGTGCCGTTGAACTGCGCGTGCCGCTCGTCGACGAGCCCCGACAACGCCTGCAGGATGAAGGCATGCGTCGACGGCGTGTGGAACGTGGAATGGAACCGTTCGAAGACCTGCCGGTCTCCCGCCAGTGGGCGCGCGTCGAGCAACGCCAGCAGGAACTCGGGGTTGTCCCGTTCGAGCGTCGCGAAGTCCTGCAGTTCCCGGACCTGGTGCCCGACGACGACCCCCAGATCCCACAACGGGTGCAGGACGGCGCGCAGGAAGGCTTCGCCGTCGTGGCCGATCCGATCGCCGAACAGGACCAGGATGTCGATGTCGGAATGAAGGCAGAGCTGCCGCCGGCCGTACCCGCCGAGCGCAATGAGCGCGACCGGCGGGCCGGCCGGCGGCGCGTCGGCGTACAGCTGCCGGACGAGCGCATCGACACGGTCGCTGAATCGCTCGAGGGCCGCGCGCCCACCGGCTCCCCGGGCCACGTCTCCCCGCAGTTCGGCGCGGGCGGCCTCGAACGCCGCTGTGGGCACGAGGCCTCCGGGGCCTGGCTGGGTCACCGCCATGTCGCGACCATCCCTGCCGAGACGGCCGCCGCCGCCCCGTGGAAGAGCGGCGGCGCGGGCCCCGGCGCGGGGCCCGCGCGCGCCGCCAACGTCTGTCAAGCGCCCGGCGGTCAGTACGAGAAGCCGAGGCCGGCCGTGCCGATCACCGTGGACGCGCTCCCGAACTGCAGTTCGTTCCGGTCTCCCAGCACCAGGTACTCCACCCCGCCGTGTATGTGCCACCTGCCGACCCTCGACGAACCGCCCGCCAGGGCCTTCGTCAGCCGTCCGCCCACACTCAGGAAGCCGAACCGCTCGTCGCCGGTCAGCCCCTCATAGTAGTGACCGAGGCTGAACCCCGCCTTGACCGGCACCGCCAGCGTCAGGCCCTGCCCGAACGCCGGCGCGACCCCCACCTCCAGGTATCGCCCCTTCCGGCTGCCGCCGTCGAGCTGCCCTCGCATCTCGAACGCCAGCAACCCGTATGGCCTGAACCGCCCGTCGCGCGACACCGTGACCTGCAGTTCCTCCACGCTGCCGAACGCGCCGTTGGGGCTCGTGAACGCGCCATAGGCCACGCCCACCCTGGTCCCGCTCACGGCGTACCCGACGGCGCCGTGGAACTCCGAGGCGTACCACAGCCGCGCGCTCGGCCCGTTCCGCCCGCGGTCGCCCGTGAGCAGGCTGTTCGACGACCCGACGTTGACCGTCAGGCCGTCGGCGACGGCCACGACCGCCTCGACCGACGGCGAGAGAATCACGCCGGTGTCGTCCTGCGGTATTCCTCGCCTGAAGTACGCCGTACCGACGTCGAGGTTCCCCGTCAGCGCGATCGCCCCGCCGTTCGGCGACGTCTGCCCCATCACGGGAGACACCGCCGCGGCCACCAGTCCACCCGCCATCACGGCCGCCCGGATCAGCGTCCGCCGTCCTATCCGTCGCGCCATCCACGCCTCCTGCTGAAGGACCCGCCGGACCCTGGCCCGACGACCCGCATCCGGGCACCTCCCGGACCATCCTCACCGGAGTTGATGCGCGCGCCGCGCGTGCACGGCGGCCGGCGTCCCATCATCTGGTCCCCGACCGCCGGCGTTCCCGTCAGAACCGCTGAAGGCGCCGCGCCCCCAGCGTTCCCACCCGCTCCTGAGCCCCGGCCATGCCGCCAGACCAGGCCCACCAGGATGCGTGCCGTATCAAACCCCGCAGGGACGATAACATACGGGCTTTCGCATCCCGTCCCGGCGCCGCAGCGTGCGCACCATGGCACCGTGGGCGCTGGCCGGCAGCACCGGCCGGCCGCTGGCTTCAGGCGTCGGCGTGAACCGGCCTGAACGCCCGGCCCGCGTCGTCGAGGACCGGCTCGGCGAGCGGAGCCGTCCCGCCGGCGTGCATGTAGGCCTCCTCGCCGTGCGCCGCGATGTCCAGGCCGTCCACCTCGTCAGAGGCCGACGCGCGCAGCGGCAGCACCAGGCCCACCAGCTTCAGCAGCACGAAGCTGGCGACCGCGCTGTAGGCCATCACGGCGAGCACCGCCGCCACCTGAATCCCCATCTGACCGGGGTTGCCGTAGAGCAGACCGTCGGTCGTGCCGTTGAGCGCCTTCTCCGCGAAGACGCCGGTCAACAGTGCGCCGACCGTCCCGCCCACGCCGTGCGCGGCAACCACGTCCAGCGAGTCGTCGAGCGACGTCCTGGCCCGCACCAGCAGGCCGAGATAGCTCGGCACCGCCGCGATGGCGCCGAGCAGGATGGCGTTCATCGGGCTCACGTGGCCCGCGGCGGGCGTCACCGCGACGAGCCCGACGACGATCGCCGTCGCCGCGCCGACCGCCGTCGGCTTGCCCGAGCGCATGGCGTCGAGCAGCGTCCAGACCACCAGCGTGGCCGCCGGCGCGAGCATCGTCGTCACGAACGCGAGGCCGGCCTGCGGGCTCGCGGCCAGGGCGCTGCCCGCGTTGAACCCGAACCACCCGAACCAGAGCAGCCCGGCCCCCAGCAGCACGAACGGCACGTTGTGCGGCAGCAGCGACGACGAACCGTGGTCGGAGCGCCGGCCCACCACCATCGCCGCCACCAGCGCGGCCGCCGCCGCGTTCACGTGCACGACGGTTCCGCCGGCGAAGTCGAGCGCGCCCCACTGCGCGAGCCAGCCGCCACCCCACACCCAGTGCGCCACCGGGCTGTACACGGCCAGCGCCCACAGCGAGATGAAGGCGACGTAGGCCGGGAAGCGCATCCGCTCCACGATCGCGCCCGAAATCAGCGCCGCCGTGATGATCGCGAACGTGCCCTGATACGCCATGAACAGCATGTGCGGGATGGTGCCCTTCGCCTCGAGGCCCACGCCGCTCAGCAGCATGTTGGAGGCGTCGCCCAGCCACGCGTTCCCGGCCGTGAAGGCGAGCGAATAGCCGGCCACGGCCCAGAGCACGCCGACGAAGCCGAGCGCGACCACGCTCATCATCATCGTGTTCAGCGCGTTCTTCGACCGCACCAGCCCACCATAGAAGAACGCCAGCGCCGGCGTCATCAGCAGCACCAGCGCCGCCGAGATCAGCATCCAAGCGGTGTCAGCTTGATTCATCTCGTCACTCCCGTCCGGCCACGCCCGGCACCACGCCGACCGTCTCACGCTGGATGGAGCAAGATGGACGCCAACCTCGTGCTGTGGCCTCGCCCCGCCATCGCGTGAATTCCTCAGGGAATTCGCGGTTGCCGATCGAGCCGACCTCGTCGAGCCATACAACAATGTCTCAACACATATTTCTGGCGACATAAGAGTTGGATCTCTGCGCGCGCAGAGCGCACGCGCGCGAGGGCGGCCCCGGGATGGCCGGCCGTTCGTCGCGCGGTGCCGGGGCACTCGGGCCGACGGAGAGGGGCCGTCACAGACAGCACGACACATTCGTCGCATGGACTTTCGATGCATACATTAATGTTCGACCACCAGGGATCGCGCCACCCCGGCACCAGGGCCGGACGGCCCCGGTTGCGGGCCGCGGGCCCGGCGACTATCATGCGCACCGAGACGCCGCGCACATCCGCTTCGCGGGCGGTCCCGCCCGTGGGGCAGGAGGGATACCGCCATGAAGGTCTACGACGCCGCCGGTCTCCGTAATGTGGCCATCGTCGGGCACGGAGGCTGCGGCAAGACACAGCTGGTGTCCGCCCTCCTCGCCGCCTCGGGCGCGGTCAGCCGCCTGGGGAAGGTCGACGAGGGCACCACCGTCACCGACTTCGACGACGACGCGATCGCCCGGCGCCACTCGCTCTCCGCCAGCCTCGCCTGGGCCGAGTGGCAGAAGACCAAGATCAACCTCATCGACACCCCCGGGTTCGCGAACTTCCTGAGCGACGCACGGTCCGCCCTGCGCGTGGCCGAGGCCGCGGTCGTCGTCGTGGACGGCATCCACGGCGTCGAGGTCCAGACCGAGAAGCTCTGGGCCGACGCCGCGGCCGCGGGCCTGCCCCGCCTGGTGGTCCTGGGGCGCATGGACCGCGAGCGCGCCAGCCTCGAGCGGGCGCTCGAGAGCCTCCATGCGCGCTGCGCGCGGGAGATCGTGCCGGTCCAGATCCCGATCGGAGAGGAGAAGCAGTTCTCGGGCGTCGTCGACCTGGTGCGAATGACGGCGCTGACCTTCGGTCCCGGCGACAACGGCACGGTCACCGAGGGCGAGATTCCGCCGGCACTGGCCGCCGCGGCGGCCCATGCCCGCACGCGGCTCGTGGAAATGGTGGCAGAGGCGGACGAGGCGCTGATGGACCAGTTCTTCGCCGAGGGCACGCTGCCACAGGCGCAACTGGTGGCGGGCCTGCGCTCGGCGGTCGCCGGTGGACGGATCTTCCCCCTGTTCTGTACGTCGGGCCTGCAACTGATCGGCGCCCAGCCGCTGCTCGACGCCATCGTCGAGTACGTGCCGTCTCCGGCCGCGCGGCCCTTCGCGGTCCGCGGCGCCGATGGCAGCGCCACGACGGTGACGCCGGATCCCGCGGCCCCGTACGCAGCGTTCGTCTGGAAGACGCTGGCCGACCCGTTCGCCGGACGGCTGACGATGCTGCGCGTCGTGACCGGAACGCTGCACGCCGACTCGACGGTCGAGAACCACGGCCGGGAGCACCCCGAGCGCCTCGGGCACCTCCTCGTGCTGCAGGGCAAGACGCAGACCCACGTGCCCGAACTCCGCGCGGGTGACATCGGCGCCGTCGCCAAGCTGAAGGACACCCACACCAGCGATCTGCTCGCCGCGCCGGGCACGTCGTTCGGCGTCACCCCGCTCGCCTTCCCGGAGCCGGTCCTCGCCTACGCGATCGAGCCGAAGAGCCGCGGCGACGAGGACAAGATCAGCACGGCCATGCACCGGCTGCAGGAGGAGGACCCGAGCATCGCCTACTCGCGGGATCCCCAGACGCACGAACTGCTGCTGGCGGGCCAGGGCCAGCTCCACATCGAGGTCACCGTCGCCCGGCTGAAGAGGCGCTTCGGCGTCGAGGTGCTGCTGAAGCCGCCGCGCATCCCGTACCGGGAGACGATCACCGTCGCCACAGAGGCGCATGGCCGCCACAAGAAGCAGACGGGCGGCCACGGCCAGTTCGGCGACTGCCGGATCCGCGTCGAGCCGCTGCCCCGGGGCAGCGACTTCCAGTTCGACGACGAGATCTTCGGCGGCGCCATCCCGCGGCAGTTCGTCCCGGCCGTCGAGAAGGGCATCCAGGAGGCCCGAAGGCGCGGCTGCCTGGCGGGCTATCCGATGGTGGACTTCAGGGCCATCGTCTTCGACGGCTCATACCACGCCGTCGACTCGAACGAGCTGGCCTTCAAGATGGCCGGCGCCCTTGCCTTCAAGGACGCAATGACCCGCGCAAGGCCCACGCTGCTCGAGCCAGTGATGCGGGTGGAAGTCCACGCCCCGAGCGACTTCGCGGGCGACCTGATGGGGGACCTGAACGGCCGCCGCGGCCGGATCGCAGGAATGGACACGCGCGGCACCACCACCGTGATCCGGGCGCAGGTGCCAATGGCCGAGATGCTGACCTACGAGCAGCACCTGACGTCGGCCACGGGCGGACGCGGCGCCTATCACATGGAGTATTCCCACTACGAGGAGGTCCCCCACGCGATTCAGGCCAAGGTGATCGCCGCCGCGAAGGCCACGCGCGGGTCGAACGACGCGCTCGAGGAGGCGAGCTGATCCCGGCGTACACGACGAAGGGCCGGCGCGAGCCGGCCCTTCGTGGGTGAGGACGCTGGTGGACCGGCTGCCCCGCGCGGGCTGACCTGACCGGCCCCTGACCGACGCGGCTGGCGACCTACGAGCCGCCGGCCTTGCGCGGGGTCGTCGTCTTGCGGCCGCCCTGCGCCTGGCTGCGGGTCTGGGCCTTCTTCTCCTGTCCGCCTCCGCGTATCCGGCTCGCGGCCTGGCGGATCCGCTCGCCAACGCTCTTCGTCTTCTTGGGCGCCTCTTCCCCGCCCTCGGCCGGCTCGGGCGCGGACGGGACGTATTCGCTGCCGACCAGCTCCACGAGCGCCGTCTCGGCACCGTCGCCGCGGCGGAAGCCCACCTTCAGAATCCGCGTGTAGCCGCCGGGGCGATCGACGAACCGCGGCGCGAGCGTCGCGAACAGCTTGCCGACGATCTCCTTGTCGGGCAGTTCTGCCAGCACGAGGCGGCGGGCCGTCAGGGCCGCCGTGTTCGTCTCGCCCGCCTTCACGCTGCGCTTCGCAATCGTGATCAGGCGCTCGACGAAGGGCCGCAGCTCCTTGGCCTTTGGCAGGGTCGTCTCGATGCGCTCGTGGCGCAGCAGCGAGATGGCCTGGTTCCGGAGCATGGCGATCCGATGCTCCGTGACCCGGCCGAGCTTTCGATGTGCAACGTTGTGTCTCATGACTCTCTCACCGGCGTCGAAACCGGCCTACTCCTGCTGTCCCGCCTGCTCCAGCCGCATGCCGAGGCTGAGGCCCATGGTCTGCAGGATCTCCTTGATCTCGTTCAGCGACTTCCGGCCGAAGTTCTTGGTCTTCAGCATGTCGGCCTCGGTCTTCTGGACCAGCTCGCGGATCGTCCGGATGTTCGCGTTCTTCAGGCAGTTGTACGACCGGACCGACAGCTCCAGCTCCTCGACGCTCTTGTCGAGGTTCTCGTTCAGCGCTCCGGCCCGCGGCTGATCCGCCTGCGCCTCGGACGACGCGTCGCCGGCGTCCTCGAGGTTGATGAAGATGTTCAGGTGGTCTCGAATCAGCTTGGCGGCCAGCGACACGGCGTCGCGCGCGGTCACCGAGCCGTTCGTCCAGACGTCCACCGTCAGCTTGTCGTAGTCGGTCGTCTGTCCGAGACGCGCGGCCTCGACCAGGTAGTTGACCTTCTTCACCGGCGAGTGGACCGAGTCGACGGGAATCCAGCCGATGCCCAGGTCCTCGTCGAAGTTCTTGTCCGCCGACACGTACCCGCGACCGCGCTTCATCCGCAGCTCCATGTGGAGCTTGCCGCCGGCCGACACCGTGGCGATGTGCGCCTCCGGTTCGAGGATCTCGACGCTCTGATCGACCTCGATGTCCTTCGCCCGCACGACGCCGGGCTTGTTGACCCGCAGCGTCAGCGTCTTGGGCTGGTCGGAGTGCAGCTTCAGCGGAATCTGCTTCAGGTTCAGGATGATGTCGGTCGCGTCCTCGACGACGCCCGGAATCGGCGAGAACTCGTGCAGCACGCCGTCGATCTTGACGGCGGTGATCGCCGCGCCCTCGATCGACGACAACAGCACGCGCCGCAGCGCGTTACCGATCGTCGTCCCGAAGCCCCGCTCGAACGGCTGGGCGTAGAAGCGACCGAACCGGTCCGTGAGGGTGTCGCGCTCGAATTCGAGCCGCTTCGGTCGCTGAAATCCTTTCCAGAGCATTCCTGTCCGTCCTTTCGCAACGGGCCGGCAGTCCCGGCCTCCAGACCTGCATGTGTTGTCCGCCGGCCTCCCACCGCAGGTCTGAAAGGCTGCGGGCCGACGGATGCGATCTCGCCGACGCCCGAAGGGTATCCTCCGGGCGAAGGCGGACTACTTCGAGTAGAGCTCGACGATGAGCTGTTCCTGCACGGGCAGGTTGATCTGCGCGCGGGTCGGCACCGAGGCCACCTTCGCCGCCATCGCCGACGAGTCGAACGACAGCCACTCCGGTACTCCGCGGCCCTTCACCTCTTCGAGCGCGTGCACGACCGCAGCGTTCTTCCAGCTGCTCTCGCGCAGCGCCACGACGTCTCCCGCCTTGACCGAGAACGACGGGATGTCGACCTTGCGGCCGTTGACCGTCAGGTGGCCGTGCCGCACCAGCTGCCGGGCCGCCGGACGCGAGGTCGCGAACCCGAGGCGGTACGCCACGTTGTCGAGGCGGCGTTCGAGCAGCGACAGCAGCGTCTCGCCCGTGATGCCACGGGTGCGCTCAGCCTGCTCGAAGTACCGGCGGAACTGATCCTCGAGCACACCGTAGGTGCGCTTGACCTTCTGCTTCTCGCGCAGCTGAACGCCGTAGCCCACCATCTTCGACTTGCGGGCCTTCCCGTGCTGCCCGGGGACGAAGTTGCGCTTCTCGATGGCGCACCTCTCCGTGTAGCACCGCTCCCCCTTCAGGAAGAGCTTGACGCCCTCGCGGCGGCAGAGACGGCAGACGGGACCGATGTAACGAGCCATTCAGTAATCCTTCTTCAGTCGTTGAGTGCTGATGCGTGGAGCCCGTTCAGACGCGCCGGCGCTTCGTCGGCCGGCAGCCGTTGTGCGGGATCGGCGTGACGTCGCGGATCGACTTGACGTCGATGCCGACCGTCTGGAGCGCGCGGATCGCCGACTCGCGCCCGGAGCCAGGGCCCTTGACACGCACGTCGACCGACCGCAGACCGTAGGTCTTCGCGGCGTTGCCGGCGCTCAGGGCGGCCTGGGTCGCCGCGAACGGCGTGCCCTTGCGCGAGCCCTTGAAGCCGATGCCACCGGCGCTCGACCACGCGATCACGTTCCCCTCCGTGTCGGTGATCGTGATGTGCGTGTTGTTGAAAGAGGCGTGGATGTGCACCAGCCCGTGGTGCACCACGCGCTTCTCGCCCCGCTTCTTGAAGGTCTTCCGTGCGGCCTTCTTGCCGCCTTCGCCCTTCTTCTCCGTTCCCGCCGCTTCGCTCTTGGCCATGTCTGATTCCTACACCTACACCGTCTTCTTCTTGGCGACGGCGCCCTTGCGCGGACCCTTCCGGGTACGGGCGTTGGTCCGGGTGCGCTGGCCGCGCGCCGGCAGGTTGCGCCGGTGCCGCAGGCCGCGGTAGCACCCGATCTCCATCAGCCGCTTGATGTTCATCGAGATCTCCTTGCGGAGATCGCCCTCCACGCCGCCTACTTCCTCGAGCACCCGGGTGATCTTCCGGACGTCGTCCTCCGACAGGTCCTTGACGCGGATGTCGGGGCTCACGCCCGCCGCGGTCAGGATGTCGTTCGACCGCTTGCGGCCGATGCCGTAGATGTAGGTGAGTCCGATCTCGACGCGCTTGGTGCGCGGCAGATCGACGCCTGCGATACGTGCCATGTGTCGGTTCCTCGTGCCTCGTCCGTGTTCCCGGTGCGCTAGGCGTCAGCCCTGGCGCTGCTTGTGCTTCGCATTGGCGCAGATCACACGGACCACGCCACGGCGCCGCACGACCTTGCACTTGTCACAGATCTTCTTGACTGACGCTCTGACCTTCATGTCGTTCCCCTGACTACCTTCACGATCCGGCCGCGCGTCCGATCGCGCGGTGTGAGCTCCATGACGACCCGATCCCCGACGAGCAGACGGACGAAGTTGCGATCCCTCCCGCTGCCCGCGTGCGCCGTGATCCGGTGCGTCCCCTCGACCTCGACTTCGTACAGGCCGCTCGGCAGTTGCGCCCGCACGATGCCCTCGACCGTGGACATCCCGTCCAGCCGGCGCGTCCTAACGCCGGACCGCTGCCCCGAGCAGTTCGCGGGCCCGCCCCGCGTCCCGCTCCATCAGCGTCAGAATCTCGCAGCCGTCACCCGTGACGACCACCGTGTGCTCGAAATGCGCGGAGAGCTGGCCATCCTTGGTGACCGCCGTCCACCCGTCCTTCAGCACCTTCACTTCCGGCCGGCCGAGGTTCACCATCGGCTCGATCGCCAGGACCATGCCCTCCGCGAGCCGTGGCCCGCGCCCCGCGGGGCCGTAGTTCGGTATCTGCGGCTCCTCGTGCAGGGCCGTGCCGATGCCATGCCCCACGAACTCCCGCACCACGGACATGCCCGCGGCCTCGACGTGCTGCTGTACGGCCGCGCCGATGTCCGATACCCGCGCGCCCGGCCGCACCGCCTCGATCCCCCGGAACAGCGACTCCTCGGTCACGCGGAGCAGCCGCTCGGCCTCGGGTGCCACCCGCCCGACCGCCACCGTCACCGCCGAGTCCCCGAAGAACCCGTCGAGCCGCGCCCCCATGTCAATCGACACGATGTCGCCCTCGACGAGCGGCTTCCGGGACGGAATCCCGTGCACCACCTGCTCGTTCACCGACGCGCAGAGGGTCGCCGGGTATCCGTGGTACCCCTTGAAGGCCGGCTCCGCGCCCGCCTCCCTGACCCGCCGCTCTGCCAGGGCGTCGAGGTCGTGGGTGCTCACCCCCACCACGACCGCCGCCCGCAGCTCGGCCAGCACCTGTCCGACGAGCTGGTTGACCCGCCGCAGCTTCGCGATCTCGGCCTGTGAGCGGCACACAATCACGGTCTCGTCTCGCTCCCCCGAACCGGCCTCAGCGGTTCACGGCCACACCGGCCGTCACGGCGTCGTCGACCATCGTGTTCAGGTCGTGCGCCACCCGTTCCGGGTCCTGCGCCCCGTTCACCACGCGGAACGTGGGCCGCTCCCGATAGTACTCGAGCACCGGCCGCGTCGCCTGGACGTAGACCTTCAGCCGCTCCAGCACCACCTGCGCGTCGTCGTCGGCCCGCTGCACGAGCCGCCCCCCGCACTTGTGGCATGCCGTCCCCGCACCGACGGGGTCGGCGTTCGCACCGCAGTCCCCGCAGACCCGACGGCTGCCGAGCCGCCGGATGATCTCCGACTCCGGCACCGCGACGTCGACGACGATCAGCGGGCCGTTGTCACGCTCGTCCATCAACGCGTCGAGCGCCTGCGCCTGCCCCACCGTCCGGGGAAAGCCGTCCAGCACGAACCCGACGCGCGCGTCGGGCCGCCAGAGACGGTCGCGCACGATCCCGACCATCGTCTCGTCATCGACCAGTCCGCCGCCCTCGATCCGCGCCTTCACTTCCGGCGCAATCGCCCCCGGGGTCCGGATCGCCTCCCGGAGGATGTCGCCCGTGGAGATCTTCGGCACGCCGCGCTCCCGCGCGAACCGCGCCGCCTGGGTTCCCTTGCCCGCCCCAGGCGCCCCCATCATGATGACGTTCAGGCCCATCGCAGCGCTCAGCCGCGGCGTCCCCTGATCCGCGTCTTCTTCATGAAGCCGTCGTAGTGCCGCATGATGAGCTGCGACTCCACCTGCTGCACGGTGTCCATCGCGACGCCCACCACGATCAGCAGCGACGTGCCGCCGAAGAAGAACTGCACGTTCAGACCCTGCGTGAACCACGACGGCAGGATCGCGTCGAGCCGCTCCCCGACGAACGGGATCGGCGCCACCTTGAACCCGCTCAGCAGGAACTCCGGCAGCAGCGCCACCATCGCCAGGTAGAGCGCCCCGACCAGCGTGACCCGGGCCAGGATCGTGTCGATGTACTCCGCCGTCCGCTTGCCCGGCCGGATGCCGGGGATGAAACCGCCGTACTTGCGCATGTTCTCCGCGACGTCATCCGGGTTGAAGATGATCGCCGTGTAGAAGTAGGCGAAGAACACGATGCCGACCACGTACAGCAGGTTGTAGAGCGGCATGCCGTACGCGAGCTGGTCCACGAGGGCCCGTCCCCAGCTGCCCGTCGGGAACACCGTGGCCAGCGTGGCCGGAAAGGCCAGCAGCGACGACGAGAAGATCACCGGGATCACGCCGCCCGTGTTGACCTTCAACGGGATGTGCGTGCTCGAGCCGCCGTACTGCCGGCGCCCCACCACCCGCTTCGCATACTGCACCGAGATGCGCCGGTGTCCGCGCTCGACGAAGATGATGGCGGCGATCACGGCGGCCATCATGACGACGAGGAACGCCACGCGCAGCAGGCTGATCTGACCGGTCCGGAGCTGGTCGAACGTCACCAGCACGGCCTGCGGCAGGTTGACGACGATGCCCGCGTAGATCAGCAGCGACATCCCGTTGCCGATCCCGCGCTCGGTGATCTGCTCGCCGAGCCACATGATGAACATGGTGCCCGTCGTCAGGGTGACGGCGCACATCAGCCGGAAGCCCCAGCCCGGGGTGTAGACCAGCGGCAGGCCCGCGACCGCGGCGGACCGCTCCAGCCACACCGCGATGCCGACCGCCTGAATCACGGCGAGACCGAGGGTCAGGTAGCGGGTGTACTGCGTGATCTTCCGCCGCCCCAGCTCCCCTTCCTTCGAAATGCGCTCGAGATACGGCCACACGACCGTCAGCAGCTGCAGGATGATCGACGAGCTGATGTACGGCATCACCCCCAGGGCGAAGATCGTCACCCGGGAGAGGTTGCCGCCCGAGAACATGTCGTACAGCCCGAACATCGTATTGCGGGCCTGCTCCGCCAGGATCGCCAGCGCTTCGGTATTCACCCCAGGCGTCGGGATGTGGTTCCCGACCCGGTAGACCCCCAGCAGCGCGAGCGTGAACAGCACGCGGTTGCGCAGGTCCGTGATGGCGAACAGGTTCTTGAGCGCGTTGTCCATGGGTCCATCCCGGCCCGGCTGCACGCCGGGCCTGCTGTCCTACGCTCCGAGTACCTCGGCGGCGCCGCCGGCCGCGGCGATCTTCTCCGCCGCCTTGCCGCTGAACTTGTGCGCGCGCACCGTGAGCTTCTTCGACACGTCGCCGCGGGCCAGCACCTTGATCAGCCGGCGCGCGCTGTTGACCAGGCCGCTCTCGAGCAGCAGCTCCGGCGTCACCACGGTGCCGTCGGCAAAGCGCTCGGCCAGCGTATCCAGGTTCACCACCGCGTATTCGACCCGGAAGATGTTGTGGAACCCGCGCTTCGGGATGCGGCGGTGCAGCGGCATCTGGCCGCCTTCGAAGCCACGCTTGAAGCTGTAGCCCGAACGCGACTGCGCGCCCTTGTGGCCGCGCCCGGCCTGCGTGCCCTGCCCGGTGCCGTGGCCGCGGCCGACGCGCTTCTTGGAGTGCGTCGCGCCGGCGGCCGGCTTGAGATTGTTCAGACCCATCGTCGTTCGTCTCCGGCTATTCGGTGACGGACACAAGGTGACGGACCTTGTGAATCATCCCGCGCGTTTCGGGCGTGTCGGCCAGCACCACCGAGTGGTTCAGCCGCCGCAGCCCCATGCCACGGACCGTGTCGGCCTGCGTCTTGTTGAACCCGATCGTGCTCTTCAGGAGCGTCACGGTCAGGCGCTTGCCGGTCATCGTCTTCGGAGTTCTCTTGGGCATGACGTCGTCCTTACGCCCCCACCAGTTCGGCCTCTTCCTTGCCGCGCATCCGCGCGACGAAGGCCGGATCCTTCAGGTCCATCAGGCCCGTGAACGTAGCGCGCACCACGTTGTGCGGGTTCGCCGATCCGAGCGACTTGGTCAGCACGTTCTGGATGCCGGCGCTCTCGACGACCGCGCGCACGGCGCCGCCCGCGATGAGCCCGGTGCCCTCGGGCGCGGGCTTCAGTAGCACGCTGCCGGACCCGAACCGTCCCACGACCTGGTGGGGAATCGTCGTCCCGCGGAGCGGCACCCGGATCAGGTTCTTCTTGGCGGCCTCGATGCCCTTCTTGATGGCCGACGGCACTTCCTTCGCCTTGCCGACCCCGAAGCCCACCACGCCGTGCCCGTCACCCACGACGACCAGGGCGCTGAAGCTCAGGTTCTTGCCACCCTTGACCACCTTGGTGACGCGGTTGATGGACACCACGGTGTCCTTCATCTCGAGCTGCGACGCGTCGATCTTCTCGCGAGTGCGGTTCATCATGCCCACGTTAGAACTCCAGACCAGCTTCGCGAGCCGCGTCGGCCAACGCCTTCACGCGCCCGTGATACAGAAAACCATTGCGGTCGAACACGACCTTCTTGACGCCCTTCTCGATCAGGCGCGCCGCGATGGTGCGGCCGATCGCCTGTGCGCCCGCCACGTTGCCGCCGGTGGCCTCCTTCGGCAGGGCACCCTTGACGGAGGGCTCCACGGTCGACGCCGACGCGATGGTCGTCCCCGCCATGTCGTCCACCACCTGGACGTAGATGTGCGACACGCTCCGGAAAATCGTCAGCCTGGGCCGCGCCTCGGTGCCGCGAACGCGCTTGCGGATGCGGTGCTTGATCCGGTCGCGGCGATCTTCCTTGGTCCTGATACGCATTACTTCGCCCCCGTCTTGCCGACCTTCTTCTTCAGCACTTCACCCGTGTAGCGCACGCCCTTCTGCTTGTACGGGTCGGGCTTGCGCATCCGCCGGATGTTGGCCGCCACCTGGCCGACGAGCTGCCGATCCGGGCCCGTGACGACGAGATGGGTGTTCTTGTCCACGGTGATGTCGATCCCGTTCGGGATGTCGAAGATCACCGGGTGCGAGTAGCCGAGCGCGAAGTGCACCTGCTTGCCCTTCAGCTCCGCGCGGTAGCCGACGCCGACGATGTCGAGCTCCCGCTTGAAGCCCTCGGTGACGCCGGTCACCGCGTTGGCCACCAGGCTGCGCGCCAAGCCGTGGAACTTCTTGAGCGACGCGTCGTCGCGCTCGAGCTTCGCCACCAGCGTCCCGCTGTCCTGCGCGAACAGGATGCCGGGCGGAATCGCCTGACGCAGCTTTCCCTTCGGGCCCTGCACCTCGACCGCGTCGGGCGCGATCTTGACCGTGACGCCCTTCGGGAGCGGGATGGGCTTCTTTCCGATTCGAGACATCTGGGCCTACTCCCTCACCACACGTTGCAGAGCACTTCGCCGCCCACGCCGGCCTTCTTCGCGGCCCGGCCCGTCATGACGCCGCGCGACGTCGTCAGGATGCTCGTGCCGAGCCCCCCGAGCACCGTCGGCACGTCCTCGACGCCGAAGTAGACGCGGCGGCCGGGCCGGCTGATGCGCTCGAGCCCGGTGATCACCTTCTCGCCCTGCGGGCCGTAGCGCAGGAACACCCGGATCATCTGCCGCGGCTGGCGCCCGGCCTTCTCCGCGGGCGCCTCGATGAAGCGGAACCCCTGGATGTACCCCTCGTCCTGCAGAATCCGCGCAATCTCGGCCTTGAGCTTGCTCGCAGGCATGTCCACACGCGCGTGCTTGGCCGAAACGGCGTTGCGGATGCGCGTGAGCATGTCAGAAATCGGGTCGGTCATATTCGTTGTTCCCTACAAATCCAAAGCTGGGTCGCGGGCCCTCGGGCCGGCTTACCAGGAGCTCTTCGTGACCCCGGTGATGTCGCCTTCGAGCGCCAGCTTGCGGAAGCACAGGCGGCACATGTCGAACTTGCGCATGTAGGCACGAGGCCGGCCGCACAGGTTGCAGCGGTTCCGGTGCCGCGTCTTGAACTTCAGCGACTTCTCTTCCCTGGCGATCTTTGCGGTCGTAGCCATTTCTCTATCCTCGGAAAACCGCTAGCTCGTGCGGAACGGCACGCCCATCAACTGGAGGAGCGTGCGCGCCTCCTCGTCGGTCTTGGCGGTCGTCACGACGGACACGTTCATGCCACGCGCCTTGTCGACCTTCATGTAGTCGATCTCGGCGAACATCAGCTGGTCGCGAAGGCCCAGCGTGTAATTGCCGCGACCGTCGAACCCCTTCGGCGACACGCCGCGGAAGTCGCGGACGCGCGGCAGCGCGACGCTGATCAGGCGGTCGAGGAACTCGTACATCCGCTCCCCCCGCAACGTGACCATCGTGCCCACCGGCATCCCCTGGCGCAGCTTGAACTGCGCGATGGACTTGGTGGCCCGGCGCACCACGGCCTTCTGGCCGGTGATCTTGCCCAGCTCGTCGGCGCCGACGTCCGCCAGCTTGGCGTTCGACGTCGCCTCGCCGAGGCCCATGTTGACGACCACCTTGGTGATCTTGGGGATGGCCATCACGTTGGAGTACCCGAACTCCTTCTTGAGCGCCGGGATGACCTCGCTCTGGTACTTGTCCTTCAGGCGGCTCATTTGTCGACCACTCCCTCGCACTTGCGGCAGATCCGGACCTTCCGATCGCCGTCCACCCGATGCCCGACGCGGGTCATCTTGCCGCACTCGGGGCACACGAGCTGAACGTTGCTCGCGTGCAGCGCTCCCTCGCGCTCGACGATCCCGCCCTTGACGTTCTTCTGCGGGTTCGGCCGCGTGTGGCGCTTGATGATGTTGACGCCTTCGACGATGAGGCGGTTCGTCTCGGGGATGACCTTCAGGACGCGACCACGCTTGCCGCTGTCCTTCCCCGTCGTCACCACGACGTTGTCGTTCCGGCGGATTGGTGTGTTCAGTCTGGGCATAGGACTCTCTTGCGGGCCGAAACCCTTACAGCACCTCTGGCGCGAGCGAGATGATCTTCATGAACCGCCGCTCGCGCAGCTCGCGGGCCACCGGCCCGAACACGCGCGTGCCGATCGGCTCGCCCTGGTCGTTGACGAGCACGGCCGCGTTCCGGTCGAACCGGATGTAGCTGCCGTCACGGCGCCGCTGCTCCTTGCGGGTGCGGACGATCACCGCCTTGACGACCTGCCCCTTCTTGACGGTCCCGTCGGGCGTGGCTTCCTTGACCGACGCGGTGATGATGTCGCCCAGCCGCGCGTACCGCCCGGTCGAGCCGCCGATCGGGTTGATCACCGAAATCTTGCGGGCTCCCGAGTTGTCCGCGACGTCCAGGATCGAACGCATCTGAATCATGGCGTGTCTCCATCGGGCGGTGCCGGCACGTCCGGCCCCACACCCGAACTGAACGTCCTAGACCTGCGGGGCCTTCGCGACCACGCGCGTGACCGTCCACCGCTTGCGGCGGCTGAGCGGCCTGGACTCGGCGATCGCGACGGTGTCACCCATCTTCGCCTCGTTGTTCTCGTTGTGCGCGACGAACGTCGTCGTCCGCCGCTGAATCTTGCCGTACACCCCGTGGCGGACCTGGCGCTCGACGGCCACGATCACCGTCTTCTCCATCTTGTCGCTCACGACCGTGCCGGTCACCTGTGCTTTGACGCTCATGTCCTACTTCCCCTGCCGCTCGCGCAGAATCGTCTTCACCCGCGCGAGGTCGCGCCGCAGCGTGCGCAGCTTCAGCGGCGCCTCGAGCTGGCCCATCGACTTCTGGACCCGCGCCCGGAACAGCTGGTCGTCGAGGTCCTTCACACGCGCGCCGAGCTCGTCCGAGGAGAGCTCGCGGATTTCCGCTGCCTTCATGACGCCTTCTCCTGCGCGAACCGCGTCGCGAACTTCGTCTTGATCGGCAGCTTGGCCGACGCGAGTTCCATCGCCCGCCGCGCGTCCGTCTCGGTCACACCCTCCATCTCGAAGAGGATCCGGCCGGGCCGGACGACGCAGACCCATTCCTCGGGCGCGCCCTTGCCCTTACCCATTCGGGTTTCCTGCGGCTTCTTCGTGATGGGCTTGTCCGGGAACACCCGCACCCAGATCTTGCCGCCGCGCTTGATGAAGCGGGTCATCGCCACGCGCGCCGCCTCGATCTGCCGGGCCGTCATCCAGCACGGCTCGAGGGCCTTCAGGCCGTAGTCGCCGAACGACACGTCCGACCCGCGCCACGCCTTCCCGGCCATCCGCCCGCGCTGCTGCTTGCGGAACTTGACCTTCTTCGGCATCAACATCGCTGTATCCCCTGCACCTGCGCTCTAACGGGGGCCTGCCGCCCGGCGCGGGCCGCGATCCCGGTACTCTTCCTCGCGGCCGACGCGCGGCACCAGCCGCTCGCCCTTGTAGAGCCACACCTTGACGCCGATCACTCCGTAGGTCGTGTTGGCCTCGGCGAAGCCGTAGTCGATGTCCGCGCGCAGCGTCTGCAGCGGCAGCTGGCCGTGCAGGTACCACTCCGAACGGGCGATCTCCGCGCCGTTCAGGCGACCCGACACCCGCACCTTGATCCCGCGCGCACCGAACCGGAGCGCCGACTCGACGGCCTTGCGCATCGCGCGGCGGAACGCCACGCGCTTCTCGAGCTGCACCGCCACCGACTCGCCGATGAGCTGCGCCTCGAGCTCCGGCTTCTGGATCTCCTGGATGTTGATGAAGACCTCGCGGTTCGTGCGCTTCTGGATCTCCTGCTTCAGCTTGTCGACCTCGGTGCCCTTGCGGCCGATGATGATGCCGGGCCGCGAGGTGTAGATGTCGATCTTCAGCTTGTTGGCCGCGCGCTCGGTCTCGATCCGCGACACGCCGGCGTGCGAGAAGCGCTTCTTGAGGTCCTGGCGCAGCGCCAGATCC
The DNA here is from genome assembly GCA_963923455.1 of uncultured bacterium. GTDB lineage: Bacteria > Acidobacteriota > Vicinamibacteria > Vicinamibacterales > UBA2999 > CAWULT01. Next base: position 29,970 of record CAWULT010000042.1, read on the forward strand.
TCGTGAAGGAGCTTCTGGTAGTCACGGCCGGAGAACCAGCGCGAGCGCCAGGTCTTGTTGAAGCCGAGCCGGAATCCGTACGGGTGAACTTTCTGACCCACCTTCTATCTCCTGTCCGTCACTGACCCGCCGTGCCCGCGGTCTTGCGGGCCCGAGCTGGCTTGGCCGAATCCGCCTCGCCCCCCACGCGGCCGATCTTCAGGGGCCGTTCGGAGACGTGAACCGTCAGGTGCGTCGTGCGCTTGACGACGCGATACGCCCGGCCCATCGGAGCCGGCCGGACGCGCTTCATCGACGGGCCCTGGTTCGCGTAGACCTCCGACACGAACAGCCGGTCGATGTCGCCGCCGAACCCGTCCACCTGCTGGACGTTGGCCACCGCCGACCGGAGCACCTTCGCGAGGTCGCGCGCGACGGTCTTGGGCGTGAACTGCAGGGTCGCCAGCGCCTGGTTGACGTTCTTGCCGCGGATCAGGTCGCACACGAGGCCCGCCTTCTGGGCCGAGGTGCGGATCCCGCGCGCCGTCGCCTTCGCTTCAACAGCCATGACTTAGCCCTTCCCGCCCGCCGGCGCCGACGAGGCCGCCTTCTCGGTCTTGGCCGCGTGCCCCTTGAACGTCCGCGTCGGCGCGAACTCGCCCAGCTTGTGGCCGACCATGTTCTCCGTCACGTACACCGGGATGAACTTCTTCCCGTTGTGCACCGCCATCGTGTGGCCCACCATCTCCGGCACGACCGTCGACCGCCGAGACCAGGTCTTGATGACCTTCTTCTCGTTGGCCCGGTTCATCGCCTCGAGCTTCTCGAGCAGCGGCGTGTCGACGAACGGTCCCTTCTTGAGTGATCTGCTCATGACTACTTCTTCCGCCTCTGCAGGATGAACTGATCCGTGTCCTTCCGACGGCGGGTCTTGTAGCCCTTCGTCGGTTGGCCCCACGGCGACACCGGGTGGCGGCCACCGGACGTCTTGCCCTCACCGCCGCCGAGCGGGTGGTCGACCGGGTTCATCGCCACGCCGCGCACGTGCGGGCGCTTGCCCAGCCAGCGGCTGCGGCCAGCCTTGCCGATCGAGACGTTCTCGTGATCGACGTTCCCGACCTGGCCGATCGTCGCGACGCACTCGACGTTGATCTTGCGAATCTCGCCCGACGGCAGCTTGACCGACGCGTATTCGCCCTCTCGCGCGACGAGCTGCACCGAGGCTCCCGCGCTGCGCGCGAGCTGGCCACCCTTGCCGGGCTTCAGCTCCACGTTGTGGATCACCGTGCCGAGCGGGATGTTCTTGAGCGGCAGGCAGTTGCCCGGCAGGATGTCCACCGACTCGCCGGCGATGACGGTGTCGCCCACCTTCAAGCCCACCGGCTGCAGGATGTAGCGTTTCTCGCCGTCGGCGTACGTCAGCAGCAGGATGCGCGCGGAGCGGTTCGGGTCGTACTCGACCGTCGAGACCTTCGCGGCGATGTCCTTCTTGTCCCGCTTGAAGTCGATGATCCGGTAGAGGCGCTTGTGGCCGCCGCCGCGCCACCAGGAGGTCAGCTCGCCCTGGTTGTTGCGGCCGCCCGAACGCTCCAGCTTCTCGGTCAGCGGGCGGTGCGGCCGGTCCGCCGTGATCTCGTCGAACGTCTGGACCGTCTTGAACCGCTGTCCAGCCGATGTCGGCCTGAAATTGCGAATTGGCATGGTCGTAATCCTGATGCCCCGCGCTACGCGCCCTGCAGGAACTCGGGCAGCTTCTCGCCCTGCCGCAGCGTGACGTAGGCCTTCTTCCAGTCGGAACGCCGGCCCGCGTAGCGGCCCTGACGCTTCATCTTTCCGTGAGCGAGCGCCGTGCGCACGCTCTCGACTTTCGAGCCGAAGAGGGACTCCACGGCCCGCTTGATGTCGATCTTGTTCGCGTCCCGGCTGACCTCGAACACGAGCGTCCGCCCGTCCTCGCGGACGAGGGTCGTCTTCTCGGTGATCAGCGGGCGACGGATGACGTCGGTCAGTTTCATGGCTCTCTCGTCTTCCGTTCCTAGCCCAGCACGTCCTGGAGCTTCTCGATCGCCGCGCGGGTCAGCACGACGCGCTTCGTGTCGGCCACGTCGCGGGCGCTGACGCGGTTGCTCGGCAGCACGCGTACGCCCTCGATGTTGCGGACCGACAGCGTGAGCCGATCCTCGGGCTTGACGTCCACGAGCAGCGCCTTGCCCTCGATGCCCAGGGCCCTCAGCATCTCGACGGCCGCCTTGGTCTTGATCTCCGCCACGCTCAGCGCGTCCACGACGATCACCTGGCCGTCCCGCAGCTTCTGGGTGAGGGCCGAGCGCAGCGCGCCCTTCTCCACCTTCCGCGGCAGCGAGTACTCGTAGCTGCGGGGCTGGGGGCCGAACACGGTGCCGCCCTTCCGCCACAGCGGATTCCGGATTTCGCCCACGCGGGCACGGCCGGTCCCCTTCTGGCGCCACGGCTTCTTACCCGAGCCGCTGACGAGCGCGCGGTTCTTGGTCGCATGGGTGCCGCGGCGCTCCGCCGCGTTGGCCCGGACGACCGACGCGTGGATCAGGTCGGTCTTGACCACGCCCCCGAACACCTCGTCACGGAGGTCCAGGGACCCGACCTTCTGGTTCTGCTGGTTGACGACGTCTACGGTCATGACAGCCCTACTTCTTGCCCTTCTTCTTGGGCGGTTCCTGCGCGACCTTGATGGCCTTGGCGGCCACGGCCTTGCGAATCACGACCACGCTGTTCGGGCCGCCCGGCACGGCGCCCTCGAGCAGCAGCAGGTTGTTCTCCGGGTCGACGCGCAGCACCTTCAGGTTGCGGACGGTCACCCGATCCGCGCCCATGTGGCCGGCCATCCGCATGCCGCGCACGACGCGCGACGGGAACGACGAGGCGCCGATCGACCCCGGCGCCCGGTGGAACATCGAGCCGTGCGTCGCGCGGCCGCCGCGGAAGTGGTGCCGCTTGACCACGCCCTGGAAGCCCTTGCCCCGGCTGGTCCCGATGACGTCCACGCGCTCGCCGTCGGCGAAGATGGAGACGTTCACCTGGTCGCCCGCCTTCGGGACTTCGCCGCCGGCCTTGACGCGCACCTCGCGGCGAATGCGGGTCGGGGGCACGCCGGCCTTCTTGAAGTGGCCGGTGCTCGGCTTGTTCTCCTTGGTCGGCCGGGCCTCGACGAGCCCGATCTGCACGGCCTCGTAGCCGTCGGTCGCGGCGGTCTTCACCTGCGCGACCACGCACGGCCCGGCCTTGAGCACGGTGGCCGGCTGCACCGTGCCGTCCGCCGCGAACAGCTGGGTCATGCCGACCTTCTTTCCGATCAGTCCTGTCACCATGACTGCGCCCTACTTCCCGTGTTCCTTGCCGAACGCCTTGATCTCGACATCCACGCCAGCCGGCAGGTCGAGCTTCATCAGCGCGTCGACCGTCTGCGGCGTCGGCTCGAAGATGTCGATGAGCCGCTTGTGAGTCCGGATCTCGAACTGCTCGCGTGACTTCTTGTCGACGTGCGGCGAACGGAGCACCGTCCACTTGTTCTTCGCCGTCGGAAGCGGGATGGGCCCCGCCAGCCGGGCGCCGGTCCGCTTTGCCGTGTCGACGATCTCGCCGGTCGACTGGTCGAGAATCCTCGAGTCGTACGCCTTGAGGCGGATCCGAATCTTGTCGCTGAACATCGCCATTGCTGAATCCTGTCAGGAGCAGGGGTTGCCCTACTCGATGATCTCCGTGATGGTGCCGGCGCCGACGGTGCGGCCGCCCTCGCGG
>CAWULT010000043.1:0-32499 GCA_963923455.1 uncultured bacterium
GTGTGGGGCGCGTTCGCTAGGCGCTGCACGAGCTCCAGCGGGCGCTTGCCAAACGCCAACTCCACACGCCGCTGCGTGCCGAACAGGTTGGTGACCACCGGCCAAGGCGAACCCTTTACGCGGCGGAACAGCAGCGCGGGGCCGCCCGCGGCGCCGGGCCGTGACGGCCGCTCCGCGCCGGGCTGACAGTGCCGCTCCGACTTGACCAGCGCCCTGAGGGGGCCGTGGCCCCGGATCGTGCCCCGGAAGCTGCTGTAGAAGATGCCGTCCCTCGCGAAGAGCTCCGCGTACTCCTCGGCGAGGCACGAGCCGAGCGTCCGCGCGTAGCTCACGCTGAGCGCCTGTATCTCCGCGCGGTCCCGGTCCGTCAGCGCGGTCTGCCCCGCCGCCGCCGACGCGGCCATCAATGCCGCCAGTCCACACACCGCCGCCAGATGCTTCTTCACGCACCCTCCTGTGGTCCGCGAGTCTAACGGAGGTCGGGTGTGGCTTGAACCCCCTCACAGGGGGGAGCATGCCGTCTTTGCAGCGGTCGACGCGCGTGGGCCGGGTGTAGAATCTGGCGCCCTGACGCGGAGATGCATTGAGTCGATGCGGCCAGGGTATGGGTGATCCCCGTCAACCCCGACTCCCACGGAGGTCAGCGGTATGTCCATCCGGGTGCAGGCCCTCATCGGGCTGCTGGTCATCATCGGGTTCCCTGTCATCGCGCGTGGCCAGACCGGTGCGTCGATCGCCGGGACGGTCGTGGATTCCTCTGGTGCCGTGTTGCCGGGCGTTACCGTCGAGGCATCCAGTCCGGCGCTCATCGAAAAGGTGCGGACCGCGACCACCGACGGTGCCGGCCAGTACCGGATCGAGCAGCTGCGTGGCGGTTCCTACGTCGTGACGTTCAGCCTGCCCGGGTTCAACACGGTGCGCCGCGAGGGGATCGAGCTGAGCGGCTCGTTCGCTGCGACCATCAACGCCGAGATGCGGGTGGGCGCCGTCGAAGAGACCGTGACGGTCACCGGCGAGGCGCCGACGGTGGACGTGCAGACCTCCTCGAAGCAGCGGGTCATCGACTAGGCGCTGCTGACGGCCATTCCCACCGGCCGCACGCCGCAGATCGCCGCGTTCATGATCCCGGGCGTCAACCTGAGCAACGTGGACGTGGGCGGCACCAACATCATCAACACGACGGGCGGGTCGATGTCGATCCACGGCGGCAGCATCTCCGACACGCGGGTCCTGATCGACGGCGTGACCATCGCCAACGCCGAGGGCACCGGCTGGTCCGCCAACATGCTGCCGAACATGGGCAGCACGCAGGAAGTCGCGGTCGACTACTCGTCGGCGTCGGCCGAGAGCGTCACCGGCGGCCTGCTGATCAACATGATTCCGAAGACCGGCGGCAACACGTTCAGCGGGACGCTGTTCGCCACGGCGGTCAACGACGCGTTCCAGTCCAACAACAGCAACGACGACCTGGTGCGCCGGGGGCTCCGGACGCCGAACTCCTTGAAGCACCAGGCCGACATCAACCCCGGGCTCGGCGGGCCGCTCGTCAAGGACAGGCTCTGGTTCTACGGATCGGCGCGTTTCACCCGGCAGGCCAACTACGTGGGTGGTCTCTTCCGCAACAAGAACGCCGGCGACATCACCAAGTGGACCTACGAGCCCGACACGGCGAACCGCGCCGTCAACAACGCCGAAGAAGACAGCGCCAACCTGCGCCTCACCTGGCAGGCGGGCCGCATCCACAAGCTGAACTTCTTCTACGACCAGCACTGGCGGTGCCAGTGCGCGGTCACGGCGCCCACCATCTCGCAGGAGGCCGCCAACGAGATCCACTACCCGATCAGCGACCTGCGGTCGCTCTCCTACACCGCGACCCCGAGCAGCCGCGTGCTCGTCGAGGCGCGCGTCGGCGTGCGCCGCGAGGAGTTCGCCTACACGCCGAACAACGCCGCCGATCCGCAGCGCCTGCTGATTCCGGTGGTGGAGCAGGGCGGCCTGATCCCGGGCCTGCTGTACCGCGGCGGCGGCGTGTCGACGGCGACGCAGCCGTACCAGCGCACGCTCGGCGTGACGTTTCCGTCGTCGGCGTCGGTGGCCTACGTGACGGGCAGCCACTCGGCCAAGGTGGGCTACTACAACGTGACCGCGACGCGCGATTCGTGGGTCTTCGACAACGCCTCCCAGCTCTCGTACCGGTTCCTCAACGGCGTGCCGAACCAGCTGACGCAGCGGGCGACGCCGCTCGAACGCTCCGAGCGGCAGAAGTTCGACCTGGGGATCTACCTGCAGGACAAGTGGACGGTGGGCCGTGCGACGCTGAGCGGCGGCGTCCGCTTCGATTTCTTCAACAGCTACTTCCCGGAGCAGGTGCTCAGGCCCGCGCCGCTCGTCCCGACCCGCAACATCACGTTCCCGCGCACCCAGATGGCCAACTGGAAGGACGCAGTGCCCAGGATGGGTGTCTCCTACGACCTGTTCGGCAACGGGCGCACGGCGCTCAAGGGCGCGCTGAACAAGTACGTGATCGCCCAGGGCCTGCAGGGGACGTATGGCGACACCGCCAACCCGGTCAACCGCCTGGCCAACATCGTCACCCGTACGTGGATCGACGGCAACGGCAACTATCGCCCGGACTGCGACCTGACCAACGTGCTGGCGCAGGACTCCCGTGCGGCCGGCGGCGACCTGTGCGGCATCGTGTCGGACGTCAACTTCGGCAGGCCCACGTTGAGCCTCAACTACGACCCGGAGGTCATCACGGGGTGGGGCACGCGGCCGTACCAGTGGGAGTTCGCTGCCAGCATCCAGCACGAGGTGCGCCGCGGCTTCGGCATCGACATCGGGTACTTCCGCCGGTGGTACGGCAACTTCGGCGTCACCGACAACCTGGCGCTGCAGCGGTCCGACTTCGGCACCTTCAGCGTGACGGCGCCGCAGGACGCGCGTCTGCCGGACGGCGGCGGATACACCGTGTCGGGCTGCTACGATCTCAACCCCGACAAGGTCACCGTGGTCCCCAACAACTACTTCACGCTGGCGCGCAACTTCGGCAAGCAGATCCAGCACTGGAACGGACTCGACGCAACCGTCAACCTGCGCTTCGGCCGGCAGTTCACGCTGCAGGGCGGCTTGAGCACCGGCCGCCAGGTGACCGACAACTGCGAGGTCGTGGCCGACCTGCCCGAGGCAGCGCTGCTGACCGCGCCCTACTGCCGGCAGGTGCAGGACTTCCTGACCGACGCCAAGCTCGTCGGCTCCTACAGCGTGCCGAAGATCGACGTGCAGGTGAGCGGCCTGTGGTACAGCCGGCCCGGCCCGCTGCTGTCGGCCAACCTGGTCGTACCGAACACCGTCGTGCGGACCTCGCTCGGGCGGGATCTGGCGGCCAATGCCCAGAACGTGACGGTCAACCTCGTGTCGCCCGGGTCGATGTTCGGCGACCGCCGCAACCAGCTCGACCTGCGGCTCACGCGGCCGTTCCGCGTGGACCGGACGCGCATCGGGGTGAACCTCGAGGTCTACAACGTGTTCAACTCGAACGCCGTGCTCACCGAAAGCGCCACGTACCTGAACTCGTCGATCGCCGGCTGGCGTATTCCGCAGACCATCATCCCGCCCCGGTTCGTCAAGATCAGCGCGCAGATCGACTTCTGATCGCGCGCGGAGCCGCGTCCTTCCGTTGCTGCCGGGTCCGGGTGGGCCCGGCAGCGCCACCCCGAGGAGTCCGATGGAACCCACGTCTCCGCCGCCGCACGCCCGGATGATGCAGCTCGTGTCCGGCCGGTTCATCTCGCACGCGGTGGGCGTTGCCGCGCTGTACGACTGGGCCACCCGGCTGGCCCCCGGCCCGTTGACCGCCGACGCGCTCGCGGCCCGTTCGGGCGTGCACGCCGGGGCGGCCCACCGCCTGCTGCGGGCGCTCGCCAGCGTCGGCGTCTTCGCCGAGGGACCGGACGGGACGTTCGCCAACACCCCGCTGTCCGAGACGCTCCGGTCGGATGTGCCGGGTTCGTTGCGGTCGCTGGCCCTGTTCTTCAACCACGACGCACACGTGAAGAGCTGGCTCGGGCTGGCGCACAGCGTCCGGACCGGCGCGAGCGGCGTCGAGCACGTGCACGGCCGCCCTGTCTGGGACCTGCTGGCGGCCGACGAGGGCCTCGCGAAGACGTTCAACGACGCCATGACCGCGCTCTCGGACCAGACCGCGCGCGCGATCCTCGAGGCCTTCGACTTCGGCGGCATCGGCGAACTGGCCGACGTGGGTGGCGGCCACGGCTTCCTGCTGGGCGCGATCCTCGCCGCGCACCCGGCGCTGCACGGGGTGCTGTTCGACCTGCCGCCGGTCGTGGCCGGCGCCGGGGCCGTGCTGCGCTCGCTCGGCGTGGCCGACCGCACGCGCGTGGTCGGCGGCGATTTCTTCGCCGAGGTGCCCGCGGCCGATGCCTACCTGCTGCATCACATCCTGCACGACTGGAGCGACGCCGACGCGGCGCGCATCCTGGCGACGATCCGGCGGGCGGCGAAGCCCGGCGCCCGGGTGCTCGTGGCCGAGGCCATTCTGCGGCCCGGCAACGAGCCCGACTTCGCCAAGTTCCTCGACCTCGAAATGCTGGTGTTCACGACCGGCGGCCTCGAGCGGACCGAGTCGGCCTGGCGCGCGCTGCTCGAAGGCGCCGGCTTCCAGCTGGCCCGCGTCGTGCCGACGCGGTCGATGGTCAGCGTGATCGAGGCCCGTCCCGTGTAGGGCGGAGGGCAGGCGTGGGCCGGGGGCGTGCCCCGCCCACCCGCATGGCGCTAGAGTGAAGGCATGTCCAGCGCCGCTCCCGCGTTCCCGACCCTCGGCCCCGACGACGTCCTGGCCGCGCTGCGCGGCCTGCGCGCGCGGCAGCCCGTCAACTACTGGGCCTTCTATTCGAGCCAGCTCGGCGGCATCGTCACGGATCCCGCGCTGATGGTGATCCCGTTCGACGATCACATGGTGCACCGCGGGCACGGCATCTTCGACACCGCGGGCCTCGTCGGTGGCCGCATCTACGATCTCGAGGCGCACCTCGACCGCTTCCTGGGCTCGGCCGAGCGGTCGCGCCTGGTGCTGCCCGGGTCCCGCCATGACATGCGCGAGATCATCATCAGGACCGCGGCGGTCAGCGGCCGACGGGACGGTGCGATCCGGTACTGGCTCTCGTCGGGACCCGGTAGCCTCGAGCTGACGCCGGCCGCGGGCGCCGGGCCCGGCTTCTTCGTGATGGTGTTCGGCGGGCTGTCGTATCCGGAGCGGTGGTACACGGAGGGACTCGAGGTGATGACGACCACCTATCCCATCAAGCCGGCGCTCTACGCCATCACCAAGGCCACCAACTACCTGCCGAACGTCCTGATGCAGATGGAGGCGAAGGCCGCCGGGCTCGACAACGGCATCTTCGTCGATGCCGACGGGCACGTGGGCGAGAGCTCCAACATGAACGTGGCCTTCGTGACGGCCGACGGCGTGCTGCGGCACCCCCGGTTCGTCCACGTGCTGCCCGGGTGCACGTCGCTCCGACTACTGGAGCTGGCCCGGGGGCTGGTCGGCCACGGCCTGCTGACCGGGGTGGAGGTGTGCGACATCCCGGTGGCCCAGGCGCGGCGCGCGCGCGAGATGCTGATGCTGGGGAGCTCGATCAAGGTGGCGCCGGTCGTCGCGTGGGATGGGCAGCCGATCGGCGACGGCCGTCCGGGGCCCGTCGCCCGGGCGCTGTACGACCTGCTGGACGAGGACATGCGGACGGGCGACCGCCTGATCGACGTGCCCTACTGACATCGAGTACTGCGCGGCCCGGGCGGCGCGCTCAGCGCGCGCCCAGCCGCCGCAAGGCGTCCTGCATCGCCGGATTGCCGGCGGCCATCTGGAGCAGCGTCATCCCGTTGCGGTTCCCGGCCCCGGTGACGCTGGCGCCGGCCGCCACCAGCAGGCCCGCCACCGCGGCGTAGTCGGCCCCGCGCGCGCGGCGGTGCACCGAGCCGAATGCCGCCCAGCCGAGCGGCGTGCTGCCGTGCGTCGGATCGCGCGCGTCGACGGGCACCCGGCCGAACTCGAGCAGCCGCTCGACCAGCCGGGCCTGTCCCACCCAGCACGCCGCATGCAGGGCCGTGCCCCCGTCGATGCCTGGTGCCGCGGGGTCGAACCCGAAGCGCAGCATCAACTCGACCGCCTCGTCGTGCTCGTGGAAGATCGCCCGGGCGAGGTATCCGTGCTCGTCGGCCGTCATCGACGTCAGCAGGGCCGGATCCTCCGCGAGCGCACCCTGCGCACCGGCCTCGTCGGCAGCCCCGATCGCGCTGAAGAAGCGCACCCGTGCGGGGCTGCGGGCGTGCAGCAGGTCGAGCACGGCGCGGTGGCCCTGGAGCCGCGCGACGTCGTGCGGTGAGAGGCCGAAGCCGATCGTCCAGCAGTAGATGTGCAGGGGCGGCACGGGGTCGTAGCCGGGCTCGTGGATGCGCGCCTGCACGCAGCCGGGGTCGGCGTCGAGCACGCGGGTGGCGAGGGCCGTGTCGCCCAGGTGCGCCGCCATGTAGATGTCGGGCGACGCACCGCGTTCGAGCAGGCGCCGGCAGACGGCTGGCCGTGCCACCAGCGCGTACTGCGCGGGCGTGGAGCGGTGATCGATGCACCGCGCCTCGGGGTCCGCACCCTGGTCGAGCAGGAAGTCCGCGACGGCTGGCGTCGCGGCCTCGTGCAGCGGCTGCTGCCCGTCGCCGCCGCGCGCGTGGACACTCGTGGGGTCGGCCGCGACGATCGCCCGCAGGTCGTCGAACCAGCCGAGGCGCGCCGCGACGTTGGGCGTCAGGCGCGCGCCCTGCGCGATGAGGAAGTGGGCCGTGCCCTCGTCCGCGTTGTCGAGCACGGTGTAGGGACCGTTCTCCCACGCGCTGAGCAGGTTGACGTTGGCGCCGGCGGCGATGAGGACCCGCAGCAGGACCTCGTTCTTCGCGGCGACGTGCGCCGCCCGCTGGCCGAACGCGAACAGGGCGTCGTTGACGCGGGCCCGGACGTGTGGGTGCTGCAGCAGCCGCGCGGCGCCCGGTGCGTCGCCAGCCGTCACCGCGTCGTGGAAGTCGCGGACGTCCTGGTCGAAGCGGCTGGTCATCGATCGACGCGGCGCGGGAGGGGCACGGCCGCGTTCTATCACAGGTGTGCGCCTGTGATTCGCGAGCAGGACGGCGGCCGACACCGCCGTCCTCCTCGCATCGAGAGTGCTACTTGCCGACCGCCTTCCAGACGTCGGCCTTGGTCAGCGGCGCGTTGCCACGGTGTACCGGGATGTACTGCTCGAAGTCGAGGTTCAGCTTCTCCAGGATCGGCTGCAGCGCCTTGATGTGATCGTTGGCCTGCTGTCCGGGCGCCGGCAGCGTGTAGTCGGCCTGGAACAGGATCTTCTCCTTCGGGATGAAGGCCACCGTCAGGCCATTCGAATGGGGCGTGGGGTAGATGTGGTGGAACTCGACCGTTCGCGTCCCGTCCGAATACACCTTCTTCTCGGCGATCGTCTCGATCTTCACCTTCTTCGGACTCTTGGCCAGCGCGTCGGTCAGCAGGGTCCGCGGCGTGTTGAGGGCCCGCTCGAGGAACGCGCGGTTGTTCTGCTGCGTGATGACCGTCACGCCCTCGGCCACGAGCGGCGGCAGGCCCCCCGTATGGTCGGCATGGGGGTGCGAGTTCCACACGTAGCGGAGCGGCTTGTTCGGGAAGAGCTTCTTCGCCTCGGCGATGTACGCGAGGCCGCGCGCCTCCGACTGGCCGGCCTCGAGCATCATCACGTAGTTCTTGAACTCCACCAGGATGGAGTCGTAGCTGCCCGCCCCCGTCGTCAGCCAGTAGAGCCCGTCACCGAGCTTCTGGGTGGTGACGGTCATCGCCGGCGGCGCCGGGGGCGCGCCAGCGGGCGGACCGCCGCCACGACCCGCCGGCGGGGCCGGCGCCGGCACGAGCGAGGCCACGTTGGGCGGGTTGGCGGTGGCCGCCGTCACGTCGACCTCGAAGAAGGGCCAGCCGCCGCGCGTCTGGACGATCTTGGCCGGCGCCATCGCGCCGCCGCCGAAGTCCTTCCAGCCCGAGTAGGTGGCCAGGACGTGCATGTCGCCCATGATGTTCTCGCCGACCCACGTCTCGACGCGCTCGATCTGGTTCTGCGCGTTCAGGTAGCCGTTGATCACGTAGGCCTTGCCCGAGGCGGCCTTCACGGCCGGGCTCCAGCTCAGGACCGTGTAGGTGCGGCCGTTGACCTTCTTGCGGCTCACGGTGGCGTTGTTGGCCGCGGCGCCCTTCAGGAAGCCCCACGGCGTGATGTACAGCTCGATCGCGTTGCCCCACGGCTGCGACACGTCCGCCTGCTGCGGCGTCACCTGCTGGAAGTAAGTGCCTGGCGCCGTGGTGGTGGACCCGCCGGGTCCGATGTTGTTCGTGCCGCCGGTGGCGCGCGACGCCGGCGCCGCCAGGTCGATCACCCGGACGTAGCTGGTGATCGGGCGCATCGGATCGTGCGGGCCCTGGCAGGTCATCTGTGTGGCGTTGGCGCCGCACTGCTGGAACGAGACGTCCTTTGCCGTTCCCGAGTAGGTGATCGACCGGACGTCGCCAAGGGCTTTTTGCGCGTTGGCGATGACGGATGCGGCATCCTGCGCCATGGCGGGCCCGCTCAGGGCCACCAGGCTTGCCGCCACGACTGCAACTGTTCTGAACACAGCGTCTCCCCCCCTGCTGAGAGAGTCTACTCTGGGTCGTGCGGGATACCCTACCTCTTCGGAGGTACTCGGCGCCCGCGGTGCGCGTCACGCGTACAATGGCGCCCCAACCTGCTGGAGGATCCATGTTGAAGCGAACGTACGCCGCCGGCCTGCTGCTCCTGGCCGCCACGGCCGCCGTCGCCGCCCAGGGCGGCGCCCCTGTCGCACCCTCGACCGCGACACCGCCGTCCGCGCCCGCGCGTCCGCGGGGTGCCCCCGGCGCGGCGCACGGCGCGCGCCTGTCGCCAGATCGCCTCAAGCGGATCGACGAGGTGATGCAGCGCTACGTCGACGAGAACCGCATCGCGGGCATGGTGGGGCTGGTCCTCCAGAACGGGCGGCCGGTCTACGAGAAGGCGTTCGGCTGGGCCGACAGGGAAGCGAACCGCCGGATGACGGTCGACGCCATCTTCCGCATCGCGTCGCAGACGAAGGCGATCACCAGCACGGCGGTCCTGATGCTGGTCGAGGAGGGGCGCATCGGCCTCGACCAGCCGGTGTCGGACTTCATCCCGACGTTCAAGAACACGACCGTCGCCGTCAAGGGGACGAACGGGGAGGTGCGCCTCGAGCCCGCGAAGCGGCCGATCACCATCCGGATGCTGCTGACCCACACCGCCGGCATCAATTACGGGACGTCGGACGAGGTCGCGAAGCTCTATGAAGCCAAGGGGCTCGGCCCCGCGGCCGGCCTGGGCTGGTACACGGCCGACAAGGACGAGTCCGTGTGCGTGACGATGGAGCGCCTCGGCACGCTGCCGATCGTGGCCCAGCCCGGAGAGGCCTGGGTGTACGGCTACAACACCGACATTCTCGGCTGCGTGGTCGAGAAGGCGTCGGGGCTCGCCCTCGATCGATTCCTCGCGCAGCGGATCCTCGGGCCCCTCGGCATGACCGACACGCAGTTCTTCGTGCGGCCCGAGCAGCGCTCGCGGCTGGCCGCGGTGTACGCGAGCGGCGCAAGCGGCACGGCCGAACGCGCGCCCGACGGAGCGCGCGGGCAGGGGCACTATGCGGACGGCCCGCGGCGGAACTTCGCGGGCGGCGCCGGCCTCACGTCCACGGCGCGCGACTACGCGAAGTTCCTCGAGATGATCCGCAACGGCGGCGTCGCCAACGGCGTGCGGTTCCTGTCGCCGCGCACGGTGCAGCTGATGCGCACCAACCAGGTGGACACGCTGCACTCGACGACGGGCCTCGGCTTCGGCCTGGGCTTCGAGACGACCGACCGCTACGGTGCCAACGGACTCGACTCGGTGGGATCCTATGGGTGGGCCGGTGCCTACGGGTCGATCTACCGGATCGACCCCAACGCGAACCTGACGATCGTGATGATGGTGCAGCAGCTGCCGAACGCCACGGACATCCGGACGAAGTTTCCCACTTTGGTCTATCAGGCCCTCGTGGAATAGTGGATGCCGGCGCCGGCTTGGGGCCGGCCCCACGGAGACCCATCGAGCATGAGCGAACGCATCGGAGTGCGCACCGGCGAGGCGCTGGTCGAAGCCGAACAGGCCTGGTCCGCGGCCGAGCCCGAAGTGATGATTGGCGAACTGGACGGGCCGGTCGGCCACGCGCTGGCCCAGCAGCTGGCCGGCCAGGTGAAGGGGCACACCCGCGTGTTCGCGCTGCTCAACAGCGACGTCCAGGTGAAGCCGGCGACGCTGATGGTCAGCAAGGTCACGGTCGACGACGCGCGCTACACCAACATCCTGATGGGGACGGTGCAGGCGGCCATCGCACACGGCGTGCTCGACGCGGTGCGGGCCGGCGTGATCCCGCGCGAGCGGGCGAACGACCTCGGGATCATCGTCTCGGTCTGGCTCGACCCGGCGGTGCTGACGGCCGACGACTACGACCCGCGCGTGCTGTTCCAGACGCAGCGGGAGGCCACCACGAAGGCGCTGACGAAGGCGATGCGCCAGGAGCCGTCGATCGACTGGCTGCTCGAGCACCAGGACGAGGTGGTGCACTACTTCCACCAGCTCGCGCTCGACGGGCAACTCGAGTAGCGGGCGTCGCCACACCGGGGCGGGCCTGGCCCGCGGCGCCCCTTACCGCGCTTCACCCGCGGTGCAGCCAGCGGCCGTGGACCGAGCAGACATCCCGGGATCCTCCGGAGGAGAGAACCCGGATCGGGCGAAACGGTTTCACCGCGCCCTCAGAGGTCCGCGAACCGGTACCCCACCCACGGCTCGGTCAGGATGTACCGGGGTGACGACGGGGTGGGCTCGATCTTCTTGCGCAGCGCGCCGACGAGCACCCGCAGGTGCTCGGTCTGGTCGGCCGTGTGCACCCCCCAGATGGCCTTGAGGATGGCGCGGTGTGTCAGCACCTTGCCTGGGTGCTGCGCCAGGTACGTCAACAGCTCGAACTCCTTGGGCGTCAGGCGGATCTCTTCGCCCGCTCGCTGGACGCGGAAGCGCTCCCGATCGATCACCAGGTCGCCCCGGACGAGCGGCTCGCTGGCCGGCGCCGCCGGCTCGACGCGGCGCAGGCTGGCCCGTATGCGTGCGAGCAGTTCCTCTGCGCCGAACGGCTTGGTGACGTAGTCGTCGGCACCCGCGTCGAGGGCGCGCACCTTGTCCTTCTCGCCGCCGCGTGCCGACAGGACGAGAATCGGCAGGCTCGCCGCCTCGCGCACGTGACGGCAGACGTCCACCCCGTCCATGTCGGGGAGTCCCAGGTCCAGGACGATGAGGTCGGGTTTGTCGCGCTCGAGCGACTCGAGCGCGGCGCGTCCGCTCATCGTCGAGAACACCTCGTAGCCGCGCGACCGCAGCAGGGACGACACGGTGCCCAGGATGTTCGGCTCGTCGTCGACGATCAGGATGCGTGCGCCCATCGGGTGCCTACTGCGCCACCGTGGCCGGCCGCACCGGGCCCGGGACGTGAATCGAGAAGCGCGCGCCGCCCGACGCCATGTTCTCGGCCCGGACGCGGCCGCCCGCCGCCGCGAGCAGCCCGCGTGTGATGGAGAGGCCCATGCCCGTACCGAACGCGCTGCGCCGGCCGGCGGCGCCGCGGTAGAAGCGTTCGAACAGGTGCTCCAGTTCGCCCGGATCGAGGCCCGGGCCCTGGTCCGTCACGCAGACGTGCAGCCCGTCGCGGTCGATGCGCGCGGCCACCGCGATCAGCCGGTCGGACGGCGAGTACTGCGCGGCATTCTCGAGCAGGTGCGCGAGGGCGGCCGAGACGAGGCGCGGGTCGAGCTCCACCTCGAGCGCGTCGCCGGCGTCGATCTGCAGCGCGCGGCCGGAGAGCGCGTGCCGGACGTGGGCGAGGGCCGCGTCGACGATGTCGGATGCCGCCACCCACTGTCGATCCAGGGCGATGGCCCCGGCGTCGATCCGGGCCATGTCGAGGATGTCCTGCACCAGCCGCGTCAGGCGGCCGACCTCGGCGACGGCGGCATCGCTCTGCGCGCGCCGCTCGTCGGCGGGCAGCGCCCGGGCCAGATTGGCGACGGCGACGCCGATGGCCGTCAGCGGCGTGCGCAGGTCGTGGCTCAGCGAGGCCAGCAGCGTCGACGCCAGGTCTGCCCGCTGGCGGACCTGCTCGGTCGCGTCGCGTTCTGCCAGCAGTTGCGCCCGCTCGATCGCAATCGCGACCACGCCGGCGACGGCGTCGAGTGCGCTGGTGTCGAGCGCCGCCGACGCCGTCGCCAGCAGGCCCACGGCCTTCGTGCCGTGCCGCAGGGGAACCAGCCACACGCCGCGATCGGGGCCGTCCGCCGCGCGTCCGCCGCGGTCGCGGCGCCGTGCGTTGGATTCGAGCACGCCTTGCGCACGGACGAGCGCCGCGTCGAGGCTGGCCGTGTCGAGCGGCAGCGGCTCGGTGCCGCCCTGATGGATCGTCCAGCCGCCGGCCCCGGGCAGGCAGATGGCGACGGCGGTCAGCTCGAAGCGGCGCGCCACGTGCGCCGCCAGCGCGTCAACGGCTCCAGTGGTCTCCGTCGCCAGCAGGACGTCGCGCGACAGGTCGAAGAGCCGCGTGACCTCGTTGCGCCGCGCCACGGCCTCGTCCGCCCGCGAGCGCACCGCGGTCGAGAGATGGCTCGCGAGCACCGAGACGACCAGGAAGGCAATCAGGGCCACCCAGTTCTCCGGGTCGGCGATCGTCAGTGTCCCAACCGGTGGCAGGAAGAAGAAGTTGAACGACAGCATCGCCGCGATCGATGCCCCGATGGCGACTGGCAGGCGGGCCCGCGTGGCCGTGCCGAGCACGACGAGCAGCAGTACGAGTGCCACCGTCGTCGGGCTGAGACCGGGCACGGCGCGCATCGCGACCGTGGCGGCGGCGAGTGTGGCCAGGCTGACGGACGCAGGGAGGAGGTCGGCGCGCACCACGGCGATGGTTCCATTCTGCCACTCGCCCTCCCGGCACGTCCGCCGCGCCCGGCTCTTCTGATGGACTCTTTACGACTTTCTGACGGCGCCGGGGCGTAGCGTGAAGGTCGAGGTGAACCATGGCGACCATCGCACCTCCAGCCCCCGACGCCGCCGCCAACGCGCTCTTCGCGGCCGGCTTGGCGCACGCCCGGTTCCGCGAGCTGCGGCGCCGGCTGAGGGTGACGTGCCCCGTGCTCGCCCTGGCGGCTGCTGGTGCAGGCGCGGCGGTTCCCGGGTTCACGGCCCACACGCGGTTGATGGCCGTGGCGGTCGTGCTGGCGCCTCTGGCCTGGGCCGCGCTCGTCGAGCAGGACTTCGCGCACCGGCTGCGGCGCGAGCGGGCGGAGCAGCAGGGCCGGCGCGCGGGAGCCCCGGCGGAACCGGAGCCGGAGGCACCCCCGGTCGTCACGGTCGACCCGGCTGGCTTCAGAAAGTCATAAGAAGTCCGTAAGGACGGCCCACGGCGCCCGCCCGGAGCCGGATAATCGAGCCATCGCCAAATTCGCTCCCGAGAGGAGCGAAGCGGGGGACCCACCGTGAGCACGTCGCTCACCCGGGGCGCATCCGGCATCCGCCGGTAGAGGACTCCAACCTCGAGCCCGTCAGCTAACCCCGTCGGCGATTGGAGGTCCTCGTGTCCGACGAATCGTTCCTGTCCCAGGCGAAGCGCCTGCTCGTGGGCGCGCCCATTCCCTCGCACCTCGCACATCACGAGCGATTCTCGAGAATCACCGGGCTCGCGGTGCTGTCGTCCGATGCGCTGTCGTCGGTGGCCTACGCCACCGAGGAGATCCTGCGCGTGCTGCTCGTCGGCGGCGTCGCCGCGCTCGGCCTGGTCACGCCGATCGGCGGACTCATCGCCGTGCTGCTGGCGATCGTCGTGTTCTCGTATCGCCAGACGATCCACGCGTACCCGAACGGCGGCGGCGCCTACATCGTGGCCAGGGAGAATCTCGGCCGCGCGCCGAGCCTGGTGGCCGCGGCGGCGCTGCTCATCGACTACGTGCTGACGGTCTCGGTCAGCATCGCCGCCGGCGTGGCCGCCATCACGTCGGCGCTGCCGTCCTGGCGCCTCGACCCGGTGTGGCTGTCGTTGGCGTTCGTCGTGGTCCTGATGCTGGGCAACCTGCGCGGCCTTCGCGAGTCGGGCCGGGTGTTCGCCGTGCCGACCTACTTCTTCATCGCCGGCATCCTGGCGATGCTGGGGGTCGGCGCGTGGCGATTCGTCACCGGCACCATCACGCCGGTCGAGCCTGCCGTGGCCGGCGCCTCGGGTGGCCTGGGGGTGCTGTCGACCTTTGCGCTGCTCACCGCGTTCTCGAACGGCTGCACCGCGATGACCGGCGTCGAGGCCGTGTCGAACGGCGTGCCGGCGTTCCGGCCTCCCGAGAGCCGCAACGCGGCGACGACGCTGGTCACGATGGCGGGGCTCTCGATCGTGATGTTCATGGGAATCACGCTGCTGGCGCACGCCTACGGCATCGTCCCGGCCGACGCCGAGACCGTCGTGTCGCAGGTGGCGCGCGCGATCTTCGGCGGACGTGGCGTCCCGTACTACCTGCTGCAGGCCGCGACCATGCTGATTCTGGTGCTCGCCGCCAACACCGCGTACGCGGACTTCCCGCGTCTGGCGTCGATCGTCGCCCGCGACCGCTTCCTGCCCCGTCAGTTCACGAACCAGGGCGACCGGCTGGCCTTCTCGAACGGCATCGTGATCCTGAGCGCGCTGGCCTCCGTGCTGCTCGTCGTCTTCGGGGGCGACACCCACGCGCTGATTCCGCTCTACATGATCGGCGTCTTCGTCTCCTTCACGCTGTCGCAGGCCGGCATGGTGATGCACTGGCGGCACTTGCGGACGGAGGGCTGGCGATGGAGCGCGGCGACCAACGGGTTCGGCGCCGTCGTCACGGGCGTGGTGCTGCTCATCGTCGCCGTGACCAAGGCCGCCGAAGGCGCCTGGATCATCATCCTGATGATTCCCGCGCTCGTCGCCGTGTTCGTCGTCACGCGCCGCCACTACGACGCGGTCGCCGCGGAGCTGACCCTGCGCGGCTGGCAGCCGGAGCCGGTTGGCGGGCACGTCGCGCTGGTCCCGATCGGCGGGGTGCAGCGGGCCGTGGTCAGGGCGCTGCGCTACGCCCGCACGCTCTCGGGCGACGTCCGCGCCGTCTACGTCGAGATCGACCCGGCCGCCACGGCCGTCGTCCGCCAGCAGTGGACCGAGTGGGGTCAGGACGTCGAGCTGGTCGTGCTGGCGTCTCCCTACCGGTCGCTGCTCGAGCCGCTGCTCGAATACGTGGGGGACGTGCAGCGGGCCGACCCGCACGGCTTCGTGACCGTCGTGCTGCCGGAGTTCGTGCCGCACCGGATGTGGCAGCACCTGCTGCACAATCAGCATGCGCTGCTCATCAAGGGGGCCCTGTTCTTCAGGCCGAACGTCGCGATGGCGAGCGTGCCCTTCCACCTGGGGCCGCGGGACGTCCCCGTGCCCGGGCCGGCGGCCTCGCGCGCGCCGGCGTCAACCTGACGCTGGGGCCACCATCGATCCGGCTGGCGGGCCGTCGTCGGAGCTGGCCCGGCCGGCCGGAGGCGCCCGCGACTATCACGATCGCGGTATCGACGCCGTCGCGGTGTCGGTCTACAGTAGCCCGCATGTCGACGACAGGTCTTCTCGGGCGGCTCGGGGTGGTGGGTGTGCTCGTCGGGTGCGCGGTGGTTCTCGGGGCGCGGCCCGCCGCCGCGCAGGCGGTCGAGGCCGGCCGGCAGGTCTACGCCAGCCGCTGCGGCGCGTGCCACGGCACCGAGGGCGGTGGCGGCGAGTTCGGGCCGTCGATCGTGGCGCGCATCCCGTTGCGCAGCGACCAGGAACTCGAGGGGGTGGTTCGCGACGGCGTGCCGGGCGCGGGCATGCCCGCGTTCGCCACGCTGTCGCGTGCCGAGACGGGCGACCTGGTGGCGTTCCTCCGGACGTTGCGGCC
This sequence comes from uncultured bacterium, assembly GCA_963923455.1. Taxonomy (GTDB): domain Bacteria; phylum Acidobacteriota; class Vicinamibacteria; order Vicinamibacterales; family UBA2999; genus CAWULT01. Next base: position 16,133 of record CAWULT010000043.1, read on the forward strand.
CCGCAGCAACGCCGGGCCGCGGCGGACGAGGGTGACGCTCGCGGACGGCCGGGCGCTCGACGGCGTCGTGCTCAACGAGAGCCCTGGCGAACTCCAGCTGCTCGGCGACGACCGGGCGCTGCATCTGCTCCGCGAGACCGCCGCCGGCCGCCACCGCGCCGTGACGTCGCAGTCGGACTGGGCCAGCTACAACGGCGACACGAGCGGCCACCGCTACAGTACCGCGGCGCAGATCACCACGGCCAACGTGTCGCGCCTCGCGCCCAAGTGGGTGTTCACGCTGCCGGGCACCGCGCAGCTCCAGGTGACGCCGGTCGTCGTGGGAGGCGTGATGTACGTGACGGCCGCCAACGAGCTGTACGCGCTCGACGCCGGCAGCGGGCGGCAGATCTGGAGCTATCGTCGGCCGCGCACGCGCGGCCTGGCCGGTGTGGCGGCGCGCGGCGTCAACCGTGGGGTGGCCGTCAGCGGGGACCGGGTCTTCATGGCGACCGATCACGCCCACCTGATCGCGCTGAACCGGCAGACGGGGGCGCTCCTGTGGGACACGGAGATGGCCGACTGGCACCAGAACTACAACGGGACCGGGGCCCCGATGGTGGTCGGCAACCTGGTGATCTCGGGTATCGCCGGGGGCGACGAGGGCGTGCGCGGATTCGTCGCCGCCTACGACCAGGCGACCGGCAAGGAGGCGTGGCGCTTCTGGGCGGTGCCCGCGCGTGGCGAGCCGGGCTCGGAGACGTGGAAGGGCAGCGCCATCGATCATCCCGGCGCGGCCACCTGGATGACCGGCAGCTACGACCCCGCCCTCGACACGCTCTACTGGGCGATCGGCAACCCCGGCCCGGACATGATCGGCGACGAACGGCAGGGCGACAACCTCTACTCCGATTCGGTCGTGGCCCTCGACGCGAAGACGGGCCGGCTGAAGTGGCACTTCCAGTTCACGCCGCACGACGTGCACGACTACGACGCGCAACAGCCGCTGGTGCTGCTCGATGCGACGTGGCAGGGGCGGCCGCGGAAGCTCCTGGTGCAGGCCAACCGCAACGGCTACTTCTACGTGCTGGACCGGACCACCGGCCAGTACCTGCTGGGCAAGCAGTACGTGAAGCAGGTGACGTGGGCATCGGGCCTGACGCCCGAGGGACGTCCCGTGGTCGTGCCGAACATGGAGCCGACGCGTGAGGGGCGCCGCGTCTGTCCGTCGCTCGAGGGGGCGTCGAACTGGTACTCGGCGTCGTTCAACCCGGGCACGCGCCTGCTCTACGTGCAGACCAACGACAAGTGCGGCATCTTCACCCGCGTGGACCAGCCGTGGGAGCCGGGCAAGAGCTTCATGGGGGGCACCTTCGGCGCCGCGCCCGAGCCCGCGCAGCGCGTGCTGCGGGCCATCGACGTGCAGACCGGGGCGGTGACCTGGGAACTGCCGCAGTCCGGGGCGGTCGATTCGTGGGGAGGCGTCCTCAGCACGGCGGGCGGCGTCGTGTTCTTCTGCGACGACAGCGGTGCCTTTGCGGCCGCCGACGCCCGCACGGGCAAGGCGCTGTGGCGCTTCCAGACCAGCCAGGTCTGGAAGTCGTCGCCGATGACCTACGTGTTCGACCGGCAGCAGTTCGTCGCCGTGGCGTCGGGCCCCAACATCCTCGCGTTCGGCCTGCCGACGCCGTAGCCCGGCGGGCGCCCGCCCGCCATCTACCTCCTGTGGTGTATGTCATTTGCGCCACGACGTGTCTACGCTTGTCGGTCGGTGGAGGCGCCCCGCCGGGGGTACGAACTCAGACATCACGGAGACATGATGCGTGGCATGACCGTGCGGTGGTGGATACTGGCGGCGTCCCTCGTGGTGGCCGCGCCCGTGCTCGTGGCGGGCCAGTCGGCGCCCGCGCCGCCGCCGGCCGGTCCGCTCGGGCCCCAGGCGCCGTTCACGGTGGCCTGCGCGACGTCGACGCTCGAGGCCGGACCGGTCTACATGACCAAGGACGGGCCGTTCGGACCCCGGATGCAGTACATCAACGGCGGCGTCCGGAGTCTCGCCAACGACGGCGCGCACGCGGCCACCAACGCGACGACGCAGATGCTCGTCGTGCTGCGCGACAACCCCAAGGTGCGGTTGCTGTTCACGATGGTCGAGGGCCTCTACCGCATCGTGGGGCGGCGGTCGGCCGGTATCCGCACGCTGGCCGACCTGCGCGGCAAGCGCATCGTGGTGCCGCGCACCACGTCGGCCCACTACTACCTGGTGGCGATGCTGCGGTCGGCAGGAGTGCAGGAATCGGAGGTCACGCTGGTCTCGGCCGCGGCCGATCAGATGGCGGCGTCGGTCGTCCGCGGCGACGCCGACGCGATCTCGATGTGGGAGCCCGAGTCGCAGAACGCGGTCGAGGCGCTCGGAGCCGACGCGGTGACGTTCCAGGACAACCGCGTCTACCGCGAGTTCTTCAGCGTCTACTCGACCACCGACGTGCTGGGCAACCCGACGCGGCGCGCGCAGCTCGTGGAGTTCGTCCGGGCGCTGGCGACCTCCACGCGCGCGCTGCAGAAGGAGCCGGCACGGTACTTCCCGCTGCTGTCGCGCGTCACCAGCCACCCTGTGGCGCAGATCGCCCGCAGCTGGGAGCACCACGCGTTTCCGTTCGCCGTGCCCGCGGACCTGCTCGACATCCTCACCGAAGAAGAGAAGTGGGTGGCGGGCGTGCAGCAGCGGTCGCCGCGCACCCGGGCCGAGCTGGCCGGGTTCATCGACACGTCGGTGCTGACCGAGGCGCTGGGCGCGCGCCGCTGACGGCAGGGATTGAGGGGAGCAGAGACGTCGATGCGTCGACAGGGCTGGGCATTCGTCATCGGGGCCGCGGTGCTCGCGGCCGCGCCGCTGGCGGGGCAGGCGGGGCGTCCCACGGGCGCGGCGTGGGCGGCGCCCCGCACCGTCGAGGGCCGGCCGGACCTGCAGGGGGTCTGGGGCAACAACACGATGACGCCCCTCGAGCGCCCCAGGCAGTGGGCCGGCCGGGCGACGATTTCCGACGCGGAGCTCGCGGACCTGCAGGTGAAGGTCAAGGCGCTGCTCGACGGTGGCGACGCCTTCTTCTTCGACGAGCTGATCACCGCCGCGCTCGAGGGCAGGTCGAAGTTCACGTCCGCCGACACGCAGACCGGCAATTACGATCAGTCGTGGCTGTCGGAGCGGGTGTTCGACAATCGGACGTCGCTCGTGATCGATCCGCCGGACGGGCGCATTCCGCCCGCGGCGCCGGGATACGCCGAGCGGGCCAGGGCCCGCCTGGCCGCGCTGCGGGACCGTGGCCCCGCGGACCGCGTGCAGGACCTCTCCGGGAGCACCCGGTGCATCGCGGCGAGCACGCCCAACCTGATGGCGGGGTACCAGAGCTACTTCGAGCTGACCCAAGGGCCGGGCGTCGTGGCGCTGCGCACCGAGATGATGCACGACGCACGCATCATCCCCGTGGACGGCAGTCCGCACATCGGCAAGGCCATCACGCAGTACCACGGCGACTCGCGCGGGCGCTGGGAGGGCGACACCCTCGTCGTCGACACGACGAACTTCTCGCCGAACGCGAACTTCCGCGGCTCGACCGACGGCCTGCATCTCACCGAGAGGTTCCGGCGCGTCTCGGATGACACGCTCGAGTACAGCGTCACCATCGACGACCCCACCGTGTGGACGCGGCCGTGGACCGCGATGATGCCCCTCAAGCGCAAGGCTGGCGAGTTGATGTTCGAGTACGCCTGCCACGAAGGCAACTACGGGCTGGCGGCGATCCTGCGCGGCGCACGCGCGGACGAACGCGCCGCGGCCGGCCGCTGACGCTTGGGCGTTGACAGCGGGTTGCGGCGGGACCGACAATCGGCGCCTTCACTTCGCGAGGCACCTCCAATGGTCCAGGTTGCGATCACCGTCAACGGCCGGCTGCGCAAGGCGCAGGTCGAGCCCCGAACCCTGCTCGTCCACTTCCTGCGGGAGCAGTTGAACCTCACGGGAACCCACATCGGGTGCGACACCACGCAGTGCGGCGCCTGCACCGTGCTCATCGACGGACGCACGGCCAAGTCGTGCACGGTGTTCGCCGTCCAGGCGGACGGCGCCGCGGTCACGACGATCGAAGGCATGGCGCGCGACGGGCAGCTCCATCCGCTGCAGGAAGGCTTCTGGGAGGAACACGGCCTGCAGTGCGGCTACTGCACCCCGGGCATGATCATGGCCGCGGCGGGCCTGCTGCAGGACAACCCGGCGCCGAACGAGCGTGAGATCCGGGAGGGCATCGCCGGCAACTTCTGCCGCTGCACCGGCTATCAGCACATCGTCAACGCGATCAGGCACGCGGCCGACAAGGGGCAGGGGAGGTAGCGATGTCGAGTCCCGTCCTTCCGAAGCTGGTGGGGCAGCGCGTCAAGCGCCGCGAGGATCCCCGCCTGATCCAGGGCCGCGGCACCTACGTCGACGACGTCAAGATCGTCGGTCTCCAGCACCTCGCCTTCAAGCGCAGCGACGTGGCCCACGGGCGCATCCGCCGGATCGACACCAGCGCTGCCGAGGCCATGGAGGGCGTGGAGGCCGTGTTCACCGGCCGCCAGGTCGCCGAGTTCCTGAAGCCGATGCCGATCGGCACGCCGTTCCCGTCGCCCGAGCACCGCGCGGTGGCGGTCGACGTGGTGCGCTACGCCGGTGAGCCGGTGGCGGTGGTGGTGGCGGCGGACCGCTACGTCGCGCGCGACGCGGCCGACGCCATCGTCGTCGAGTACGACCAGCTGCCGGCCGTCGTGGACCCCGACCTCGCGCTGACGGGCCGGCCCGGCCTCGTGCACGAGGGATTCGCGAACAACGTCGCGCTGGGCCCGTTCCCGAGCGGCACCGGCGTCAGCCCCGACGGAAAGTCCGTGGACGACTCGGCCGTCGACGAGGCGTTCCGCAACGCCGAGATCGTCATCTCCCAGCGGATGCACAACCAGCGGCTGATCCCGAACGCGATGGAGCCGCGCGGCGTGGTCGCGCACTTCGAGCCGGGACGGGGCACGATGACCGTGTGGTCGTCGACGCAGAACCCCCACATCCTGCGGTCGATGCTCGCCACGGTGCTCGGCATGGGCGAGGACCAGATTCGCGCCATCGCCCCGGAGGTCGGCGGCGGCTTCGGCGCCAAGATCAACATCTACGGCGAGGAGTACGTCACCGCGGCCGTCAGCCGGAAGCTGGGGATCCCGGTCAAGTGGATCGAGGACCGGTCCGAGGCGTTCGTGGCGACGACGCACGGCCGCGACATCATCTGCCACATCGACGTGGCGGCCCGGCGCGACGGCAGGGTGCTGGGGATCAAGATGCGCCTCATCGCGGACATCGGCGCGTACAACATGCTGCTGACGGCGGCCATCCCGACGCTGACGATGCTGATGGCCAACGCCACCTACGACATCCCGGCGATTCGCGCGACGCTGACCGAGGTCTTCACCAACAAGACGCCGACCGACGCCTACCGCGGCGCCGGGCGGCCCGAGGCGACCTACTTCGTCGAGCGGGCGCTCGACATGCTGGCCCGTGAACTGAAGATGGACGGCGCCGAGGTGCGCCGCCGCAACTTCATTCCGAAGGACAAGTTCCCGTACCAGACCCAGATGGGCGCGATCTACGACTCGGGCGACTACGAGAAGGCGCTCGACGCGGCGCTCGCGGCCTGCGACTGGGAGAACCTGAAGCGGGAACGCGACCGGCAGCGTGCCGAGGGGCGGCTCGTCGGCATCGGCCTGTCGATGTACGTGGAGGTCTGCGGCATCGGCCCCTCGGCGTCGCTGCCGACCGGCGGGTGGGAGCACTCGCAGGTGACGATCGAGCGCGACGGCCGGATCAGCGCGACGACCGGCGCCTCGCCGCACGGGCAGGGCAACGAGACGACGTTCGCGCAGATGCTGGCCGACCAGTTCGGCGTGCCGATCGAGCACGTGACGATCCACCACGGCGACACGGCGGTCGTGAAGCAGGGCATCGGCACCTTCGGCAGCCGCTCACAGGCCGTGGGCGGCGCGGCGCTGCACATGGCGGGCGGCAAGGTGAAGGCGAAGATGGCGAGGTTCGCGGCGGCGCTGCTCGAGGCCGCGCCCGAGGACATCGTCTTCGAGCAGGGCGCGGTGATGGTGAAGGGGGCGCCGGCGCGGGCGAAGACCTTCGCCGAGGTCGCGTCGTTCGCCTACATCCCGGTGCCGTTGCCGGAGGGGCTCGAGCCGGGCCTCAGCGAGGAGGCGTTCTTCGAGCCGAGCAACAACACCTACCCGTTCGGCTGCCACATCTGCGTCGTCGAGGTGGATCGCGAGACGGGCGAGCCGAAGCTCCAGCGCCTGGTGGCCGTCGACGACGCCGGCAACCTGATCAACCCGCTGATCGTCGAGGGGCAGATTCACGGCGGGCTGGCGCAGGGCATCGGCCAGGCGCTGCTCGAGGAGGCGGTGTATTCGAGCGACGGGCAGCTCGTCACCGGGTCGTACATGGACTACGCGATGCCGCGTGCGACCGACTTCCCGTGGTTCGAGATGCACACCACCGTCACGCCGACACCGGTGAACCCGCTGGGGGCGAAAGGCGTGGGCGAGGCGGGGACGCTGGGGTCGACGCCGGCGATCGTCAACGCGGTGGTCGACGCGCTGAGCGCCTATGGCGTCACGCACGTGGACATGGCGCTGCGGCCGGAGAAGCTGTGGCGGCTGATGCAGGGAGGCCGGGCGTGATTCCTTCGAGCTTCGACTACTACCGGGCCGCGTCGCTCGACGACGCGATCGCGAAGCTGGCGGCCGGCGACGGCGCCAAGATCCTCGCCGGCGGGCACAGCCTGATTCCGCTGATGAAGCTGCGGCTCAGCGAGCCGCAGCTGCTCGTCGACGTCGCGCGCCTGCCGGAGCTGTCGGGCATCCGGCGGCAGGACGGCCTGATCGAGATCGGCGCCGGCACGGTGCACCATGCGGTGGCGTCGTCGGCGCTGGTACGCGACGCGTGTCCCATGCTCGCCGAGGTGGCCGGCGCGATCGGCGATCCGCAGGTGCGCAACCGCGGCACGCTGGGCGGCAGCCTCGCCCACGCGGACCCGGCGGCCGACTATCCGGCCGCGATGCTGGCCCTCGACGCCGAGATCGTGCTGCGCGGGCCCGGCGGCACGCGCACGGTGCGGGCACGCGACTTCTTCCTCGGCCTCTTCACGGTGGACCTGGCACCCGACGAGCTGATCGTGGCCGTGCGGTTCGCTCCCGCGCGGGCTGCGGCCTACGCCCGCCTGAGCCAGCGCGCCTCGCACTTCCCGATCGTCGGCGTCGCCGCCGTGCTGGACCTGCAGGGCGGAACGGTCCGCGGCGCCCGGGTGGGGCTCACCGGCGTGGGCACGCACGCGACGCGACTCGCGGCCGTCGAGCAGGCACTCGCCGGCAGGCCGGCCGACGCCGCGACGTTCGAGGCGGCTGCCGCCCACGCGGCCGACGGCCTCGAGGACGTCAACGCCGACATCCACGCGAGCGCCGAGTACCGGCGCGCGATGGTCGTCGTCTTCACGCGGCGGGCGCTCGCCGACGCGGCCGCGCGCGGGTAGCACGCGGGCGGGCCGGCTACGACGTCTTGCCCTGCAGGCAGCTGAAGAAGCGGTCCTGCATCATCTTCGCGACGCTGCCGATCAGGCGCTGGCCGACCCGGGCGATCGGGCCGCCAGCGTCGACCTGTCCGCTGACGTCGACCACCGTGCCCCCGCCCTCGGGCCGCAGTGCGATCGTCGCGTTCCCCTTGACGAAGCCCGGCTTGCCCTGGCCCTCGACGGTCAGGCGATAGCGCTCCGGCGCGGCCTTGTCGCTGATCGTCACGATGCCGTCATAGGTGCCGGTGATCGCGGCCAGCGTGACGGCGAGCCGCGCCCGGTACCGGTCCTCGCCGTCCGGCTCGAGCGCCTGGCAGCCGGGGATGCACGAAGCGATCGTGGCGGGGTCCATCAGCGTGGCCCAGACCCGGTCGGGTGGCGCCGTGAATGTGTAGGTGCCCGAGATCTCCACGTCAGCTCCTCAGTCGACCTCCGATGCCGTCGCGACGTCCGAGCGCCGTCAGGGGCGGCGCGCGCCGGTCGACGACAGGGTGTTCAGGTGCGTCGCCAGATCGGCGAGGTCGTTCAGCGTCCGGACCGGCAGGAAGTCGTCCACATACGGTAGCGCAGCCTGCAGCCCACGCGTCAGGGGGGCGTAGCCGGCAGTGCCGATCAGCGGGTTCAGCCAGATGAGCCGGGTACAGCGCCGCTGGAGCCGCGCCACCTGGCCCCGCAGCAGCGCCGGGTCACCGCGGTCCCAGCCGTCGGACACCAGCAGGACCACCGGGCCGCGGTGCAGCACGCGGCGGCCCCACTCGCGGTGGAACTGCCGGACCGACTCGCCGATGCGCGTGCCGCCGGACCACCCTCCCACCGTGTCGGTGACGGCGGACACGGCGGCGTCGACGCTGCGGTGGTGCAACTGCCGGGTGACCCGGGTCAGGCTCGTCGAGAAGAGGAACGCCTCGAGGTGGCGGGCGCGCCCCGACATGGCGTGCGCGAAGTGGAGCAGCAGCCGCGAGTAGCGCTCCATCGACCCGCTGACGTCGCAGAGCAGCACGAGCGGGCGCGGACGGTCGCGGCGCCGGCGCCGGGGCAGGGTCACGATGTCGCCGCCCGTGCGCCGGCCGAGCGCGAGCGCGCGCCGCAGGTCGAGGCCCGCGCCCTTGCCGGGCACCCAGCGCCGCGTGCGCCGCAGGCCTGGCGTCCAGGCCAGGCGCTCGAGCGCCGCGTGGGCCGCGCGGACTTCCTCCGCCGTGAAGGTGCCGAAGTCCTTCTTCGCCAGGCCAGGCTCGGCACTCCAGGTGCCCACCTCGACGGCCTCGGCCTCTGGGTCGGCCGCCTCGATCGCCGCCGGCTGCAGCGCACCCGTTGCCGAGGACGGTCCAGGCGGCTGCGGCGGGCCGGGCGGCTGCCGCCGCTTGGCGGCCAGGACGTCTCTGGCCGCGTCGTCAGCGTGAGGCCGGGCACGCCAGAACAGCGCGAAGGCGCGGTCGAAGGTCGGCAGGTCGTCGTGGCGGTGAACGAGCAGGGCCCGGCAGGCGGCGTGCACCTCGTCGCGCGAGCCGATGTCGACGTGCTGCAGCGCGGCGGCCGTGTCGAGCAGGCGGGCCCGGTGCACGTCGAGCCCGGCGCGCCGGAGCAGGCGGCCGAACACGAGCAGGTTGTGCAGCAGGTGCGAGGCCATGGTCAGGCGCCCGGGCCCGAACGGGGGTGGGCCGCGCCGGCCGCGGGCGCGTGCGCCATCGACCTGGCCAGCAGGCCAGCGAGGCGCTCGCCGCGGATCGCATCGATGTCGTCCTTGGACTTCAGCAGCACGCCCAGCGTGTCATCGACCACCTGCGGGTCGAGGGCGGCGGCGTCGAGGGCCGAGAGCGCGGCCACCCAGTCGAGCGTCTCGGAGACGCCGGGCACCTTGTCGAGGTCCTCGGCCCGCAGGGCCTGGACGACCGCGGTCACCTGTTCCGCGAGACGCGCGGCGGCCTGGGGCATCCGGGCGCGGACGATGGCCAGTTCCTTCTCGAACGACGGGTAGTCGATCCACTGATAGAGACACCGGCGCTTGAGTGCGTCGTGGACGTCCCGGGTGCGGTTGGACGTCAGGAGCACGAGCGGCGGCCTGGCCGCCCGGATGGTGCCCAGTTCCGGGATCGTGATCTGGAAGTCGGCGAGCAGTTCGAGCAGGTAGCCCTCGAACTCCTCGTCGGCCCGGTCGATCTCGTCGATGAGCAGCACCGCCGGCCGCGGGCGCGCCGGGTCGATGGCCTGCAGCAGCGGGCGCTTGATCAGGAACGCCTCGCTGTACAGCTCGCGGCGGGCCCGGGCCCGGTCGAGCGACCCGGCGGCGTCGAGGATCCGGAGCTCGAGCAGCTGGCGGGCGTAGTCCCACTCGTAGACGGCGTGCGTGACGTCGAGACCCTCGTAGCACTGCAGCCGGATGACGTCGGCCCCGAGCATCCCGGCCGCCGCCACCGCGAGGGCGGTCTTGCCGACGCCGGCCTCACCCTCGAGGAACAGGGGGCGCCCGAGCCGGAGGGCCAGGAACAGGGCGACCGCCAGGGGGCGGTCGGCGACGTAGTGCTGCGCCGCCAGGCCGTCCTGGACCTCGGAGACAGAAGAGGGTGAGCCGGACACGGACCGATTCTTAGCACAGGTCATCTCCCGCCGGGGGGGACCGAGTCCTCTCCGACCGACCGGCCTCACCCGATGGGGTGACCGTGGCATACCCCATTCGTATTAGCCCGGGCATTGACAGCAGGGGGCGCCGATAGCGAAAATCCGTGCGCGATATGAATGGGTAGACGTGTAGCTCCGGCCGGGTCGGGCCGGCGCCCGGAGCGCGCAGCATCACGGTGCGGGGGTTGAGGGGGATCTGCATGAGACAGTGGTTCGGGATACTGATGGTTCTGGCTGGGCTGTTGGCGCCCACCGGGGCCTGGGCGCAGGACGCAGCCACGGTCGGCGGCACCGTCCGCGACACCTCGGGAGCGGTCCTGCCGGGCGTCACGGTGGAAGCGGCCAGCCCGGCGCTGCTCGAGAAGGTTCGCTCCGTGACGACGGACGGCAGCGGCCAGTACAACCTGGTGGCCCTGCCGCCGGGCATGTACACGTTCACGTTCACGCTGCCGGGCTTCAGCACGGTCAAGCAGGAGAACGTGCAGCTGACCGCGGCCAGGAACGCCACCCTCAACGCCGAACTGCGTGTCGGCTCACTCGAGGAGACGGTCACGGTCACGGGTGAGTCGCCCATCGTCGACGTCCGCAGCGCCCGCCGCCAGCAGGTGCTCGACGGCGAGATTCTGCAGACGCTGCCCACCTCGCGGTCCTACAACGACGTGCTGCAGCTCGCGCCCGGCGTGGTCGCCGGCAACGGCCAGGCGCAGCTTCGCCCGGGCATGCTGCTGTTCACCGCGCACGGCGGCAACTCGCAGGACGGCCGCCTGACGCTCGACGGCATCAACACCGGCGCGTCGCGTGGCGGTGCGGGCGTCTCGGGCTACATCCCCGACATGCAGAACGCGCAGGAGGTCACCTTCAGCATCTCCGGCAACCTCGGCGAGGCGGAGACGGGCGGTCCGCAGATGACCGTCATCCCGAAGTCGGGCGGCAACACCTTCTCGGGCTCGGCGCTGTTCTCCGGCTTCAACGACGACATGCAGGGCAACAACTACGACGCGAAGCAGCTGAGCGTGCTCGGCCGCTATGCGCCGGCCCTGCTGACCCGCGACTACCAGGCGTCGCTCGGCGGCCCCCTGAAGAAGGACAAGCTCTGGTTCTTCTTCAACTACCGCGCGGTGGACGCGGCGGACGCCCAGCCCGGCATCTTCGCCAACAAGAACGCGGGTGACGCCACGAAGTGGCTCTACGAGCCGGACATGACCCGGCAGGGCCGCATCGACAACCACCGCCGGATCGCGTCGCTGCGCCTGACGATGCAGCTCACGCCCAAGAACAAGATCATGGGCTTCTGGGACGAGCAGCCGAACTGCTCGGGCGCCGCGTGGACGGGTGACCAGTACTGCAACTCGAACAAGGACGGCTGGATCTACGGCGGCAGCCAGACCAACGGCTTCTTCGGCGCCGGCCCGAACTCGCCGGAGACGGGCGACTACGCCAGCACGCACCAGAGCGTGCGGCAGGCCAAGTACACCGGCACCGTGACCAGCAAGCTCCTGCTCGAGGCCGGCTTCGGCACGTATCTCTCGCAGTGGGGCTACACCGAGCGGCCGGGCAACCCGACGCGCGACCTGATCCGCGTGCAGGAGCAGACGGTGCAGTTCTTCGACGCCAACGGCAACCGCGTGTCCTCGGCCGCGCCGGGCGGCCTCACGGTGGGCGGCAACCTGAAGTACCGCTCGTCGAACTGGCCGACCGGCTACATCTCCGCCAACACGTGGAATGCCTCGGCCAGCTACGTGACGGGCTCCCACAACATGAAGTTCGGCTACCAGGGCGCCTACCACAAGGACGACGACAACCTGTTCGACATCATCACGAACAGCCAGCGCATGACGTACCGCTTCGGCGCGGGCGTCAACGCGCAGGGCGTGGCGATGGGCTACGGGGTGCCGAACCAGGTGACCATCCAGGCGGGACCGTGGAGCCGGCACGTCCGGACGGCCTACGCGGCGTTCTTCGCGCAGGACCAGTGGACGTTCGGCCGGATGACGCTGCAGGGCGCCCTGCGGTTCGATCGGGCGTGGAGCCTCTTCCCCGAGCAGACGATTCCGCAGGACGTGTGGTGGCCGCAGACACTGACCCTGGCCGAGGCGCGGGGCGTGGACGCCTACCTCGACCTCAGCCCGCGCGTGGGCTGGGCCTACGACCTGTTCGGCAACGGCAAGACGTCGGTGAAGGCCAACGTCGGGCGCTACCTGCACCCGGCCTCGAACGCCGGCCGCTTCGACGCGGCGAACCCGGCGGCCCGCGTGGTGACGCTCGCGTCCCGCCCGTGGACGGACGCCAACGGCAACTATCGCGTGGACTGCAACCTCCTGGATGCGTCGGTGCAGGACCTGCGCGCCTCTGGCGGTGACCTGTGCGGCCAGGGCGACCCGAACTACGGCCGGACCCGCGCGACGACGACGCTCGACCCGTCGGTGCTGCAGGGCTGGAAGGCGCGGCCCTACGACTGGCAGTTCGGCGTGTCGGTGCAGCAGCAGATCCTGCCGCGGGTGTCGGCCGAGATCGGGTACTACCGCCGGTGGTGGCCCATCTACGACGGCGCGGACGTGACGGACAACGTCGTCGTGTCCCCGGCCGACTACGGCACGTTCAGCGTGACGGCGCCCGCCAACTCGAACCTGCCGAACGGCGGGGGATATCAGGTCGGCGGCCTCTACAACATCACGGCCGCCGCGGCGGCGCGGGCGTCGGACAACGTCCGCAAGGCCGCCAACTCCTACGGTGACTACCAGCGCTACTGGGACGGATTCGACATCACGTTCCAGGCGCGCCTGCTGAACGGCCTGAACGTCCAGGGCGGCACGAGCACGGGCCGCACGGTCGAGGACGTCTGCGACGTGAAACCGCAGGTGCCCGAGTATCGCACCCTGGACCCGTACTGCCGTCAGGTCGAACCGCTGCTCACCACCTACAAGACGAACGCGAGCTACCTCGTGCCCAAGGTGGACGTGCAGGTCAGCGGCACGTTCAGCAGCCGTCCCGGCGTGTCGCTCCAGGCCACGCAGATCTTCCAGGCCAACGATCCCACGATCGTGGCGACGCTGGGCCGTCCGCTGGCGGCCACGGCCAACGCCACGGTGAACCTGATCGCCCCCAACACGCAGTTCGGCGACCGGATCGATCAGATCGACATGCGCATCGGCAAGATCATCCGGGCTGGCCGGACGCGCACGAACCTGAGCCTCGACATCGTCAACATGTTCAACTCGAACGACAACCTGGCCTACTCGCCGCTGCTCAACGCGACGTGGCCGACGCCCACCGCCGTGCTGTTGCCGCGGATCTTCCGCATCAACGTCGGCGTGGACTGGTAACACCCGCACGACCAGCCGGGGGCCGCGTCGGCGGCTCCCGGCTCCTCTGCTCCCCGCTCTGCTCCCCGCCAGGCTTTCGGCCCCTCAGGGTCACTCTCCGTTCACTCGCCAACCCGTCCGGCCGATGCCGTGCGTATCCGCGGTGGTGTGTCCGGCATCGCGGGGGGCTCATGGCGCGAGGCGCGCCGGGCGCCGAGAGCGCGTCGGCGCTTCGCGCCGGCGACGGCGAACGTTCAGTTGGCGACCAGGTGCGCCGCGCTGCGGTTGTTCTCGCCGCAGACGAACTCGATGAGTTCGGTATCGGGCATCAGGCGCTGCTGCAGCGTGAAGGAGAAGGGCCTGGTCATCGTCTTGGGGTCGTCGATCGTGACGGTGACGTCCAGGGTGCCGTAGTCAGGCCGGTGGAACCGCTCGGTGACCCGGAGCGCGTCGCTCCCGGGCGTGCCGTGCTCGTCGAGCCACGACCCGTCCTTGAACCCGGTGGATTCGACGACCAGCGTGTCGCCCTCCCACCGGCCGACGGAGTAGCCGTACCACCATGGTTCGAATTCCCCCGTCGGCAGCCGGCGGCCGTCCGTGAAGATCTCGCGCCGCCCGTCGTTGGCCTCGTAGGCGATGAGCACCAGACCGGGGGTCTGGACGATCTTACGGGGCTGCGGATGCAGGTGCAGCTGCACCGGGTGCAGCGGCAGGCAGTAGGCGTCGGGGTGGTCCTTGCTGTTGCGCCCGAATCGCTCCGCCTTCAGTTTCGCCGCCGCCGGCTGCAGGGGCACACCACCTGGCACCGCCGCGTTCAGATTACGGAACGCCTGCGACGGCGCGATTCCGGCGAAGAACCCCGGGGGCGGTACCTCGTTCGGCATCAGCCCCTTGTCCCAGATACCGGACAGGTCGGGCCGGCCGTCGGCTGTCCGGGGCGCTGGCGCTCGCAGGTCGACCCGGCCGTCCGCCGTTCGTGGTGCCGAGGGGGTCTTGAACTCGGGCCACTGCGCCTGGAGCGTGGCTGGCAGGAGCAGCAGGGCGGCGCAAAGAGCGGCTTTCATGGGGCGATACTCTACCGCACGGCGTCAGGGCCGGCCGCACCGGTGTCGCGTCAGCCAGCCATCGCCCCGACGTGCCCAGCCGACCGCTCGATCCAGGGGTGATCACGCAGCAGCCAGTGCAGGAGCGGCGTCGCGATGAAGGTGGTCACGAGCGCCATGATCACGAGCATCGTGAAGAGCGTCGGCGAGATGACGCCGAGATCGAGCCCCAGGTTGAGGACGATCAGCTCCACCATGCCCCTCGTGTTCATCAGCACGCCGAGCGCCGACGCGTCCCGCCATCCCAGGCCTGAGAATCGGGCGGCCATCACCGTACCGCCGAACTTGCCCACGCAGGCGACGGCGATGATGGCCGCGCACAGCAGCCAGTTGCCGGCGCCGCTGACCAGGCCGATCTGGGTCCGCATGCCCGTATAGGCGAAGAACGCCGGCAGCAGCAGAACCGCCACGATGTCGTCGAGGCGGCGGGTCAACTCCCCGGCGATACGGCTGCTGTGGGGGATGATTGCCCCGAACAGGAACGCGCCGAAGAAGCCGTGGATGCCGATGAACTCGGTGGTCATCGCCGACAGCAGGATGGCGCTGAAGATGATGCTCAGGCTCGTGCGTGTCAGATCGGGTGCCTGTTCGATCCGTGGCAGCAGCCGCTGCCGTACCACGGGTGCCACGAACTTCAGCACGACGACGACGAAGGCGCCGGTGAGCGCGACCGTACGGACGGCGTCCGAGAGATCCGACTGCGCGATGCTGACGACCACGGCCAGCAGGCACCATGCCGTGACGTCGTCGATTGCGGCGCAGGTCAGCGCCAGAGCGCCCATGCGGCTCCGGCTGATGCCCTGGTCGGTCAGGATGCGCGCCAGCACCGGAAAGGCCGTCACCGACAGCGATACCCCCAGGAACAGCGCGAACACCGTGAAGGGGACCGCGGAGGTCGACAGCGCGGGATACAGCACGAGCGCGAGGCACGAGCCCAGGAAGAAGGGCACGACGATGCTGGCGTGCGAGATGGCCAGCGCTGCCTGGCCGCTGGTGCGGAGGATGCCCAGGTCGAGCTCGAGGCCGACCAGGAACAGGTAGAGGATGACCCCGATCTGGGCATAGGTGCCCAGGAAGGGCGCCACGCTGGATGGCAGGAGCAGCGCGTAGAGGCTCGGCGCGACAGAGCCGAGCAGCGACGGGCCGAGCAGAATGCCCCCGAACACCTCGCCGATCACGCTCGGCTGCCCGAGATGGCGGAACGCCACGCCCACCAGGCGGGACGTCACGATGATCGCGGCCAGCGCCAGGAGCGAGTGAAACAGGGTGTTCATGCTCTGGCCGGCCGCAACAGGGCAGAGCCCGGGGCCGCCGGGCGCCGTCAGGTTCACTCCGACCGAGCGCACCGCGAAGAAGGCGGCCACGGCCACCGCCAGCATGCCGCCGTAGAAGACGAGCGCTCTGGCGCCTCTGGCACGTGCAAGCGGCAGGGCAGGCTGGCTCTCCATGGCGGCTAGCCTAGCAGAACTGCTGACGCCGCCACTCGCGCCAGGGCGGGCCCGGCGGGAGAGCCGCGCGGCCTCGCCCACGGTGGCACGAAACGGCGCGGCGGGCCGGAAATGTCCCTGCCCGTGAGGGGTAATCGAGCGGCGGCGCGCACCTCGTTGTATCGTTACGCCTCGGACAGGGGGAACCGCATGCGCACGATGATCGGGGTAGCCGGTGGCGCGATGGTGGCCGTTGCGCTCGTGGTGTCGGGGGCGGCTGAGACGGCGGGCGGGGGCGCG
>CAWULT010000044.1:0-32230 GCA_963923455.1 uncultured bacterium
TTCGTGACCGCGCAGCTCGACGCCTTCCGTGCCGGCGGCATCCGGTTGGGCGTCGGCAGCGTGATCGTGCTCGTCTGGGGTTCGTTGGGCGTCTTCTCGGCCATCACCGGCGCCGTCAACGAGGCATGGGGCGTGGAGACGCCCCGTGGCTTCTGGAAGCACCGGCTGGTGTCGTTCCTGCTGCTCGTCGCGGCTGGCGGGGCCCTGCTGGTGGCCCTGGGCATCGTCAGCGTGCTGCACGTGGCGCGGACGTCGTGGATCTGGCGGGTTCTCGAACCGCTGCCGTTCGTGCCGTCCCAGGCAGTGGTGCTGCAGACGGTCGTGCTCGCGCTGCTGATCCTGGCGCTCGGGCTCGTGTTCTACTACGTGCCCAACGCCCGCACCCGGTTCAAGGACGTCTGGCTGGGCGCCATCCTCACCGGCCTCCTCTGGCGCGGCGCCTTCGAGGTCTTCTCGTGGGTGCTGCGGCACAGCCCGCAACTGCGGATGCTGAACGGGTCGATCACGCTGGTGATCGTGTTCCTGTCGTGGGTCTATGTCTCGGCGGTCATCCTGCTGTACGGCGTGGAGTTCACGGCTGCCCATGCACGCTCGCGCCGGCGGATCCCGGAGGGCGCCCCCGCGGCACAGGCTCTCGTCACCCAGCCCTGACCTTCCTCCCGAAAGGACCGCGTGCCCAACCGCCTGGCGTCGGAACAGAGCCCGTACCTGCTGCAGCACAAGGACAATCCGGTCGACTGGGAGCCATGGGGCGAGGACGCCTTCGCGCGCGCCCGCCGGGAGGGCAAGCCGATCTTCCTGTCGGTGGGGTACTCGACGTGTCACTGGTGCCACGTGATGGAGCACGAGAGCTTCGAGCACGCTGCGGTGGCCGAGGTGCTGAACCGGCACTTCGTGTCGATCAAGGTGGACCGCGAGGAGCGCCCGGACGTCGATCGCGTCTACATGGCGTTCGTCCAGGCGACGACCGGATCCGGCGGGTGGCCGATGAGCGTCTGGCTGACGCCGGATCTGCGCCCGTTCTACGGCGGCACCTACTTCCCGCCGACCGGGCGCTGGGGCCGGCCAGGATTCGTCGAGATCCTCCAGGAGATCGCGCGGGTGTGGCGGGACGAGCGCGAGAAGGTGGAGCAGTCGGCGGGCGTGATGCTCGACCGCCTGCGGTCGTTCCAGGCGGTGACACCGTCCTCCGAGGTGCCGGGGCCGGTGGTTCTCGACAAGGCCGTACAGGACTTCTCGGCCGCGTTCGACCGCCGGCGGGGGGGCTTCGGCAACGCCCCGAAGTTCCCCCGGCCGAGCGAACTGCTGTTCCTGCTGCGCGAGCACGCACGGACGGGCGCGGCCGAGCCGCGTGACATGGCGCTCGCCACGCTCCAGGCCATGGCGCTCGGGGGCGTGCGCGACCACGTCGGCGGCGGCTTCCACCGCTACGCGGTGGATGGCGACTGGCGCGTGCCGCACTTCGAGAAGATGCTCTACGACCAGGCGCAGCTCGTGCTGGCCTACGTGGAGGCGGCGCAGCTGACGGGCGACCGGGCACACGCCGACGTGGCCCTCGACACGCTCGCGTACGTGCGCCGCGAGCTCAGCGCCCCCGAGGGCGGCTTCTACTCGGCTGAAGACGCCGACAGCGTGCCGCCCGAAGACGCGGCGGATCCGAAAGCCCACCGCCTGGAAGGCGCCTTCTACGTCTGGCGGGACGCCGACCTGCGTGCCCTGCTCGGTGACGATGCGGAGGCGTACTGCCAGCGTTACGGCGTGCTGCCCGACGGCAATGCGCCATTCGACCCGCAGGGGGAGTTCGCCGGCAGGAACCTGCTGTACGTCGCGCGTGCCGTCGACGCCGTGGCCGACGCCCTCGGCGAGGCGCCGGCCGCGGTGGAGACACGCCTCGCGCGCGGCCGCGCGCGCCTGCTCACGGCCAGGGCGTCTCGGCCCCGGCCACGGCTCGACGACAAGGTGATTGCGGCGTGGAACGGCCTGATGATCGCGGCCTGCGCGCGCGCCGGCCGCGTCCTCGATCACGCGCCCTGCGTGGCCGACGCCGTCCGGGCCGCCGAGTTCGCCTGGGCGCACCTGTGGCACGAGCCGACGCAGACGCTGCGCCGGTGCTACCGGAACGGCGACGCCCGCCTGGACGGCTACGCCGAGGACTACGCCTTCATGGCCTTCGGCTTCCTCGAGCTGTTCCAGGCCACGGGCGACCCACGGTGGCTCACGCGCGCCGTCACGCTGCACCAGCGGCTGCACGCCCTGTTCTGGGACGAGGTCGACGGCGGGTGGTTCAGCACGACCGGCGACGACGCGTCGGTGCTGCTGCGGCTCAAGGAGCAATACGACGGCGCCGAGCCGGCCGCGAGCTCGGTGGCGGCGCTGACACTGCTCCAGCTCGCGCACCTCACTGGTGACGCCGACGCCGAGTCACGCCTGGTCCGCACCTTCCGGCTGTTCGGACCGCACCTCGGGCGCGCCGTGCCGGTGATGCTGGCGGCGCTCTCGACGTATCATGCGAGAGCGACCCAGGTGGTGGTGGTCGGCGCGCCGCGGTCGGCACAGACGTCCGCGCTGACGGCCGCCCTGCGCGCGCACTACGACCCGGCGATGGTCGTCGTGCCGGTGGTGCCCGAGCACCAGGCGTCGCTCGCGCACGTGCTGCCATGGACGGCGGCGCTGCGGGGCGGCGAGGGCGCGGCGGTGGCCTACGTGTGCCGGGAGTTCACCTGTCAGACGCCGACCGACGACCCGGCCGCGCTGACGCGTCAGTTGCAGGAAGCGAAGGGGCGATGAGCAACGAGATCCTGGTCGACATCTGGCTGCGGGGCGAGCACCACGCGACGACCCACGTGATCGCGGAGGGCAGCCCCGCGCCGGCAGACTGGACCGACGGTGACGTGGTGGCCGTGCTCAACGGGATGCTCCGCGCGCTCGACCGCCGGAAGAACCCCGACGCGGCCGAGGACCGGCCCATTGCGCTGCGCGGCTTCAGCTGGATCGTCAATCCGTTCGAGGACGGCGGCGTGGTGATCGCCATCGAGATGATGTCGGGCGCGGCCGTGGCGGGCCCGTTCGACATCGCGGAGGAGACGCTGACCGCGATGATCCAGCGCGTCGTCGACGCGGAGCGCGCGCTCTATGCGTCGGACCCGGACACGATTCACTGAGTCGTTAAGGCGATGCCCCGAACCGGGCGCGCCGTCCTGCCGGAAAAGACAGTGGCCGACGGCGAACCGTCGGCCACTGATGCCAGTCTCGCCGGCACTGGTATGAGGGTGTCGGGCGAAGAAGGGGCCGATGGGTGCCCCACCCCCGGCTTGGCCAGCCAGGGGGCTCCATCAGCATACCCCACCGGAGCCCCGTACGGATCCGCCTAGAACCTGTGTGTATACAACACTTTAGAGGCGAGCTTCCGGTCCAGGGTGGCGAATCGGTCGCCGATCGGGTCCTGCCGCCAGTTGTGCGTGTAGACCACGTAGAGGTCGTCTCCGGGGGTGACGATCCACCGGAAGCGTGACTGCCACCCGAGCACGCGGCTCACCGTGTCGAACTGCAGGTTGTTGACGAGCGCCATGAACGGCGTGAACTGCGAGTCGGTGACGAGCCGCACCAGGTTGGTCGTGAATCGCCCTTGGGGCAGGTCGATCAGGTTCCACTCGTCGGTGATGCTGAAGATGTAGCCGGGCCGCGCGCGCACGGTGAGCCCGCCGTTCACCTGCTGGCGGGTGCCGGAGTAGAAGCCGCCGGTCTCGAACCGTCCGTTGAAGGCAAGCGTGCGCCGGTTGGCGGTCTGGGCGTGGAAGCCGATGCGAGTGAAGGTGTATTCGCTGCCGATCGGCAGCGTGATGCTCGAGGTGGCGCTCGAACTGAGGCGGAACGGCGCGTCGAGCCGGATGTAGTTGTTGTCGACGTCGACGTTGAAGCTGTCCTGGCTCTGGAGCTGGATGTTGACCGGCGTGAACCCGATGTTCCGCTCGATCTGCTCGTTGCGCAGGTTGGTCAGGACGGTCACGTTACCGTTGACCTGCGCGCGACGCAGCACGCGCGGGTTGCGCGGCCGGTAGCCGTAGCCCAGGAACTGGTTGTAGCGGCGGTAGTTGCGGCGGGCCACGAAGCCCACGCTCGGGTCGAAGTTCTGCTGCACCTCGCGGGCGCCGATCCCCCAGAACCAGCGGTCGTTGGGATATTCGAGGCTCGCACCGAACGCGCTGTTGCCGCCCGTCACCCCTGGCCGGCGTTCGGTGAGCCACCAGCCCTGAAGCTCCAGGTTCTGGTTGCCGCGGAACTGCGGCGTCGCCAATCGGAAGTCGAGACCCGCGGTGTGACTGGCCCCGGCGGCGTCGCCGCGCGTGTCGCGCCGCGTGAACAGACCGCCGACGTAGGACTGCTGGAACAGCCGGCGTTTCACGCGGGCCGCGGTGAACTCCTCGCCGGCCAGGTTCAGGTCGTCGTCGTCACCGGTTCGGACGTGCATGAAGCCGACGTCCTGAGCGCCGAGCTGGCCGTTGAACTTCGTGCCGTAGTCGATCCGTTGTGGCGTGGCGTTGGCGCTGAGCCCGATCCGGCGGCTGAAGAACGGCTGCACCTGCTCGCCGCCGTCGCCGTTGCTGCCGAAGTCGAAGAACGTGGCGCCGTCGAGGAAGAAGTCGCGGCGCTCCGGGAAGAACAGCGAGAAGCGCGTGAGGTTGACCTGCCGCTGGTCGACCTCGGTCTGCGCGAAGTCGGTGTTGACGGTCAGGTTGGCCTTGAGCCCGGGCGTCGGGTTGTAGAACAGGTCGATGCCGGCGTTGGCGTCGCGGTGCCACTGGCCGCCAGACCGGTTCGGCGCCTGGTCGGTGGACAACAGCCCGTACGGCTTGATGTCGAGCCCGTGGCCCTGAGTGACGTTGCGGATGCCCGTGACGTGGCCGGCGTTGGTCATGCGGCCGAGCCCCTGGTTGCGGCCCCAGCCCATCCAGATGCTGTCCTCGTTCTTCCGGCGCACGGTGCGCTGGAAGTTGATGCCCCAGGTGTCGTTGTTCGGGTCGAAGTTCAGCGTGCGGAACGGAATGACGATCTCGAGCGTCCAGCCGAAGTCGGTGTGCTTGACGCGCGCGTTCCAGATGCCGTCCCACGCGCGATTCATCCCGTTGACGCCGAACACGGCGTCGGCCATCAGGCCCGACGGGTTCATCTCGAAGAAGTAGCCCGAGCGCTCGTCGAGGAACGTGTCGATGCGCCACATGAAGCGGTCGTCGGAGCTCAGGAACTCGTCGCGCCGGCGCTGGAAGCCGAGCCACTTGTCCGGTTCGGAGTCGAACGCCGTGACGCCGATGTAGAACGCCTCCTTGGTGTAGACCATCCGGACCTCGGTTTCCTCGGTCGCGGGCTGGCCGTTCTGGGGATCGATCTGGACGAAGTTGGTGGCGGGGGTGGCGCGCTTCCAGACGGGCTCGTCGAGCATGCCGTCGAGCGCGATGCGCTCGTCGTCGCGGAGGCGTACGGCTTCGACCGTGCGCCGGGGGACGCCGGCGACGAGGTCCGTCTCGGCGGTCACCGAACCCTGGCCGGCGGCGGGAGCGGTGGAGCCCGCCGACTGTGCCCAGGCTGGAGTACCCGCCAGCAGGACCGGGAGCAGGCAGACGAGGCACATGACCTCGCGGCGCGAAATCAACACGATGAGTCCGTTTGTCCTGTGATCCCGAGGGGATCCGTTTTGCGACCCCGCGGAGGGGACCCCTGAAGTGGGGTAGTTCCGTCAAGATACGCCACAGGGGCCACCCGCGTTGACCGGGTGAACCCGACGCCGGCGGCCCAACCTCCGAATGGTACACTGGCGCCGCGCCGGGGTGGCGAAACTGGCAGACGCACGGGACTTAAAATCCTGGGCCGCGTAAGCGGCGTGTGGGTTCGATCCCCGCCCCCGGCACCAGCTTCCAGGTGAATGGCGCGGTCGCGCCCGCGCTGGGCCGTTGGCGCGCCGCCCTGCAGGTCACGGCACTGCGGGTCGTTCGGGGCCCCTCTCGTCGGCGGGCAGCGCCTCGCGCTGCAGCCGAAGCGCCGTGATCGTGGCGTCCGCTTGAGCCACGAACCCCTGGGCCTCCCGCTCGCAGGTGTTGACCTGCTCCGGGGTGAGTCCCTTCCGCGCGTCCTTCAGGCGCCTGGCCAGCTCCTTCCGTACCTCCTCGGCGTCCCACGGACGGCGAGTGGTCCAGCCTCCGCGCCAGTCCGCGCGGCTTTCGAGCGCGGACGCGACGAGCAGCCAGCGGCAGGCCTCGGTACGGGCTCGCGAGCGTCGGGCCAGGACGACCGCACCGAGGGCGTAACCTTGTGTCGCCGACTTCGCGAAGTAGTCGTCCGCCACGGCCTGAGCGAACGGCCCGGCCACGAACGAGTGCTCGGCGTGATCCTTCGCCAGGTAGAACGTGGCGGCGGCGTATCCCTGGTCCGACGCGCGCTTCAGCCACGCGCGACAGTCGTCGCGTCGCTCGGCGACGCCCTCTCCGACGCAGTAGGCGATGCCGAGGTTGAACTGGGCCTGTGCGTCGCCCTGGTCCGCCGCGCGGCGCAGCCAACGCGCCGCCTCGGTGTGATCGACGCGGCCCGCCAGACCCGTGTCGTAGGCGCCCGCCAGGTTGTTCTGCCCGTCGATATGGCCCTGCTCGGCCGCCCGCCTGTACCAGGCGACCGCTGTCTGGGGGTTGGTCGGCACGCCGTCGCCCAGGTGGTACGCGACGCCCAACTGGTTCTGCGCCGACGCGTACCCGGACTCGGCGGCCTGCTGCCGCAGGGCGATCGCCCGTGCGCGATCGCGCGCGACCACGACGCCGGTCGTGTGGTAGCTGGCGAGGGCGTCGAGCGCCATGGGGTGTCCCGCGCCGGCCGCGCGCTGAAACCAGGCCACGGCCGCCGCCCGGTTCTTCTCGCCGGACCGAGACTCGAGCGCGAGCGCTACGAGCACCTGTGTCTCGACCTCGCCGGCCTCGGCCCGAGGCAGCAGCGCTGACAGCGCATCGTCGGTGAGGGCCCTGGCGGCCGCGAGGGTGGCCCGCCGCTGTGTCTCGGTGACCGTTGCGCGGGGCTCCTGCGCCGCGACTCCGACCGCGAAGGCGAACCCGGCGAGGACGGGCGCCGCCAGTCGTCGGAGCGTCTGTGCCAGCGACCACGTCATGCTCACCTCCTTCGCCCGGTCGTGTCGGCCTTGGCGGATCCGTGCGTCCATTGGCGTCCGGGGTGCGTCCCGCCAGCGTAGCACTGGTGCTCCCGGCCCGGTGTACGAACGAAAGGGGGAGCGGCCAGAAGGCCGCTCCCCCTGAGGAACCTGCTCGCCCGCGACCGTGCGAGGGGCCTAGAACGAGAACTTCGTCGCCACCTGGATGATGCGCGGCGCCTGCGACAAGGACGTGACCTTGCCGAAATTGACGTTGCTCATGTTCGTGATCGGGTTCGAGGGGTTCGCGTGGTTCAGCACGTTGAACGCCTCGATGCGCAGCTGGAACTGCTTCCCGTCCCCAACCCTGAAATTGCGCGACAGGTTCGCGTCGATGTTCCAGCGACCGGGGCCGAGGAATGCGTCGAGCGGCATCGTGCCGTAGGTGCCTGCCGCCGGGGCCGCGAAGGCCGCCGGGTTCAGGTACGCGTTGTAGGTCGGGTTCGGCAGGAACGGATCGTCGAGCACCTGGTTCGCGCGCTGCGCGTTCTGGCCGGTCAGCGCCGTGTCCACGCCCGTCGTCACCGTCAGGTAGCCGCCCGAACGCGCGCTGAGAATCGACGAGATCTGCCAGTCCTTGGTGAGCACGCCCAGCACGCCCGTGCCGCTGTTCGGCGTCGAATACACCACCGAGCCATTGAAGATGTGGTTGTTGCTGTTGGTGCAGCGCGCGTGATCGCGTTCGCGGTCGCCCGGCACCATGTAGGTGTTGCCCGCCGTGCCCGGCTCGTAGTTGATCACGTCCGTCATGCAGTACGAGTAGGTGTAGGTGCCCTGCAGCGTGAAGCCCGCCGCGCGGCGGCGCTGCACCTGGAAGGCCACGGCGTTGTACTCGGCCTGGCCCTCGCTGAGCACGTTGACGATCTGCGCGTAGTACGGCCCCCACGTGGGGTTCGCCAGCGTCAGTTGGCGGCGGGCGTTCAAGTTGGCCACCGTGGCACCTGGACCGTACACGGCCGGGTTGGCCGAGTCCGTCGTCCAGCCGTTGAACGTCCGGGTGCCGAGGTAGTTCACCGAGAACGCAAGGTTGGCGCCGGCCTGGCGCTGATAGCTCACGTTCCACTGGTGCACGTTGGTCGCCGGCTGGTCAATCGGGAACGACACGTACTGCCCGCCGAGGGGGAAGGTCGAGTTCCTGGACAGCACGAACGGCTGAGGGTTGCCACCGGGGTAGGTCGCCCACGGATCCTCCCAGCCGTTCGGCAGGCTGGTGATCGTCAGCGTGGCGCCAAACGGCGCCATCTGCGGCAGCGACGAGTAGGTCTGCAGGTGCGGCATGTCGAACAGGTGACCGTACGAGGCGCGAATCGACTGGCGGCCGTCGCCGGCCAGATCCCACGCCACGCTCAGCCGGGGCGAGAAGTTCCACCACTGGTTCTTGGCGATCTTGTTGCCGCCCGGCATGCCGGGGTCTCCCGGGAACATCAGCCCCGGAGGTGCGTTGGGATACACCGTGCTGCGGACACCGGCGTCGAAGGCCGCGCGATCGAAGTGGGTGATGTGCCCGTCCACTGCGTAGATCGGCAGGTACGGTTCCCACCGAAGGCCGTAGTTCAGGGTGACGTTCGGCGACACGCGCCAGCTGTCCTGGCCGTAGATGCCGATGTAGTTGGCGCGGATCGTGTTGCCCGAGATGGTGCCGACGGTGAACTGCGAGGCCCGGCCGAGCATGAAGTCTGCGAGGCCGAGACCCGTCACCTGACCAGAGAAGGTGTTGTTGCCGACACCGCGGAGGTAGGACGTCGAGTTGTACACCGTCCGGATGTAGTTGGCACCCAAGCCAATCGTGTGCGAGCCCTTCACCGACGTGATGTCGTCGGCGATCTGGTAGGCCCGGCTCGGGGTGTCGCCCGGCTGGGCCGCGCTCTGGCCCATCGAGAAGCCGCCGGTCACGTTGACCGGGAGCAGACCGGGCCACGCCGGGGTCACGGGAATGCCGACGTCCGAGTAGTCCATGACGTCGATGGAGTACTTGTGGTAGTCGCCGCGGTTGGCGGTGACGCGAATCGCGTTGACCGTGTTGCCCCTCACGAGGGTGTCGCCGAACACGAACGAGTAGAGGCGGTTCCGGACGTTCGTGCTCTTGACCGCGTTGACGTAGTCGCTGTCGCTGGCCGGAGCATCCTGCTTCTGGAACTGCATGCGCCCGAAGATGGTGTGGTTGCCCGTCAGCGTGTAGTCGACCTTGCCGATGAGCATCTGCTCGTCCTGATTGGTCGCCTGCGTGTAGAACGCCTTGCCGCAGTCGTCGACCGGCCGTGTCAGGAGTTTCTGGATCTGCAGCGACGCCCGCGAGAAGAGCGCCGGGTCGACCCGGTTGCCCACGAACGGGGCGCGCAGCGTCAGCGGGGTGGCACGGCACTCCGTCGAGGTCACCTTCGTGAAGTCGCCGGCCAGCATGGCTGGCGTCGGCACGAACTCGAAGAGCGAAGTCGGCGTCTGGCGGAGGTTCGTGCCCTGGTAGCCGGCGAAGAAGAACACCTTGTTGCTCACGATCGGACCACCGAGCGTGCCGCCGTACTGGTTGCGCTTCAGGCCGTCGTTCTGACGTTTGCCGTCGGCGCCGATCGACGCGAACGGGTCGGTCGCGTTCAGGCGGGCGTCGCGATAGAACTCGAACGCGGTGCCGCTGAACGTGTTGGTGCCCGACCTGGTGATCGCGTTCACGACACCAGCCGAGTGGCGGCCGTACTGCGCCTGCAGCGCGCTCGTCTCGACCTTGAACTCCTGCAGCGCCTCGGGGAACGGGAAGGGCTGCGGGGCGTTGTTCATCGGGTCGTTGTGATAGCCGCCGTCGAGCAGGTACGACGAGCCGTTCGCCAGGCCGCCGGCGATGGCAATCGTCTGCGTGGTGCCGACGCCGCCGCGGATGCCGCTCAGCGTGCCGCTCTGGACGGCGAGGCCCGACAGCAGGATCAGGTCGGTTGCGTTGCGGCCGTTGAGCGGCAGTTCCTGGACCTTCTGGTTGTCGATCATCTGGCCGATGCCGGGGCTGCGCGTCTCGATGAGCGGCGCCGCGGCCTCGACCTGCACCGTTTCCGTGAGCTCACCGATGCCGAGGGTGGCGTTCACGGTGGGGCTGCCGCCGACCTGCAGCACGACGCCGGTCTGGACGAACGACTTGAACCCCTGCAGCGCGAACTCGACCTTGTACGGGCCGATGGGCAGGTTCGTCAACAGGTACGCGCCGGTCTCATCGGTGACCGCGGTTCGCACCTGGCTCGTGGCCGTCTGCGTTGCCGTGACCGTCACACCCGGCAGCACGCCGCCGCCGTCGTCCTTGACCGTGCCACCGAGCGAGGCCGTCGAGACGGCCTGTGCCGCCGCGAGCCCCGTCAGGCCCGTCCACACGAGCAGCGCCAGGGCGCAGCCTCGCACGTGATTCCAGTACTTCACTGACATCAATCTGATCTCCACTCCACCTGACCCGTCCCGGACGACCGCGGCGGTCGTCGTGTGCGCGCCCACCAGCGACGTCAGCACCACGAGGGCGATCAGGAATCCGTCACTCGACGCCGTTCGGACCCCGCGGAATCGACCAGATTCCGGGGCTGTCGCAGCGTAGGTCCCCCCTGGAGGGCGGTCAATGTGCCTAAACAGGTGCACGCGTAATGGGGGGTCATGAAGTGGGGAGGGGGCTGGCGAGTAGAATTCCCTGAGGTGTCAGGGACGCCGCGGAGTGAAACCGGTGCAAAAGGCTGAAGTCGGGGGCGCAGGTCGGCGTGCGGGAGCCGTGGTGCTCATGGTGGCGGCGGTCGTGTTCGTCACGGCAGGTGGCTGCCAGCGCACCCCGCCATGGGAGGCGGACAACCCCATCCAGCCGATTCCCGCTGGGCCGCTCGGCAGCAACATCGACCTGAACGCCCTGCCCGCTCCGCCCACGCCCCAACGCGTGCGGCTCGGGCGGTGGCTGTTCTTCGACACCCGACTCTCGGCCGACGGCACCGTCGCGTGCGCGACGTGCCACCAGCCGGAGCACGCGTTCTCGATGCGCCAGCCGGTGGCCACCGGTATCCGAGGGCAGAAGGGCCGTCGGAAGTCGCCCACCGTCATCAACCGGGCCGCCACCCTGGCGCCGTACTTCTTCTGGGACGGCCGGGCCTCGTCGCTCGAGATGCAGGCCCTCGGCCCGGTCGAGAACCCGGTCGAGATGGGCAACACGCACACGGCGATGATCGCGACGCTGTCCCGCGTGCAGGGCTACGCGCCGTATTTCGCCGAGGCATTCGGGACGCCCGAGATCACCAAGGAGCGGGTGGCTCACGCGATCGCCGACTACGAGCGGACGCGGATGAGCGGCAACTCGCCGTACGATCGATGGCGCCGGCTGAAGGATCAGGAGGCCGTGCCGGCCCCGGTCAAGCTCGGCCACGAACTGTTCTTCGGGAAGGCCGGGTGCAGCCAGTGCCACGTCAGCGGCAACAACTTCACCGACACGATGTTCCACAACATCGGCATCGGCTGGAACCCGGAGACGCAGTCGTTCTCCGACGAGGGCCGCTACGCGGTGACCAAGGGCGCCCCCGGCACGGGAGCCGTGGACGGGGACCGCGGCGCCTTCAAGACCCCGACGCTGCGCGACGTGGCGCGGCACCCGCCCTACATGCACGACGGGTCCATCGCGACCCTGCGCGAAGTGGTCGAGTACTACAACCGCGGGGGCAACAAGAATCCCAACCTGGACCCGAAGATGCCGAAGGGGACGCTGGGCCTGACGCCCGCCGAGGTGGACGCGCTCGTGGCGATGATGGAGGCGCTCGACGGCGAGGGCTACGCCGACATGCCGCCCTCGACGTTCCCGCAGTGAGCCGGGGGACGGGCCTGGCGCGCCGGCCCGTCCCACACCCGGCCCGTGGCCGCGCGCCCTGCCCGGTCAGTGCGTCGCCGCGTTGAGCCAGGGGCCCACCGCCGCTGCCTGACGCGCGGCCAGGTCCGCGCAGTTCTGAATCTGCTCGATCGACTGGCGCACCGTCCGCTCCGAGGACATCACCGGGTTCTGGTTGAAGAACTGGGTGACGTCGGCCGCCTCGGCGGTCGAGCACATGCTGCCGAGCGACGAGATGATCGTCGGGATGCCCTGGAACGTGCCGAGCTTCTGCGTCAGCCTTCCCCAGTTGGCCTTGGTGAACGCCCACGCGGCCGCCCGGCTGCCGCCGCTCGCGATGAGACGGGCGATCAGCGTGCCCGTGTCCTGGGACCGCGTGTCGTCCGACACGGCCATCTCCAGCGTGCGCGCCACCAGGGCGGGGTCGCGAAACGCCGTCAGCTGATTCTGGAAGCGGTAGAACTCCTCGGGGTCGGCGGCGAGCGTCGCGGTCTTCGCCACGTACTGCTCGTAGAGGTCCTTGTCGCCGCTGACGGCC
Organism: uncultured bacterium; assembly: GCA_963923455.1. GTDB lineage: Bacteria > Acidobacteriota > Vicinamibacteria > Vicinamibacterales > UBA2999 > CAWULT01. The sequence continues at coordinate 12,547 of CAWULT010000044.1, forward strand.
GCGATCTGCAGCACGGTCGTGACGAGGGTGCCGGGCAGCGACGCCGGGTTGGCGAGGTACCCGCGCGCCAGTTCGCGGGCGCGGGCCTGCACAGCCGTGTCGCCGCCGAGGCCCCCGACCAGGCCGAGCAGCGTCGCGCGGCGCTTGACGCGGTCGTCCGCATCGCGGATGTCGCCGGGCAGGCCGAGTGCCGCCAGCGCCGGGCCGAACGTCGACCGCACCCAGGCCTGGAATCGTGCCTGGTCGGCCGGGGGCACCACGTACTCGGCGATGTAGCCGAGCCGGCCGGCGATGGCAGCGGTCACTTCCGGCGTGTCGTCGCGGGCGAAGGCGGCCGCCACGTCGAGGTAGGCGCCGAGCGGATGCCGTCCGGCGCGCACCATGCGCCACTCGTCGCCGAGCAGTCCGATGCGCTCGGCTGCGGAGAGCGGTGTCGATCCGGAGACGAGCGGCTTGATGGCCGCCGGATCGTACTCGGTGAAGTAGTACCCCAGGCTGCCCGCGTTGACGAACGTCGCCGCGCAGCCGGGGGCGCGCAGCGTCTGCCGGGGGCGATCGAGAATCTGGCACTGCGGCTTGCCGGCGCCGGCCTTGTAGCAGACGGGCAGGGTCCACGTCTGCGGGGCCGGCTCGCCCGAGCCCGGGGCCCCCACGAAGCGCGCCTGGGTCACGGTGATCTCGGTGGTGGCGCCCTCGCAGCGGGTCCGGGCCGAGAGGACCGGCGCGCCCACCTGATCGACGTAGCTCCGCATGATGCGGTCCACGGGCTTGGCGGTCTCCTTCGCCATGACGGTCCAGAAGTCCTCGCCGGCCGCATTGCCGAAGGCGTAACGCTTCAAGTACGCCGTGATGCCGCGGCGGAAGGCGTCCGGGCCGACGTAGGCCTCGATCATGTTGAGCACGCCGGCGGTCTTCTCGTAGGCGATCGGGTCGAACACCTGGTTGATCTGTTCAGGGGTCTCCACGCGAGTGCGGATGGCACGGGTCGAGCGGAGCGCGTCGAGGCCAAGGGCCGCCTGCGTTTCGTCGGCGGCGTGGACGTCCATGCGCCACTCGGGCTTCCACGCGGCGAGCGGCTTGTTGGCGGCCCAGGTGGCGAAGCCCTCGTTCAGCCAGATGTCGTCCCACCACTTCATCGTGACGAGGTCGCCGAACCACTGATGGGCGATCTCGTGCGCGATCACCGACGCCACGTTCCGGCGCACGTCGAGCGACGAGCGGGCCGGGTCCACGAGCAGCATGCGCTCGCGGAACGTGATGGCGCCGGCATTCTCCATCGCACCGGCCGAGAAGTCGGGGATGCCGACGATGTCCAGCTTGCCGAACGGGTACTTCACGCCGAAGTACGCGTTGAAGAAGACGAGCTGCTGCTCGGCCGCTTCGAGGGCGTAGGCCGTGAGCCCCTGCTTGTCTGGCGTTGCGCAGATGCGGATGGGGATGCCGTCGGCGCCACCGGACCGGCAGACGAAGTCGCCGACCAGCATCGCGACCAGGTAGGTCGACATCTTCGGGGTGGTCGCGAAGGTGACCGTATGCGTGCCCGGATCCGGTCCTGGCACGTCGGACACCTGGCGCCCGTTCGAAATCGCGGTGTCGCCCGTGTCGACCGTCAGCGACACGTCGAAGGTGGCCTTGTAGGCCGGCTCGTCGAACGACGGGAACGCGCGGCGGGCGTCGGTCGCCTCCATCTGGGAGACGGCGTAACGGCGGCCGTTGGCCTGGCTGAGGTAGAAGCCGCGCAGCTTGTCGTTGAGGAGGCCGGTGTAGGTGATGTCGATCGTGGCCGGCCCGGCCGGCACGGCTGCATCGACCCTGAGGGTCGCCGTCTCGGCCGCCGCGTCGGTCGTGACCCGCGCCGTCTGCGTGCGCCCGCCGGCCGTGACGGTGACGACGCCGAAGGTGATTTCCGCGGCGTGCAGCGCAATCGTCGCCGAGGGCTTCGTCAGCCGGACGCGGATCGTCTCGCGGCCCTTGAACGTCGCCGTGCGCAAATCGGGCCCGAACCAGAGAGAATAGTGGTCCGGCACGACCGTGTCCGGCAGGCGCTGTGCGGCGGCCGGGGCCGCGGTCGCCAGAAGGCAGAGCAGGACCCCCAACAGTCTCGTCATGTCGATCACGATAACAGAAGGGATCGGCGTGGGACGGACGGTGTGACGAGTGGCGTAGGTGCCCCCGGATGGCCCGGGTGGCACGGGATTGCCACCATCGAGCATTCGGGGTCAAATCGGGCAGGGTTCTGGCAGCGCAGGGACGTTCGAACCACCGTGTGAGCACGCCGGGCCACGCGCCTCGCGAGGAGGAATGGCGATGAAGGTGTGGGCGGCAGCAGCACTCGTCGTGACATGTGCGGCATGTGGCGGAGGCGGCGCGGACGCGCCGGCCGCGGACGCGCCAGCGACCGAGGCGGCGCCGGCGGCGGGGGCCGCGGCGGGCGGCGGCGCAGCGGCCGGGACGGCCGGCGGCGCGCGGCCGAGCGCGGCCGCACGGCCGGCGGCACCAGTGGTGCGCGAGCGCGAGGTCACGGTGCCGGCGGGCACGGTGCTGCGCGTCGAGCTCGACTCGGCCGTGGCGTCGGACGAGAGCAAGGTGGAGGACACGGTGCGCGGCAAGCTGCGCCAGGATCTCGAGCTGGACGGCAAGGTCGTGCTCCCCGCCGGCACCGAGGTCGTCGGCATCGTGACCGACGTCGAGCGCTCGGGCCGCGTGAAGGGACGCGCGCGGCTGGCGATGCGCTTCCGCTCCGTGCGGCACCGGTCCGAACTGATCGATCTGCAGAGCGATCCGATCGTGCGTCAGGCCGAGGCCACCAAGGGTGAAGACGCCAAGAAGGTCGGTATCGGCGCGGGCGTCGGCGCCGCGGTCGGCGCGATTGTCGGAGGCGCGAAGGGCGCCGCCAAGGGGGCAGCGATTGGCGCGGGCGCCGGGACGGGCGCCGTGCTCGCGACGCGAGGAGAGGAAGTGCGCCTCGGCTCGGGCACGCCGCTCAACGTGCGGCTGAGCGCGCCGCTCGTGCTCAGGGTGGAAGTGAAGTAACGGCCGTCAAGGCTGGCGGCCGCGTCGCGCGAAGCCCGCGACGGCCGCCAGCACCGGTTCCGCCTGCGCGGGGGCGGTCAACAGCAGGCCCGTGGCATCGGCGTCGCCGCCGGGCAGGTGCACCACGGGCACGCCAGCTGGCACCTCCGCGGACAGCGCCACCGCGTCATCCCAGCGCGCGAGTTCGAGCCCGGACCGGGTCAGGTGGTCGGGCCGGTTCAGGAACGCCCGCACAGTCGCAGCCGGGCCATCTGGGTTCTGGCGGCGTCCCGCCAGCGCGTGCTGCGCGCGCAGTATCCCCACGCGGGCCAGCCACGGCGCCGCCGCCGCGAACCGCCGCTCACCTCCAGAGGGACGGTGGCCCGTTGCCGCCGGGTCGTCGAGCAGCACGAGTGCGCGCGTCTCGGCAGGGTAGGCCGCCGCGAACATTCGTGCGAACGACGCTCCGAGGCCCGCGCCGACGACGACGTACGGACCGGGCTCCTGTGCCCCCGTCAGCAGCGCGTGCAGTTCGCCGGGCACCCGCGCAGGATCGAAGCGCCGGTCGCCCGACTCGCTCCAGCCAAGGCCGGAGCGGTCGTAGCTGCAGGTTCGGACGGCCGTCGCGAAGCGAGGCTGCACGGCGCCCCAGGCGGCCGAGCCCGCGCCGGCCGGTGCTTCGAGCAGCACCGTGGGCCCGCCGCGGCCCGAGCAGGCGATGTGGAGCTGATGCCCGCCGGCATCGACCATGCGACCCGGACGGGGAAAGGCGCGTCGCTCGAGGGCATTCGCCACGCCCTGATAGGTGGCGCCGACGAGCGCGGGCAGCACCAGGACCACCCCGGCGAGCTTGACCGCCCGCCGGAGGCTCACCAGCCACCCGCCGGAGGCCATCAGGCCTCGGTCTCCTGCAGGCCGTACTTCTCGATGCGTGAATACAACTGCGCGCGGGTCAGACCGAGCAGCTTGGCGGCCTTGGTCTTGTTGTGCCGCGCCTGCGCGAGCGCCTTGATCACCAGCGCGCGCTCGATCGAGTCGAGATTGACGCCGCCGGGCGGCAGCCGCTCGGGAATCTGCCCGGGCGCGGCCGCCGCGGCCGGTTTCGGCGCGGTCACGGGCAGGTGCTCGCTGCGGATGTGGCCACCGTCGGCGAGGATCACGGCGCGCTCGATCGCGTTGCGTAGTTCGCGGACGTTGCCCGGCCAGGCGTACGCCAGCAGCTGGTCCTTGGCGTCCTGTGCGATCCCCGCGGCCGGTCGCCCCACCGTTTCGCCGATCTCGACGAGGAAGGAGTTAGCGAGCGGCAGGATGTCCTCGACCCGCTCGCGCAGCGGCGGCAGCGCGATCTCGAAGACGCCCAGCCGGTAGTACAGGTCCTCGCGGAACTCGCCGCGCGTGATCGCGGTGTGCAGGTCGCGGTTGGTCGCGGCGATCACGCGGATGTCGGCGCGCAGCGCCCGCGTGCTGCCGAGCCGCATGTACTCGCGCTCCTCGAGCACGCGGAGCAGTTTGGCCTGGACGCTCGGCGCCATCTCACCGACCTCGTCGAGGAACAGCACCCCGCCGTTGGCCTGCTCGATGCGGCCGGGCTTGGCCGCCACGGCGCCCGTGAACGCGCCGCGCTCGTGTCCGAACAGCTCCGACTCGAGCAGCTGATCGGGCAGCGCGGCGCAGTTGATGGCGATGAACGGCCCGTGGCTGCGGCGCGACGCGTGGTGGATGAAGCGCGCGATCACCTCCTTGCCGGTTCCCGATTCGCCCGTCAGCAGCACGGTCGTCTCCGTGTGGGCGACGCGGGTGGCCTGGGCCAGCACGTCCTTCCACGCGCGCGACTGACCGACCACCCGGCGCAGGCCGCTGCGCGTCTCGAGCTCCCTGGTGAGGGTTGCCACCTGCGCCTCGAGGCGGGCCGCGATCTCGCGCGACTCCTCGTCGCGCCGCGCCGCCTCGGCGAGCCGCTGGTGCGAAAGCGCAAGCGCGAGGTGGTCCGCGACGCGCCGCGCGAAGTCGATGTCGTCGTCGCTGAAGCGGTCCGCGTCGCGCGACAGGAAGAACAGCGAGCCGAAGACGTCGTTGCCGAGATTCATCGCGACGCGCAGCGCCGACCGCACGCCGAAGCGCCGGAAGATGCGGCCGCGAAGCGTGTCGGGCGCCACTTCGTCGTCGGCGTCGTGCACGACGTAGGGCTCCCGGTGCAGCGCCTCGCGGTCGACGTCCGAGAGCAGCATCGGCTCCCAGAAACCGGGGTCGTCCACCTCGACGCCGGCGATGGCGTAGATGCGCAGCGACGCGCCGGTTTCGCCCCACGCCGTGAGCGCCATCATGTCGTGCGGCAGCACGCCGCGCGCGACGCTCGAGATCTCGGGGAAGACCTGCCGGATGTCCAGCGCGCCCGCCATCGTCAGCAGCAGTCGGCGCAGGCTGTCGATGCGTTCCCGGCGCAGCGACTCCCGCTCGCGCAGTGCGGTGTGCTGCAGCGCCAGCACCAGCAGATCCGCGGCCGTGTCCATCAGCGCCTGGTGTTCGGCCGTGAAGGCGTCGGGGACGCGCGAGGTGAGCCACGCGGCCCCGAACACCCGCGGCCCCACGCGCATCGTGACGACGAGGCGTGACGGCGCTTCGGCGTCGGCCCCGGAGACAGGCAGTCCGGTCGCCGCGATCCGGTTCGTGGTCACCTCCACGTGGCCGGCCGGGTCCGACGTGTACACCGCGAACGAGTCGGCGCGATCGAGGCGCAGCAGGTACAGCGACTCGAACGGAATCACGTCGCGCAGCACGAGCGCCGCGCGCGAGACGGCCTCGGACAGGCCGGGGGACTCGGCCACCAGCCTGGCGATGGCGGCGAGCACGCTCGAGGGATCTGCGGGGAACATGAGGGGAACGGCCCCGCCAGTATAATGCCCGTGCTGGAGCCTGTCGCGTGACCACTCTCGCTGCCGGTGTAACGTGGGTCGACCTGCAGTTCATGGGACGCCCGCACGCCATCCTCACGGGCGTGCTGAGCGGGCCAGCCGGCGTGGCGCTCGTCGATCCAGGGCCGACGACGTGCCTCGAGACGCTCGAGCGCGAACTCGGTCGGCAGGGTGTCGCGCTCGCCGACGTGACCCACGTCCTGCTGACCCACATCCATCTGGACCATGCGGCCGCCACCGGGGTGATCCTGCGCCGGCAGCCGCGCGCGCGCGTCTGCGTGCACGAGCGCGGCGCTCCGCACGTCATCGATCCCGCGAAGCTCGTCGAGAGCGCGACGCGACTCTACGGTGCGGACATGGACCGGCTCTGGGGAGAGATCGCGCCGGTGCCCGCCGACTGCGTCGACGTGCTGACGGGCGGTGAGGTGCTGGAGGCCGGCGGGCGGACGCTGCACGTGGCCTACACGCCCGGACACGCGTCGCACCACGTCTCCTACTACGACCCGGCGAGCCGCGTGGCGTTCGTGGGTGACACCGGCGGCGTCCGCATCGAGGGCGGGTACGTGCTGCCCCCGACCACGCCGCCCGACGTCGACCTCGCGCTCTGGGCCGAGAGCGTCCGCACGATCGAGGCGTGGATGCCGGACACGCTGTTCCTGACGCACGGCGGACCGGCCGGGCCGGTGCGGCCGCACCTGCAGGCGCTGCTCGAGAACCTGGAGAGGCTGGCCGGGCTGGCGCGTCTGGCCCTCACGCAGCAGGCGGACGAGGCCGCCGCGCGGGTCTGGTTCCTCCGGGAAGTGGGGCTGGAGCTGCGGCGGCACATGCCAGAGGCCATGGCCGCCACCTACGAGGCCGCGTCGCCGATCGACCTGCTCTGGCTGGGCCTGCTGCGTTACTGGCGGAAGCGGCTCTAGCCGTCCGCCTTCGGGGGCGGGGCAGGGGCTCGCGCCGCCCCCGTGTCAGTTCGCCATCGCGATGGGCGCATCCCGATCCGCGGCGGCGGCGGCCGGTTCCGTCAACAGCCGCAGCGCGTAGCCCTTGGGCGTGCCCGTCGCCGGGGCATAGGGGCCCACCCGATAGACCGCCGACAGGATCTTGCCCCGGCGGAGCGCGGCCGGCAGGTCGGCGCAGTCCTGGAAGGCCCGCTCCACCTGGAAGTGCACCAGGCGGTAAATCGGGATCGACGTGGGGACCTGGCACTCGACGAAGGCGTCGGTCTCGCTGACGTCGCGGGTCACCACCGACGCGAAGCGCAGGGTGCCGCCCGCATCCCGCCACGTCAGTCGTCCCTGCACCCGCACCTTGCGGCGATCGCTGAGGCGGGCACGGCGTTCGGTCGATCTCGGGGTCAGGGTCGGCACGCTCATCGGGGGGCTCCTCGAAGATGGGTCCTGCCACCTTCACTATCAATTTGAGGACCCCTGCCGTATCAGCGCGCTTCGGCCCCTGTCTATGTCGGTAACACGCTGAAGTAATTGCGTTTGCGCCTAAATTGGCTGATCCGGTCGAGATGTGAAGCAGGGATACTTGGTATGCACATCCGTGTATACCTGATTACTTGGTATCCGGCCAATCGCTTCACGGAACAGGATTGAGGCCGAGCCGGTTCATCTTCAGATAGAGGCCCCGGCGGGTCAGGCCCAGCGCCCGGGCGGTCGCGGCGACGTTGCCACTGGTCCGCTGCAGCGTGCGGCTGATGTAGTCCCGCTCCACCTGCTCGATGGCCTCGGCCAGCGAGTCGGCGAGCGGCGCAGGGGTCGCCGCGCCGATCCCCAGGTCGGCGGACGGTCCGGTGCCGACTGCCGAGAGTTCCGGCGACAGCTGCTCGGGCTCGATCGTCCCACCGGGCGGGCTCATCGCCACCGCCCGCTGTACCTCGTTGCGCAGCTGGCGGACATTGCCGGGCCACCAGTACCGCGCGAACAGGTCCAGCGTGGCCGAGCTCAGATGGACGTCCGGTTTGGCCAGCCGCTCCGATGCCTCACGCAGGAAGAAGGTGCTCAGGTGCGGGATCTCCTCGCGGCGCTCCCGCAGGGGTGGCACGTGGATGCGGATCACGCTGAGCCGGTAGTAGAGGTCTTCCCGGAACTTGCCCTCGGCGACCCGCTGCTCGAGGTCGGCGTTGGTCGCGGCAAGGACGCGCACGTCCACGGCGATGGGCCGCGTCTCGCCGACCGGCATGATCTCGCCCTGTTCGAGGAAACGGAGCAGGCGCGGCTGGATGTCGAGCGGGAGGTCGCCGACCTCGTCGAGGAACAGCGTGCCGCCCGCGGCGGCACGGATGAGTCCCTGCTGATCGGTGACGGCGCCAGTGAAGCTGCCGCGCTTGTGCCCGAACAGGTGGCTGTCGGCGAGCTCGCGGGTGGTGGTCGTGCAGTTGAACGGCAGGTACATCGCCGCGCCACGGCCGGAGCCCGAGTGGATGGCGCGGGCGACGAGATCCTTGCCCGTGCCGCTCTCGCCGGTGATGAGCACCGTCAGCGTGTTGCCCTGCAGGCGCTGGATCTGATCGGCCACGCGGTTCATCGCGGCGCTGGCGCAGATGAACCCGGGCAGGAGCGGTTCGAGCTTACGCTCGACGGAGGCCTCGGCCGGCTGCGCCGGCCGTTCGCGCGCCCCGCACAGCTCGAAGCCCTGGCGGGCGATCGCGATGAACATCCGGAGCCGCCGCTGCTCGGCCTCGCTCTGCGCACGCGTGACGAGCAGCGCGCAGGCCTTCGCCCCATCGGGCCCGCGCCCGAGCGACTCGACCACGAGGTCGGCGCCGTCGACCGCCCGCGCCCCATCGGCGGCCTGCATCGCGACCGTGTCGGCGAGGTCGACGTCGGGCCCGGCGCTGGCGAGCGTGCGCACCTGGCCGTCGGGCGCCACGGCGTAGATCACGACCGCGCGCGGATCGAGCGTGTCGGCCAGCGCCGCCGCCGTCTCACGGGCGAGGAGCGCCGGAAAGACGGCGGCCTCGACGAGGCGCGTGACGATCGCGTCGTCGGCGTCGCTGACGGAGACGCGCGGCGCATCGGCCCGCTGCTGCGCGAGCACGAGCTGCAGCCGCGCGACCTCCTGCAAGTCGCGTTGCGCGCCGAGTGTCGTGAACACCGGCGCGGCCAGGTCGAGATGGCGGTAGGCTGCGGCGCGCGCGCCGGTGCCGGCGGCCAGCCGCGCCACGGCCAGATGGCTCACGGCCGCCTGGTAGCGTTCCCCGAGCAGTTCGAAGACGTTCGCGCTCTGGGCGAAGTCGTGGTGCGCCGCCGCCGCGTGGCCGGTCTGAGCCTGAATGGCGCCCCGGACGCGCAGGTACTCGGCCCACGCGGCCGTCGAGCCCCGCGGATCCAGCCGCTCCTCGCAGGCATGCAGACGCTGCCGCGCCTCTTCGATGCGCCCGGCCTCCAGCAGCGCTTCGCACGCGGCCAGGTTCGCCTGCAGTTCTTCGAACGGGGGAATGCCCGGCGTCCTGACGAGCTCGGCGGCCATCGCCAGCGCCTGGTCGTAGGCGCGGCGTCGGACGGCGAGTTTTACGCCGAGCACCTTCAGCGACCATTCGTACCAGCGCATCGTCTGCGAGCCGTACGCGTCGCTCGCCAGCCGCAGGTACTCCTCGGCCCGTTCGTACGTGCCCCGCATCAGGTGGATCTGCGCGAGTGTGTCGAAGACGGCGCCCGTGGTCTCGTGGAACTGCACCGGGCTCCGCACCTCGAGCGTGCGCGTCAGCACCTGCTCGGCGCGGTCGAGGTCGCCGAGCTGGACGAAGATCTGGCCGAGGGTGGCGAGGGCGACGGCCAGGCCGTGCCCCGATCCGATGGACTGATGCAGGGCGACGCTGCGCTCGGCCAGGGCGAGCGCCTCGTCGTGCCGGTTGCGCATCAGGGCGATGTTGGCCTGGTTGTGGACGATACCGGCCAGCACGTCATCCGCATGAATCGCCATCGCGAGGCGCTCACCCTGGCGCAGCGCCGTCGAGGCTTCGTCGGGCCGGCCCGACTGGGCCAGCAGGACCGCCGACAGCCGGTGTACGAGGGCCAGGTGGCGCCGGTCGCCTGCCGCGTGCAGCGCGGACGACGCTTCCGTGAGGTGCTCGCGCACGATGGCCGAGTCGCCGACCTGCTTGTAGCACATGGCCAGCTCGTAGTGCGCCAGCCCGATCAGCCTGGACTCGCGCGCCAGCTCGGCGTCCTTGAGCGCGCGGGTGTGCAGCGCGATCGCCCGGGTCTGCTCGCCCTTGGCGAACGTCAGCTTGCCGTGCAACCGCCACAGCATCGACAGCTGTGCGTGGGTGAGGGGTTCCCGGAGCGCGTCGGGCGGACGACCGAGCAGAGTGGTGGCCTGCGTCAGATCGTCCTGCAGCAGGTAACCCTCGGCGACGGTCGCCCGGACCGCGATCTCGTCTTCCCGCGACAGTGCGCCGGATCGCAGCAACGGCGTCAGGATCTGCACGGCCTCTGCCCCGCGGCCGCGTTCGAGTGCCGCGTGGGCGCGCGTGAGAGCTGACGGGACCAAGCCGGCCACGAGCGAAGTATACAAAGTATCCAGGGGCAGGCAGCTATAATCCCGGCGATGGTCATCGCGGCGCACGGCGCCACGCATCGGGGCCGGCGTGCGACGAACGAGGACGCGCTGCTGGTGGATCAGGACGCCGGGTTGTTCGTCGTCGCGGACGGCATGGGCGGCCACAATGCCGGCGAAGTCGCGTCCGGAATGGCCATCGAGGCGCTGGCGCGGGTCGTGCGGGCCAGCACCGGGCGGTCGTCGGCGCTGCTGGAGGAGGCCGTTCGCGAGGCCAACGCGGAGATTTTCGCGGCCGCTGCCCGGCGTCCCGACTGCGCGGGCATGGGGACGACGGTCGCCGCCGTCCTGGTGACGGATGCCGGCGTGTCGATCGCCAGCGTCGGCGACTCCAGGGTTTACCGGCTGCGCGGCGGGCGCCTGGTCCAGCTCACCGAGGACGATTCCTGGATCTCGAAGATGCTGGGTGACGGCCCGCCGCTGACACAGGCCGAAATCGACCAGCACCCGATGCGGCACGTGCTGACCGAGGTCGTGGGCGTGCGCGCGGACCTGCTGCCGAACGCACGTGAGACGGACGTGTCCACCGGAGACGTGTATCTGCTGTGCAGCGACGGACTGCACGGCGTGGTGCCGGCGCACGATCTGGCCGAACTGCTGGGGGCCTCGCACGACGTGCACGCCGTCACGGACGACCTCGTCCGCCGGGCGCTCAACGCCGGCGCGTCCGACAACGTCACCGCCGTCGTCCTGCGCTGCGACGGCTGACGCGCCGGCGCGTCACGTACGAGCGAGCGGCGATCGGGACGCCGACGATCAGGCCGTCGTGGCGCCGAGCAGCAGCAGTCCACCCCGCCGCAGGAGCGCCGCGTCGCGCCGGGGCAGGTGCAGGTGTACTGCGCGGCGGCCCGTGCGTTCGAGGGACTGGAAGTCGCCGAGCGCTTGGGCCATTTCGAGCACTCCGAACGAGAACGGCTCGCCCGGGACGGGCAGGTCCTCGGCCCCATCGGCGGTGATCAACACGAACACGCCCGTGTTCGGACCGCCCTTGTGGAGTTGCCCAGTCGAGTGCAGGTAGCGCGGCCCGTAGCCGAACATGGTCGCGCAACCGGTGGCCCGTGCCGCGGCGGTCCGCACGTCGTCGAGGGCGGCGCCGAGCGCCGCGTCGCCCGGCGGCAGGTAGGCGAGGAGCGTGATGTAGTCGCCCGCGTGGGCGAGCCGCGTCACGCAGCCCTCTACGCCCTCGCTGGTCTGGCCGTCGGCGGCGTGGCTGACGGCCACCCGGAGCCCGTCCACCACGGCCTTCGGCGCCGGCGCGGGCAGCTGGCCGGTGGCCTGATACCGGTCGAGCAGGGCCCTCGTCGCGTCCTTGGCCTGCTGGACGTTCGGCTCGTCGAACGGGTTGATGCCCATCAGCAGGCCGGCGGCCGCCGTGGCCACCTCCCAGCGCAGGAACTCCGCACCGATGTCGTTGGGGCCGGCCATCGACAGTTCGGCGATCGGGGCGCCGGACGCCTGGGCGCGGGCCAGGAGGTCGGGGTCGGGCCGCTCGTTGCCCATCGTGATTGCCACGACCACGCGGTCCTGGCCGAACTGTGCTGCGGCGCCTTCACCCGTGATCGGGACGACGCCCGCTCCCTGCTTGCCGGTGCTCTCGGCGACGAGCTGCTCGACCCACAAGCCGAACGACGCGAGAGCCGGCGGCGCGAGCAGCGTCAGCTTGTCTCGACCGGCGGCGGCGCCCGCGGCCATCAGCGCACCGAGCGCGAGTCCCGGGTTGTCCACGACCGGCGTCCGCCGGCACGCGTGTTCCATGGCGCGCGCCGCCGTCACCAGCGCGTCGAGGTCTGCCCCCATCAGCGCGGCCGGCACCATGCCGAAGAAGGACAGTGCGGAATACCGCCCGCCGATATCCGAGGGGTTGACGAACACGTCGCGGTAGCCCTCGTCGGCGGCGCGCCGATGCAGCGCCGTGCCCTCGTCGGTGATCGCGACCACGGCGGAGCCCCAAGGGGTGCGTCCGGCCTGCTGAATACGGCGGAAGGCCTCCGCGGCCATCGCATTCGGCTCGATCGTCGATCCCGACTTGCTCGCGAACACGAACAGCGTCGTCGCGGCACGGGCGAGCGCCGCGCGCACCTCGTCCGGATCCACCGAGTCGAGCATCCGGAAGTGGGGGTAGTCCTCCGCGACGCCGAGCACCTGGCGCAGCACCTCGGGGGCCAGGCTCGAACCGCCCATGCCCAGGAGCACGACGTCGGTGAAGCCGTCCGCGCGCACCGCGTCGACGAACGCCCGCAGCCGCGGCAGCGCCGGCGTGAGGAAGTCGAGGGCCGTCGTCCAGCCGAGCCGATTGGCGACCAGGCGCTGCACCGACGGGTCCGACGACCACCGCTCGCTCTGGCCCGACCAGATGGCGTCGAGGGCGTGCAGCGAAACCAGACGGGCGCAGGCCTCGTCGAACGGTTTGACGAGGGACGCGGGATGCAGCGCGAGCACGATGTATCGACTCTATAACATAATGAGAATCAACGGGATGGAGTTGAACGCGTGACGACCTGGCGAATGGCGTGCGTGGCTGGGGTCATCGCGGCCCTGGCGACGGGATGCGGTGCAGGCGCTCCTGCGTCGGCCCCGCCCGCGGCCTCTGGCGCCGCCCCGGCGTCGGCTCCGCCGGCGGCGCCCGCGCCGGCCGCCGCGCGGCCGCGGATCGTGTTCCTTGGCGACAGCCTGACCGCCGGCTACGGCCTCGACAAGGCGCAGGCCGTGCCGTCGCTGATCCAGGCGCGGCTCGACCGCGAGGGTTATCGCTACGAGGTGGTCAACGCGGGTGTCTCGGGCGACACGTCGGCGGGCGGCGTGAGCCGGCTGGACTGGTCGCTCGACGGAGACGTCAAGGTGCTCGTCGTCGAACTCGGCGGCAACGACGGCCTGCGCGGTCTCCCGGTCGAGGCCCTGAAGCAGAACCTGACCACCATCATCACGCGCGCCCGCGCCCGCGGCATCACCGTGCTCCTCACGGGGATGGAGGCCCCGCCGAATTTCGGGCCGGCGTACACCAAGGCCTTCCGGCAGGTCTTCATCGACCTGGCGACGGAGTACCGGCTGCCGTTCGTCCCGTTCTACCTCGAAGGCGTGGCCGGGAATCCCGCCCTGAACATCGCCGATGGCATCCACCCCAACCCCGAGGGCGCGCGGATCGTCGAGCAGACGATCTGGCGCGCGCTCGAGCCGCTGATCGATCGCCATGATCGAACTTCGTAACGTCTCCAAGGTCGTCGACAGTGGCGGGCATCCGCTGACGATCCTCCACCCGCTCACGCGCTCGTTCGCGTCCGGCCAGTTCGTCGCCATCGTCGGCCCGTCGGGAAGCGGCAAGTCGACCCTGCTCGGCCTGCTGGCCGGGCTCGACGCGCCGACCACGGGGCAGATCCTGATCGACGGCACCGACATCACGGCGCTGTCGGAGGACGGGCTGGCGAGGCTGCGCGGCGAGAAGATCGGGTTCGTGTTCCAGTTCTTCCACCTGGTGCCGTCGCTGACCGCGATCGAGAACGTGCTGGTGCCGATGGAGATCGCGGGCCGCCGCGACGTCATGGCGCGCGCGCGGCAGCTCATCGACGAGGTGGGCCTGACCGACCGCGCGCACCACTATCCGTCGCAGCTCTCCGGCGGCGAGCAGCAGCGGATCGCGATTGCCCGCGCGCTGGCCAACGACCCGCCCATCCTGCTGGCCGACGAGCCGACCGGCAACCTCGACTCGCAGACGGGGCGCTTCATCATGGACCTGCTGCTGCGCGTGCGGCGTTTGCGCGGCACGACGCTGGTGCTCGTCACCCACGACCCGGAACTCGCGGGGCTGGCCGACACGCGCCTCGTGCTGCGGGACGGGCGGCCGGTCGACGAACCGGTGGGAGCCGCCGGGTGAGGTTCGTCGTCCGGATGGCCTTGCGGGAGATCCGCGCGTCGTGGCGGCGCCTGATCTTCTTCTTCGTGTGCATCGCGATCGGCGTCGGCTCGATCGTCGCCCTGCGTTCGGTGATCCAGAGCGTCCGCGGCGCGCTGACGCGCGAGACGCGCACGCTCATCGCCTCCGACATCCTGATCACGAGCAACACGCCGTTCGGTCCGCGCGTCCGCGACCGCGTCGCGCAGGAGCAGCGCGCCGGCCGGATCGCGGAGGTGACCGAGGCGGTCGAGATTGCGACGATGGCGCGCCCGGCGGACCCCGCCCGCACCGCCACGAAGATGGTCGAACTGCGGGCCGTGCAGCCGGCCTTTCCGTTCTACGGCTCCGTGACGCTGCGCGACGGTGCCTACTCGTACGACCTGCTGCGCGACCACGGGGCCCTGGTCCGGCCCGAGTTCCTGGCGCAGCTCGACCTGCGCGTGGGCGATCGCATCGCGATCGGCACCGCGACTTTCGAGATCCGCGGGGTGATCGCCAACGAGCCGGGTCGCAGCCTGGGCGCGTTCAGCCTGGGTCCCAGGATCCTGATCGGCCTCGACGATCTCGAGGGTACGGGCCTGCTGGGATTCGGGAGCCGCCGCACCCATCAGTTGCTGGTGCGGGCGCCGGCCGCGACGGTACGCGCCCTGGGCGCGGCGCTCGGCGACGCTTTCCGCAACGAGTTCGTCCGGGCCCGTGGCTACTGGGAGAACCAGGACCGCATCGGAGAGAACCTCGCCCGGGCGGAGAACTACCTGAGCCTCGTCGGACTCGTGATCCTGATCCTCGGCGGCATCGGGGTGTCGAGCGTCACCCGCGTCTTCGTGCAGCAGAAGATCCGCAGTATCGCGATTCTGAAGTGCCTCGGCGGCTCGACGGCGCAGGTGCTCGCGGTCTACATGGCGCAGGTGCTCGCACTCGGGCTCGCTGGCAGCATCGCCGGCGTCGCCCTGGCCGCGTCGGCGGTGGCCGCCGTGCCGTCCTTCGTCGGCAGCCTCCCGGAGATGTTCCAGGTCGACTACGGCCTGACCGCCGGCGCGGTGGGACAGGGCCTGGCGGTGGGCCTGCTCGTCGCCGCGCTCTTCTCGGTGGTGCCGCTGCTCGAGGTGCGCCGCGTGAAGCCGTCGCTGCTGCTGCGGCAGGACGTGCCGGCATACCCCGGCGTCGACTGGCTGAAGTGGGGCGTCACGCTGGCGGTGGGCGCCGCGCTCGTGGGCGTGGCGTCGTGGCAGGCGGGCTCGGTGCGGGTCGGGCTGTTCCTGACCGCCGGCTTCGTCGCGACCGCGCTCGTGCTGCACCTGGCCGGCCTGGCGCTGATCTGGGCCGTGCAGCCGCTGCGCTTCGCGCGCTCGTTCGCCCTGCGGCAGGCCGTGCTCCACGTCGTCAGGCCCGGCAACCAGACGCGCGTGATACTGCTGGCCGTTGGCCTGGGCGTCTTCTTCATCCTGGGCGTCCGCGGGCTGCAGGCGAACCTGTTGCGCGACTTCGCGATCCAGGCGGGCCCCGACGCGCCGGACATGTTCCTGATCGACATCCAGCCCGACCAGCAGGCGCCGCTGGTGGCCTACGTCGACGGCGAGAACGGCGCGGCCCCCGCGCCGGAGCCCATGCCGGTGCTGCGCGCGCGCGTGGTCGCCGTGCAGGGACGGGAGATCGCGCTGGACAGCTACGAGCAGGTGCGCGGGCGGAGCGGGCTGTCGCGCGAGTTCACGGTGACCTACCGGGCGGCGCTGCAGCCGAACGAGCAGGTCGTCGCCGGGCGGTGGTGGGATGCGGCGCCGTCGACGGGGGAGCCCGAGGTCTCGATCGAAGAGGGCTTCCTCGAGCGCAACCGCATTCAGGTGGGGGACCGGATCGACTTCGACGTGCTCGGACGCGTGATCACCGCGCGGGTCTCGAGTATCCGCCGCGTCGACTGGCAGGACTTCCGGGCCGGCGGCTTCATGTTCGTGTTCCGACCCGGTGTGTTCGACCGTGCGCCGCACACCTACATCGCCTCGCTCCAGGGGCCGCGTGACCCGGTGGCGCGCGCGCGGATGCAGGCGGGCCTCGTCGCGCGGTTCCCGAACGTGTCGGTCATCGACCTGCGCGAGATCCTGGAGACGATCCAGGGGATCGTCGGCAACGTCACGCTGGCCGTCACCGTCGTCGGCGCGCTCGTGCTGCTGAGCGGTGTCCTGATTCTCGTGGGCGCCGTGTCGATGACCAAGTTCCGCCGCGTCTACGAGGCGGCGATCCTGAAGACGCTGGGGGCGAGTGGACGGCTGATCGCGACGATGCTCGTGCTCGAATACGGCGTGCTGGGCGCGATCGCCGGCGCGGTCGGCGCCACGGGGGCGGTGGCCTTGAGCTGGGGCGTGGCGCGCTATGCGCTGGAGCTGCCGTGGGAGCCGGCGCCGCTGCTGACAGTGGCGGGGATCGTCGTCACGGCCGTCGTCGTGGCGGCCGTCGGCGTGCTCTCGAGTCTGGACGTACTGCGCCACAAGCCCCTGGCCACCCTCCGGGCGGAGTAGCGTGCTAAGATCGCAGGTTGTCGGGGGCGCCAGGCGCCTGCCCGAGGGAGCCTCAGGCGCATCTATGGACGTCGAGATCTACCGGGACGCATTGCTCCGGAAGCAGGGAGAGCTGCTGGGTGGACCCGCTGCCAAGCCGCTGCAGTGGACCATGGAGAACAACTCCGGGCGCCAGGGCGACATGGCGGACCAGGCCAGCGGCACGAACGAAGTCCACATCCAGCTCAAGCTCAAGCAGACCGATGCGAAGATCCTGCAGGCCATCGAAGACGCGCTGCGACGCATCGAGCAGGGCACCTACGGGGTGTGCCGCGACTGCGGCGAGCCGATCGCCGAGGCGCGGCTGAACGCCATCCCGTGGACGCGGGTCTGCATCACCTGTAAGGAAAAGCAGAAGGCGTAGGCGCGACCCCGCCGGAAAGCGTGACACGTGCAGGACGAACTTCGACAGCTGCTCACCCGTATCGCCGCCGAGAAGGTGGCGCTCATCGAGCGCCATGAAGCCGGGGCGCGCGTCGTCAGCCACTACGACTTCAACAACACCTATCAATACGTCGTCAACCGCGAGGAGACGCACCTGCAGTGGCTGCGTGACGCGTTGACCGAGCTGGACGCGCCGTTTCCGGCGTCGGCGTCGGCGCTGTCGGTGCCAGCCGTCGGCAAGGTGGGGAAGCAGGTCGACCCGTCGGCGTTCCGTGCCGTGCTCGAGGACGACGCGCGCCACCTCGCCGCGTTCGTCCAGCGCTGGCGCGAGCCGGTGTCGAACCTGAAGCACGCGCGGAACCGGACGATGCTGGGTGTCCTGCTCGGTGAGTCGCAGGAGCACCAGCGCCTGTTCGAGCAGGCGGCCGCGGGCTTCGAGGACGTGCTCGGCCGCCGGACCGGTGGCGTCGCCCGCGTGGGCGGCGTGCTGCCGGCACGCTGGCAGGAATAGCCGCCCGTGCGCGTGGCGATCGCGCTCGGCAGCAATCTGGGCGAGCGTGAGGCCACGCTGCGGCAGGCGATCGAGGCGCTGCGTCCGTTCGTCCTGGACATGCGCGTCTCGTCCTTCCATACGACGGCCCACGTCGGCGCCGGCGATCATCCGGACTACCTCAACGCAGCCCTGGTGGGGGAGACGGCGCTGTCGGCGCGTGATCTGCTGACGCGGCTCCTCGAGGTCGAACGCACCCTGGGACGGGTCCGTACGGTGCAGGATGCACCCCGCACGCTCGACCTCGACCTCATCCTGTACGACGGCCTGGTGACGGACGAGGCGGGCCTCGTCGTGCCCCATCCGCGGTTCCGGCAGCGGCGTTTCGTGCTGGCGCCGTTGGCGGAAGTGGCCGCCGACTGGGTCGACCCGGTCACGGGGCGGCGCGTCGACGAGCTGCTGCGCGCGCTCAGCGCCTGAACACGACGAACGGGCGCCCGAGGGCGCCCGTTTCGTCCGCAGTGGGGTGGGGCAGGCCTGGTCGCGGCCAGGGGCCGCGCGTCAGTGCGACTCGGCCCCTGCCTTGCGGCGCCGAAGCCCCTCGAGCCCTTCCTCGAACAGGGTGTAGACGGCCGGCACCAGCACCAGCGTGACCACCGTCGAGGCCAGCAGGCCGCCGATCACGACACGAGCGAGCGGCGCCTGCAGTTCGCCGCCGTCGCCGAGGCCCATCGCCATCGGCACCAGCCCCAGCATCGTCGCGATCGACGTCATCAGAATCGGCCGCAGGCGGGTGCGCCCGCCGAGTTCGACGGCCTCGCGGAGCGGCAGCTTGTCGCGGGTCCGGAGCGTGTTGATGTAGTCGACGAGCAGGATCGCGTTGCTGACCACGATGCCCGCGAGCATGATCACGCCGATGTAGGCCTGCATGCTGAACGGGGTGCCCGTCAGCAGCAGGCCGAGCACGACGCCGATGCCGGCCACCGGGATCGAGAACATGATGATGAACGGATCCCGGAGCGACTCGTACTGCGACGCCATCACCGCGTAGACGAGCAGCACGGCCAGCACCAGCACCATCAGCAGCTGCTGGAACGACTTGGCCTGTTCCTCGACCTCGGAACCGAAGCCGACGGAGAAGTCCGGGGGCACGTTGATCTGGCCGAGCCGGGCCTGGACCGCAGCCACGGCCTCGCTGAGCGGAACCTCCGTCTCGGCGTTGACACGGGTGATCCGCTCCATGTTCTTCCGGTCGATCTGCACCGGGCCGGTGTCGCGGCTCGTCCGCATGACGTTCTTCGCCGGCACGACCTGGCCGGTCGGGGTCGACAGGAGGACCTCGCCGACGTCCGACACCTCGGCGCGGTCCGCCTCGCGCAGGCGCACCACGACCGGATACTCGTTGCCGCGCTCGCGGAACTGCGCCGCGGTCGTGCCGGCCACGTTCGTCTGAATCGTCGTCGCGACGCCCGACACCGTCATGCCCAGCATCGCGGCCTTCGGCCGGTCGACGCGGACGGAGATCTCGGGACGGCCCTCGTCGCGGCCGAGGCGGACGTCGGCGATGCCGGGCGTCCCGTTCATCACGTTGACGGCGTCCTGCGCGACGCGCCGCGCGTCGTCGAGGTCGTGGCCGCGAATCTCGAGCGCCAGACGGCTGTCGTTGCCGCCACCGCCCCCGGGGCCGCCGCCGCCGCCCAGCAGGCGGTTCAGCTGGAAGTTGCCCCCCGAGGCCTGCGCCCGGACCTGCACGCCTGGCAGGCCGGACAGCCGCTGGCGCAGGTCCTGTGCGATCTGGTCGTTGGTGCGGGTGCGCTTGTCGCGCGGCACCAAGGTCAAGCGGACCTGGCCGCGGTTCGTGTTGCCGCCGCCACCCCCGCCG
>CAWULT010000045.1:0-32084 GCA_963923455.1 uncultured bacterium
GAACGATGCGTATCACAGGCAAGGTCAAGTGGTTCAACAACGCCAAGGGCTACGGCTTCATTGAGCGCGAGGGTGGCAGCGACGTGTTCGTCCACTACTCCGCGATCACTGGCAACGGCTTCCGCTCGCTCGAGGAAGGTCAGGCGGTCGAGTTCGAGATCGTCGACGGCCCCAAGGGCCCGCAGGCCGGCAACGTCACTCGCGCGTAACACCACTCACGACCTGCCCGGCGCCCGTTCGCGGCGCCGGGCGCCCAGCCTCACCCACCGCGCTCTCCCCTCGAGTTTCCCGTTCAGTTTCCGTCGCCGGGTTCGGTGCGCGCCGGTGGCGCCCCCGCCGTGCCCGCCTGATCCGGCTCGGCCGCCCCTCGCAACGCCCTGGCGCTGAAGGCGACCTTGCCGTCCTTCAGCGCGACGCGGAACGCCACCTCGGCGCCGCCCTTGTCGCGGAGCGCGGTGACCTGCGCCCGCACCAATTCGGCGAAACGCTCGAAGGGGATCCGCTCCTGCCCCGCCTGCTGCCTGGCCTCCATCAGCCCCTTGTAGAGACTCTGCAGCTTGTCCCGCTCCGCCGCCGGGTCGCTCATCGTCGTCACGGCGACGATGCGGTCCTGGATGCGCTCGGGTGGCGGCGGCTCCGCCTGGCGTCCGTACGACAGCGGGCCGCGCCGGCCCTCTTCCCGGGCGCGGAGCGCGCGGTCCCACAAGTCCAGGAACCGGTTGAATCGTGTCTGGAGCGTCGTGAAGCGGAACCGGAGGCCGTAGTTGGTGATGGGCGTGCGATCGAGGCGCCTCACCATCCCGTCCACGCGGCTTCGCGTCTCCCACGGCGGCCGCGCAAGGCGCCCGGAGAAGTACATGTTGTACTCCGTCTCGAGCTTCTTGAGTTCGCCTTCGAGGACCGTCAGTTCGCGAGTGAAGTCCGCGTTCTGGTCGCCCACGGCCGTTCATTGTGCCACAGGCGGAAACCCGCACGCCGCCCGGGATACGGGCGGCCGTGCAGGCGCGGGCGGTTGTCAGAAGATCGTGCCGATCGACGCGGCGGCCAGGTCCATCACCGGCGCCGGCAGCACGCCCAGGTACAGAATCCCGACGATGGCGATCGTCAGGGCGGTCATGCCGATACCGGTGACCGGCGCCGGCGCCTCCCCCTCGCGCGCCGACATGTACATCATCACGACGACGCGCATGTAGAAGAACACCGAGATGACGCTGGTCAGCACACCGACGATCGCGAGCCCGTAGTGGCCCGAAGCCACGGCGGCCTGGAAGATGTACCACTTGCCGATGAAGCCCGCCGTCGGCGGCAGCCCGCCGAGCGACAGCAGGCACACCGTCATCAGGGCTGCCAGGCCCGGATGGGTGTTCCACAGCCCCTTGTAGTCCCGCAGCTCGTCGTTGCCGCGGTCGCGCGCGCCGAGCAGCGCGATCACGCCGAAGGCGGCCAGGTTCGTCACCGAGTAGGCCAGCAGGTAGAACAGGATCGCCGCCTTGCCCGTATCGTTGGCCGCGACCAGGCCGACCAGGAGGTAGCCACCGTGCGCGATGCTCGAGTAGGCCAGCATGCGCTTCAGGTTGACCTGCGCGACGCCGACGACGGTGCCGAGCACCATCGTCGCCAGCGCCAGCACCGAGACGACGGGAATCCAGTCCGACTTGAAGGGCTCGAAACTGGACAGGAAGACCCGCGCGAACGCGGCGAAGGCCGCCGCCTTGACCCCGGTGGACATGAAGCCGGTGACCACGGCCGGCGCACCCTCGTAGGCGTCCGGCGTCCACATGTGGAACGGCACGGCCGAGATCTTGAAGGCGAAGCCGATGAGCAGCAAGCCCAGGGCCAGCAGCACCATCGGGTTCGACGACATCGCATTGGCCGACAGGTACGAGCCGATGGCCGACAGGCGCGTGCTGCCGGTCACGCCGTAGGTGAACGCGATCCCGTAGAGGAAGAAGGCACTCGAGAACGCGCCCAGCAGGAAGTACTTGAACGCGGCCTCCGCCCCCTGACTCGTCCGCCGGATCGCGGTCAGCACGTAGACCGCGAGCGACAGGATCTCGAGGGCGACGAAGATGACGAGCAGGTCGGTCGCCGTCGCCATCATCATCATGCCGACGATCGAGAAGAGCACCAGCGCGTAGTAGTCCCCCGCCGGCATGCCGTCACGCGTCAGCACCGGCGCCGAGAACAGCACCGTCAGCACGCCGACCACGACCAGCGTCAGCGTGACGAAGAGGCCGAAGTTGTCGGCCGTGATCACGCCGAACCCCTCGGCGTTCCGGTTCCACAGCAGCACCGACGAGATGGCGGCGCCGGCCAGCCCGACCAGAGCCAGGCCGCCAATCGGCATGCGCTCCCCCTTGCCGCGGAAGGCCTCGGCCCCCATCGCGGCCAGCGCCGCGAGGGTGACGCAGAGCATCGGGACGATCGCGTCGAGACTGGTATTGGACATGACTATCGTTCCGGTCCTTCCGCCTGGGCGAGCCGGGCCGGGCGCCCGGCCTCGGCCGGCGCGGCGGCGCGCACGGGCTGCGCTGCCTGCACGCGCTCGACGAGCCGCTGCACGGCCGGCTCCATCGGCTTCAGGAAGATCATCGGGAACACGCCCATCACGATGGCCATCGCGCAGAGCGGCAGCACGCCGGCCCATTCACGCGGCTCCAGATCGTGCAGGTGCTCGTTCTTCGGGTTGGTCACCGGGCCGTAGTAGACCCGCTGGAACATCCAGAGCATGTAGACAGCGGACAGGATCACGCCGAGGCCAGCGCCGACGACGAAGCGCGGGTCCCATCGGTAGGCGCCGAGCATGATCATGAACTCGCCGACGAACCCGTTGAGGCCCGGCATGCCGATCGAGGCGAGCGTGATGATCAGGAAGGCGGCCGTCAGCCGCGGCATCACCTCTTTCAGCCCGCCGAACTCCGAGATCAGGCGCGTGTGCCGCCGGTCGGACAGCATGCCGACGACGAGGAAGAGCCCGCCCGTGCTGACGCCGTGCGCGAGCATCTGGTACACCGCACCCTGCACGCCCTGGACGTTCATCGCGCAGATGCCCAGTACCACGAAGCCCAGGTGGCTGACGGACGAGTAGGCCACCAGCTTCTTCATGTCGGGCTGGATCATCGCGACGAGCGCGCCGTAGACGATGCCGATCACCGCCAGCAGCGCCATCCACGGGGCGAACGCGGCTGCCGCCACCGGGAACAGCGGGAAGGCGAACCGGACCAGCCCGTACGTGCCCATCTTCAGCAGCACGCCGGCCAGGATCACCGAGCCCGCCGTGGGGGCCTGCACGTGCGCATCGGGCAGCCAGGTGTGGAACGGGAACAGCGGCACCTTGATCGCGAACGCCAGCGCGAACGCGAGGAAGAACCACCGCTGCGTCTCCGGCGCGATGTCCAGCGCGTAGAGCTTGAGCAGGTCGAAGCTGTAGCTGCCCGTCGCCTCGCTGTGCAGCCAGGCCAGCCCGAGGATCGCGACCAGCATCAGGACGCTGCCGGCCATCGTGTAGAGCATGAACTTGACGGCCGCGTAGATCCGGTTGTCGTAGCCCCAGATCCCGATGAGGAAGTACATCGGAATCAGCATCGCGTCCCAGAACACGTAGAACAGGAACAGGTCCAGGGACACGAACACGCCGATCATCGCGGCCTCGAGCGCCAGGATGAAGACGCAGAACTCCTTGACCTTCGTCTCGATGCCGTGCCACGACGACAACAGCGCGATCGGGGTCAGGAAGCCGGTCAGCACGACGAGCAGCAGGCTGATCCCGTCGATGCCCACGTAGTAGTCGATGCCGAAGGCAGGAATCCAGGCCACGCGCTCGACGAGCTGGAAGTCGGCCGAGCCCGGGTCGAAACGCGCCCAGATGCCGAGGGTGACCGCGAACACCGCCAGCGACAGGCCGAGCGCGGCGTTCCGGATCAGCCCGTTGTTGCGCCCGTCGGTGTTGCCGACGAACAGCAGCAGGATGGCGCCGACCAGCGGCAACACCCACGAGAGGGTAAGCAGCGGGAGCACTGACATCATCTCCAGAGGTAGTAGCCGATGACCATCACGGCGCCAACCAGCACCGACCCGGCGTACGCGCGGACCGAGCCGGTCTGCAGGCGCCGGAGGACGGTGGCCCCGGCTCCGACGATCGCAGCCACGCCGTTCACGGCGCCGTCGATCAGGCCCACGTCGAAGGCGCGCCACAGGCCCTCGGTCGAGACGACCTTGATGGGCTGCACGACGGCCGCGTCGTAGACCTCGTCCACGTAGTACTTGTTCAGCAGCAGCCGGTGCGCCGGCGCGAGGCTCCGCGCCATGCCGTCGGCGATGTCCCGCCGCCTGGTCCACACGAAGAGCCCGAGACCGACGCCGATGACGGCAATCGCGCTCGAAACGCCCATCAACGTCAGCTCGAGGGCCTCTTCGCCGTGCGCCGCTTCCCCGCCGTGTTCGGCACCGTCCGCGTGCTCGGCCGGCGTCCCGGCCGCGACCGGCGCCTCTGCCCCGGCCGGCGCGGTCAGGGCCGGCTCGAGCCACGTCGCGAGCGCGTTGCTCCCGCCGAGGGCGTGCGGCACGCCGACGTAGCCGGCCAGCACGGAGCCGATGGCCAGCACGACGAGCGCCAGCGCCATCGCGGGGGGCGCGTCGTGGGGTGCGCCGTGGCCGTGGTGTGCGTCGTGCCCGTGGCCGCCGCCGTGTCCGTGACCGGCGTGCGGGTCGTGGTGCCCGGCCGCGGCGGGCGCCTCGTGGCGCCGCTCACCGTGGAACGTGAGGGCGACCAGGCGGAACATGTACGTCGCCGTCAGCAGCGACGTCAGCGCGCCGACGACCCACAGGAGCGTGTGGCCCTCCCGGAACGTCTCGAACAGCAGTTCATCCTTGCTGAAGAAACCCGCCAGGCCCGGGATGCCCGCGATCGCGAGCGACGCGATCAGGAACGTCCAGTAGGTGATCGGCAGGTGCTTCTTCAGGCCACCCATGTTGCGGATGTCCTGCTCGCCGTGCAGGGCGTGGATCACGGCGCCGGATCCGAGGAACAGGCAGGCCTTGAAGAACGCGTGCGTGTAGAGGTGGAAGATGCCCGCGCCGAACGCCCCGACGCCCATCGCCAGGAACATCAGCCCCAGCTGCGAGACGGTCGAATACGCCAGGACCCGCTTGATGTCGTTCTGGACCAGACCGATCGTGCCGGCCATGAGCGCCGTGGCCGCGCCGATGACGGCGACGACCGCCAGCGTGTCCGGCGTATGGCTGAACAGCACCGCGTTGCGGCCGATCATGTAGACGCCCGCGGTGACCATCGTCGCCGCGTGGATCAGGGCCGACACCGGCGTCGGGCCCTCCATGGCGTCCGGCAGCCAGACGTACAGCGGAATCTGCGCCGACTTGCCCGTGGCGCCGACGAACAGCAGGAGCGTCGCAATCGACAGCAGCCCGAAACCCGCCTCGACCGGCATGCCCGACGCCGCCGCGGCGATCTTCTGGAAGTCCAGGGTGCCGAACTGCACGAACAGCCCCAGCATGCCCAGGATGAACGCGTAGTCGCCGATGCGGTTGACGACGAACGCCTTCTTGCCGGCGTCGGACGCGCTCTTCTTCTTGTAGTAGAAGCCGATCAGCAGGTAGGAGCAGAGGCCGACGCCCTCCCAGCCGACGAACATCACGGGGAAGCTCGACCCGAGCACCAGCACCAGCATGAACGCCGCGAACAGGTTCAGGTACGAGAAGTAGCGGGCGAAGTCGGCGTCCGTCTCCTCGTGCATGTAGGACGTCGAGTAGACGTGAATCAGCGAGCCGATGCCGGTGATGACGAGGATCATCACGGCCGACAGGGGATCGACGCGGAACGAGACGTCGAAGGTGGCGTCGCCCGAGGCGATCCACGTGTAGATGGTCTGGTCGATGGCGCGGTGCGCCGGCTCCATGCCGGCGATCTGGGCCACGCTGGAGGCCGCCACGAGGAAGGCCGCAATCATCGCGCCCGAGGCCAGCCAGCCGGACGCCGCCTTCGGCAGCCGGCGGCCCACCGTGGCGTTGATCAGGAAGCCGATGAACGGAAAGAGCGGAATCAGCGCTAGCACAGCGTCCCCTGTCTGGGCGTCATGACGTGAAGGGCTCCGTCACCACTTGAGCGACGTGAACGCGTCCGGGTTGAGCGACTCCCGATGCCGGAAGAGCGCGATCACCAGGGCCAGCCCGACGGCGGCCTCCGCGGCGGCCACCGTCATCACGAAGAACGTGATGATCTGGCCGTCGACGTTGCCGGCCGCCCGGCCGAAGGCCACGAAGCTCAGGTTGACCGCGTTCAGCATGATCTCGACCGACAGCAGAATCGTGATCAGGTTGCGCCGCAGGAACACGCCGGCGCTGCCGATGGCGAACAGCAGCGCCGACACGATCAGGTAGTGGCTCAAGGGGATCACTGCTCGCTCTCCTTGCGCGCCAGCACCACCGCGCCCACCATCGCGACGAGGATGAGGGCCGACGTCGCCTCGAACGCGAACGCGTAGTCGGTGAAGAGGATCCGTCCGAGCTCGCGGACCGAACTCAGCGTGGCCGCGTCGCCCTGCGCCCGGACGCCCTCGCCCAGCCCCGCGATCCGGCCGAGCGCCCAGACGAGCTGCACGACCAGCAGGCCCGCCAGCGACGCGCCGATCCGCCCGATGCCCGGCCGACGGAGCGGATTGGTGCGGTCCCAGGTCGCGGCGTCCTCCTGCGGCGCGTTGAGCAGCATGACGACGAACAGGAACAGCACCATGATGGCGCCGGCGTAGATGATGATCTGCGCCACCGCCACGAACGGCGCGTCCAGCGTGATGTAGAGACCCGAGAGCGCCCCGAACGACGCGATCAGGAAGAGCACGCTGTACATCGCGTTGCGCTGGCCGATGACCAGGACCGAGGCCACGACGGCCACGGCCGCGAGCACGTAGAAGAGGAGCGTCTCAGGCATTGAAGTAGAGCATCAGCGTCGCGGTGACCAGCAGGTTCAGGACCGAGGCGGGGAACAGCCACTTCCAGCCGAACTGCATCAGCTGGTCGTAGCGGTAGCGCGGCAGGGTCCAGCGCATCCAGATGTAGGCGAACAGGATGAACGCCACCTTCAGCAGGAAGCCAATCCAGCCGTACTCGGTCGGGATGAGCGGGCTGTGCCAGCCGCCGAGGTACAGGTCGGTGGCCACCGCCGACATGGTGACCATGTTGATGTACTCGGCCTGCGGGAACAGGGCGAACCGGACCGAGCTGTACTCGGTGTTGAAGCCCGCCACGAGCTCCTGCTCCGCCTCCGGGAAGTCGAACGGCGCGCGGTTGGTCTCGGCGATGCCGGCGATGACGTAGATGACGAAGCCGACCGGCTGGAGGAACACGTACCACTGCGGAACGAACCCGAGCCACGTCCCGCTCTGCGAGTCGACGATCTCCCGCAGCGACAGCGAGCCCGACAGCATGATCACCGCGGCGAGCGACGTCGCGTAGGACAGTTCGTAGCTGATCATCTGCGCGGAGGCGCGCAGACCGCCGAAGAGCGAGTACTTGCTGTTGGAGGCCCAGCCGGCCAGCACGATGCCGTAGACGCCCATCGAGGTCACGGCGAAGACGACCAGCACGCCGACGTTGACGTCGGCGATTCCGAGCTTGATCGGCTCCTCGAGCAGGCCGAACAGCGTCGTCTCGGCGCCGAACGGCACCGTGGCGAACGCGGTGAACGCCGCGACGACGGCGATGACCGGCGCGAGCGTGAAGAGGTACTTGTCGGCGCCCTTCGGCCGCAGCTCCTCCTTGAAGAGGAGCTTCAGGATGTCGGCGAACGGCTGCATCACGCCGTGCGGCCCGACCAGATAGGGACCGTAGCGCTGCTGCATGAAGCCCATGATCTTGCGCTCGGCCAGCACCAGGATGGCGGAGGCGATGATCAGGGCGTTGAAGACGATGAAGATCAGCAGGCCGATGATGGCCGGACGCAGGAACGGCCCCGCCGCTCCGAGCATCTGAGACACAAATCCGAAGTCCATGCGTCTCCCGTCGACTCCTAGTGATGGGCCGCGATCGGCTCGCTGGCCCGCCATGCCGCCGGCAGCGTGCACCGGCCTTCCTTGACGTGCGCCTCGAACTCGTGCCGGAAGCGCTTGAGCGTGGTGAGCACCGGCGTCGCCGCCGCGTCCCCGAACGCGCAGAGGGTCTTGCCCGTGATGTTGGTCGCGACGCTGAACAGCAGATCGACGTCCTTCATCTGCCCTTCACCCCGTTCGACGCGCATCAGCAGCTTGTGCAGCCAGTCGCCGCCCTCGCGGCACGGCGTGCACTTGCCGCACGACTCGTGGCGGTAGAAGTGCAGCAGGTTCTGCGCGAGCCAGACCATGCAGACCGTCTCGTCCAGCACGATCAGGCCGGCCGAACCGAGCAGCGACCCGGCCTTCTGCACGGCGTCGAAGCTGGCCGGCGTGTCGAGGTCCTCGTCGAGCAGCAGCGGCACCGACGAGCCGCCCGGGATGAGCGCCTTGAACGTCCTCCCGTCCCGCATGCCCTGCGCGTACTGGTCGCCGAAGATCAGCTCGCGCAGCGTCGTGTGCATCGACGCCTCGTAGACGCCCGGGCGCTTCACGTGCCCGCTGATGCAGTACAGCTTGGGGCCGCCGTTCTTCTCCGGACCGAGCGCCGAGAACCACTCGGCGCCGTTGCGGACGATGAGGGGCACGTTGCAGAGCGTCTCGACGTTGTTGACGGCGGTCGGACACTGATAGAGCCCCGCGACGGCCGGGAACGGCGGCTTGATGCGGGGTTGCGCGCGCTTGCCCTCGAGCGACTCGATGAGCGCGGTCTCCTCCCCCGCCTCGTAGGCGCCGGCGCCGCGGTGCACGAACACGTCACAGTCGAAGCCCGTGCCGAAGATGTTCCGGCCCAGGTAGCCGGCCTTGTAGGCCTTCTCGATCTCGGCCTCGAGCACCTGCTGCACGTGGTAGAACTCGCCACGGATGTAGATGTAGGCGGTCTTCGCGCCGATGGCGTAGCACGCAATCGCGCACCCCTCGATGAGCAGGTGCGGGTTGCGCTCCATCAGCACGTGGTCCTTGAACGTGCCAGGCTCGCTCTCGTCGGCGTTGCAGCAGATGTACTTCGGCTTCGGCGTGTCCTTGAGCACGAACTGCCACTTCAGCCCGGTCGGGAAGCCGGCGCCGCCGCGGCCGCGCAGCCCCGATGCCTTCACCTGCTCGATGACGTCGTTGGGCGCCATCGTCAGGGCCTTGCGCAGGCCTTCGTAGCCGTGCGAGCGCTGCAGGTAGAAGTCCAGCGTGTGGGAATTCGGTTCGCGAACGAACGGGGTGAGAACGGGTTCGAATGCCATGGCCGTCTGCTCTGCCCCTACTTCTGCTTTTCCACGTGCAGGTGGCACCCGGTGAACGACGCGGGGCCGTGCGCGCGCAGGTTGTCGATGAACGTCGACACCTCCTCGGGCGACAGCCGCTCGTGCCAGTCGTCGTTGACCATCACGACCGGGGCGCGGTCGCAGGCGCCGAGGCACTCCACTTCCATCAGCGTGAACATGCCGTCGGACGTCGTCCCACCCGGGGCGACGCCCAGCTTCTTCGCCAGTTCCTCGGTGACGCGCTCGGCGCCGATGAGGGCGCACGAGAGCGTCCGGCACACGTTGAGCACGTACTTCCCGACCGGCTTCGTGTAGAACATCGTGTAGTAGGTCACGACGTCCTCGACCTCGGCGCGGGTGCACCGGATCTGCTCCGCCACGTGCCGCATCGCGGCGCCCGTCAGGTGGCCGCCGTTCTGGGCCTGGGCGAGATACAGCGCGTAGATGATCGCGGACTTGCGCTGGTCGGGCGGGTAGTGCGCGACGCGCTCGTCGAACTTCGCCTGGTTCTCCGGCGTGAAGGCGAACGTCTCGCCGTCCTCGGCCAGCTTCCGTTCCGACTTGTGGAACCTGGCCGGCGCGTACTCCATCTGTGGATGAAAGCTCACCGGTCGCAATCTCCCATGACGACGTCGGTCGACCCGATCACGGCGACGACGTCCGCGATCAACCCACCCTGGACCACGCTCGGCAGCGCCTGGATGGCCATGAACGACGGCGGGCGCATCTTGATCCGCCACGGCCGGTTGGTGCCGTCCGAGACGATGTAGACGCCGTGTTCGCCGCGCGGCCCCTCGATCGGCACGTAGGCCTCGCCCGCCGGCACCGTGAAGCCCTGCGAGTAGATCAGGAAGTGCTGGATGAGCGCCTCCATCTCCGAGTAGACCTTGTCCTTCGGCGGCGGCACGACGCGGGTGTCGTCGCAGGCCCAGACCCCGGTCGGCGAGATCCGTTCGAGCGCCTGGCGCGCAATCTTCACGCTCTCCCGCATCTCGGCGACCCGGACGCGGTACCGGGCGTAGACGTCGCCCTCGGTCGCCGTCGGCACCTTGAAGTCGTAGGTCTCGTAGCCCAGGTACGGGAAGTACCTGCGGACGTCGTAGTCGAGCCCCGCCGCGCGCGCGATCGGCCCCACCAGGCCCCACTGCAGCGCGTCTTCCCGGGTGATGACGCCGACGCCCTCGGTTCGGCGGCGGAACACGTCGTTCTTGGTCAGCAGGCCCTCGAACTCGTCGATCTTGCCCGGGAACCGGTCGAGGAACTCGGTGACCTGCTGGTGGAACCCGCGCGGCAGGTCCTCGCGCAGGCCGCCGATGCGGATGTAGCTCGGGAAGAACCGGAACCCGGCGATCAGCTCGTTGATGTTCAGCAGCAGCTCGCGCTCGCGCACGGCGTAGAACAGCATCGAGACGGCCCCGATTTCCATGCCGTGCGTGCCGATCCAGATCAGGTGGCTGGACAGGCGCTGCAGCTCGGCGATGAGCACGCGGATGTCCCTGACCCGCTGCGGCATCTCCAGACCCAGGAGCTTCTCGACGCTGAGCGCGTAGGACAGGCTGTTCGACTGGGCGCCCAGGTAATCCATGCGCTCGACGAGCGGAATCACCTGCTGCCACTTCTTCTGTTCGGCGGTCTTCTCGATGCCGGTGTGCAGGTAGCCGATCGTCGGAATGACGTTCTGCACGACCTCACCATCGAGCTCCATCACCAGCCGCAGCACGCCGTGCGTGCTGGGGTGCTGGGGCCCCATGTTGACCGTCATCGTCTCGGTGCGAATCTCTGCCATGCGTCGTCGCGTGCGGGCTGGAGGAATCGTCTACTGGGGGCGCGTCCGCTTGACGCGGTCGCGCTCGAGGTTGGCCCGGAACTGCTCCTCGGTGACCCCGAGCGGCGAGTAGGTCTGCGCCGCCTTGTCGATCTGCACCGGGTAGTCCTTGCGCGCCGGGTGCCCCTCCCAGTCCTCGGGCGTCAGCAGGCGCCGCAGGTCGGGGTGCCCGTCGAACACGATGCCGAACATGTCCCAGACTTCGCGCTCGGGCCAGCCGGCGCCCTTCCAGACGCCCTGGATGGTCGGCACGGCCTCCCCATCGTCCACGCGCACCTTGACGCGGAGCCGCTGGCGGTTGCGCACCGACAGCAGGTGGTACACGACCTCGAACCGGGGCTGCCGGGGCAGATAGTCGGCGGCCGTCACCTCGATGAGGACCTCGAAGTCCAGGGCCGACACGTCGCGCAGAGCCTGGCAGACGGGAACGAT
Source organism: uncultured bacterium (assembly GCA_963923455.1). Classification (GTDB taxonomy): domain Bacteria; phylum Acidobacteriota; class Vicinamibacteria; order Vicinamibacterales; family UBA2999; genus CAWULT01. Next base: position 11,613 of record CAWULT010000045.1, read on the forward strand.
ACTGGCCGCCGGCACGTAGATCGTCGCGAAGTCGACGCTCGGGGCGGCCTCGAGCGCCACGCCGGGCACGTGCGGGGACAAGGTCTCGATGATCGCGGTCGCATCCATCGGGCGTGACTACCTGCGGGAGTTGGCGATCTTCTGCTGCAACTGGACGATGCCGTAGATGAGCGATTCCGGCCGCGGCGGGCAGCCCGGCACGAAGACGTCGACCGGCACCACCTGATCCACGCCCTGGACGATCGCGTAGTTGTCGAACACGCCGCCGACCGACGCGCAGGCGCCCATCGAGATCACCCACTTCGGCTCGGGCATCTGGTCGTAGACGCGGCGCATGGCGGGCGCCATCTTCCGGGACAGCCGGCCGGCCACTATCATCAGGTCCGACTGGCGCGGCGACCCGCGGAACACCTCGGCGCCGAACCGGGCGATGTCGTACCGGCTGGCGGCCATCGCCATCATCTCGATGGCGCAGCAGGCCAGGCCGAACTGCGCCGGCCAGATGGCCGACTGGCGCGCCCAGGATGCGATCTTCTCGATCGACGCCGTCAGAATCGGGAGCTCGGGATCGAGCCCGTGGGAATGGGAATCAGCGGCCATGCGTGCGCCCCTCGGAAGTGTGTGCCCTCATGATCACGCCGCCCGCTGCGCCTGCGCGCGCGGCCGCCGCGACACCGCCGGGCCCCAGTCGAGCACGCCCTTGCGCCAGACGTAGATGAATCCGACGGACAGGATCAGGAAGAACGTGACGATCTGCACCAGCCCGGCCCACCCGAGGTCGCGCAGCGCCATCGCCCAGGGATAGAGGAACGCCACCTCGATGTCGAACAGCAGGAAGATCATCGCCACGAGGTAGAACTTGACGGAATGGCGCTCGCGGGCGTCGCCCACGGCGGGCATGCCGCACTCGTACGGGGCGAGCTTCTCCGGGGTGGGATTTTTCGGCCCGAGCAGCAGCGACAGACCGATCATGGTCCCGGCGAAGCCGACACCCAGGACAATCATGATGACTACGCCGAACCAGCCGTCAAGCGCCATCGGTCTACGAGGCCTCTGCCTGAATGGAGAGTGATGCTTGTGAAGAGTTTCGCAAACCTGCTCATGCTATTAGACGAAGCGTGAAAGGTCAATTGTGACGCGGCCCTCCCAGGCGCTCGACTCGTTCCATCCGGCGGTCCGTGCGTGGTTCCTCGGCTCGTTTCCGTCGGCCACCCGCCCGCAGGCGCTGGGCTGGCCGGCCATCGCCCGGGGCGAGTCGACGCTGATCCTCGCGCCGACCGGCAGCGGCAAGACCCTCACGGCCTTCCTCTGGTGCCTCAACCGGCTGCTGTTCGACCCGCCTCCGCCCCCCAAGGCCCGCTGCCGGGTCCTGTACGTCTCGCCGCTCAAGGCCCTGGCGGTCGACGTCGAACGCAACCTCCGGGCCCCGCTCGTCGGCATCGCCAACATGGCGCGGGACCAGGGCGTGCCGTTCCTGGCGCCCGAGATCGCGATCCGGACGGGCGACACGCCGGCGCGGGATCGCGCCCGCTTCCTGCGACACCCCGCCGACATCCTGATCACGACGCCCGAGTCGCTGTTCCTGCTGCTGACCTCCCAGGCCCGCGAGCGCCTGGCGTCGGTCGACACGGTCATCGTCGACGAGATCCACGCACTGGTGCCGGGCAAGCGCGGGGCGCATCTGGCGCTGTCCCTGGAACGGCTCGAGGCGCTTCGGCCCGTCGAGGCCCCGCCGCTCCAGCGCATCGGCCTGTCCGCGACCCAGCGCCCGCTGGACGAGGTGGCCCGCTACCTCGGCGGCGCGCAGGCTCGCCCGGGCGGACGGCCGCGCCGCAAGGGCGCGCCGCGCACGAGACCGCCGATGCCCCTCGACGAGGTCGAGGCCGAACTGCAGGACGAGTTCACCGACGACCGTCATCCGGCCGCCTACCGGACGGTCACCGTGGTCGATGCGTCCGAGCGAAAACCCCTCGCACTGCGAGTCGAAGTGCCGGTCGAGGACATGTCGCAGATCGGCACGCCGATCGACCTGCCGAGTGGCCCGGCGGCCCGGGGGCCCGTACGCGCCTCGATCTGGGCATCGATCCATCCACGGCTCCTCGAGCTGGTGCAGGCCCACCAGTCCACCCTGATCTTCGTCAACAGCCGTCGCCTGGCGGAACGGCTGGCGGGCGCACTGAACGAGCTGGCAGGCGAGCCCCTGGTTCGATCGCACCACGGGTCGCTGGCGCGCGAGGCCAGGAAGGAGGTGGAGGACCTGCTGAAGGCGGGCCGGATCCGCGCGCTCGTCGCCACGTCGTCCCTCGAACTCGGCATCGACATGGGGGCCATCGATCTGGTCGTCCAGATCGAAGCGCCGCCCTCGGTCGCGAGTGGCCTCCAGCGGATCGGCCGCGCGGGCCACCGCGCCGGCGCCCTGAGCGAAGGCGTGATCTTCCCGAAGTTCCGGGGCGACCTGGTTGCCTGCGCGACGGTCGCGCGGGCCATGCGGGACGGGCGCGTCGAGAGCACCCGGTACCCCCGCAATCCCCTGGACGTGCTGGCCCAACAGGTCGTCGCGGCCGTCGGGCTCGAACCGTGGGACGTGGACGCGCTCTACGCCCTCGTGCGGCGCGCAGCCCCGTTCGCGGACCTGAGCCGCGGCATGTTCGAGGGCGTGCTCGACATGCTGTCTGGGCGCTACCCGTCGGACGAGTTCGCGGAACTGCGCCCGCGGCTGACCTGGGACCGGCTGCGCGGTACGCTGACGGGCCGCGAGGGCGCGCTGCGGGTCGCCATCGCGAACGCCGGCACCATCCCCGACCGAGGGCTGTACGGCGTCTTCCTGGCCGGCGCCGACAAGCCGGTGCGCGTCGGCGAACTCGACGAGGAGATGGTCTTCGAGACGGAGGTCGGCGAAACCTTCACGCTGGGCGCCTCGACCTGGCGCATCGAGGACATCACGCACGACCGGGTGCTGGTGACGCCGGCGCCCGGCGAACCGGGCAAGATGCCGTTCTGGCACGGCGACCAGGCGGGCCGCCCGGCCGAACTCGGCCTGGCCATCGGCTCGCTCGTCCGCCACCTGCGGGCGATGCCCCGGACGGCCGCGATCGAGCGGCTCGTCCGTGACCACGATCTCGACCGCACCGCGGCCGGGAACCTCCTGCAGTACCTCGCCGACCAGGCCGAGGCCGGCGGCGTGCCCGACGACCGGACGATCGTCATCGAGCGATGCACCGACGAGCTCGGCGACTGGCGCGTCTGCCTGCTCTCCCCGCTCGGCAGCCGCGTGCACGCCCCGTGGGCGATGGCGGTGACGGCCCACGTGCGGCACCAGCTCGGCATCGAGGTCGAGGTCATGTGGGGCGACGAGGGCTTCGTCGTCCGCTTCCCCGACACCGAGCGGCCGCCGGATCCACGGCTGCTGCTCCCCGAGGCCGACGACGTGGACGCGCTCGTGCTCCGGCAGCTCGGCTCCACCTCGCTCTTCGCGGCCCGGTTCCGGGAGACGGCCGCGCGCGCACTGCTGCTACCCCGCAGGCGGCCGGGCGCGCGCACGCCGCTGTGGCGGCAGCGCAAGCGGGCGTCGGATCTGCTGGCCGTGGCGTCACGCTTCGGGTCGTTTCCGGCGCTGCTCGAGACGTACCGGGAGGTCCTGCGCGACCACTTCGACATGCCCGCGCTCGTCGAGACGCTGCGCAAGGTCGACACGCGGGCGGTCGCCGTGACCACGCTCGACTCGAAGAGCCCGTCGCCGTTTGCGGCCTCGCTGCTCTTCAACTACGTGGCCAACTACATCTACGACGGCGACGCGCCGCTGGCCGAGCGGCGCGCGCACGCGCTGTCGGTGGACCAGGCGCAGCTGCGGGAGCTGGTCGGCGACGCCGAGCTGCGCGACCTCCTCGATCCCGACGCCGTGGCCGCGGTCGAGCGGCAGCTGCAACACCTCGACGACCCGCACCGGGCCCGGACACCCGACGGCGTGCACGATCTGCTCATCCACATCGGCGATCTCACGGCCGCCGAGGCAGCAGCCCGCGCGGCCGTCGACGTCGCGCCCGCGCTCGACGCGCTCGCCCGCGCCCGACGCATCGTCGTCCTGCCGATCGCGGGCGAGCCCCGCTACGTGGCCGTCGAGGACGTGGCCCGCTACCGTGATGCCCTCGGCGTGCCGCTGCCGCCGGGCCTGCCGGAGGCTCTGCTCGAGCCGGTGCGCGACCCGGCGGGCGACCTGGCCCTGCGCTACGCCCGCGCGCATGGACCGTTCACCGCGCGCGACGTGGCCGCGCGCTACGGGCTGGGCGTGTCGATGGTCGAAGGCCTGCTGCTGCGGCTGACCGAGGCCGGCCGCCTGCTCGAAGGCGAGTTCCGGCCGGGCGGCACCGAGCGGGAGTGGGTCGATCCACAGGTCCTGCGAAGCCTGCGGCGGCGCTCGCTCGCGCGGCTGCGCCGCGAGGTGGAGGCCGTCGACGGGGACGCCTTCGGCCGCTTCACGGTGGCCTGGCACGGCATCGGCACGCGCCGCCGCGGACTGGAGGCGCTGCTCGATGCCGTCGAGCAGCTCCAGGGCGCCCCCATTCCCGCGTCGGTCCTGGAACGCGACGTGCTCCCCGCGCGCGTCGACGGCTACGACCCCTCGATGCTGGACACGCTGATGGCGGCTGGCGAGGTCGTGTGGGTGGGCCTGGACCGGGTCGGCGAGCGTGACGGCCGCATCGCCCTCTACCTGACCGAACAGGTGGCGCGCCTGCGCCCGCCGATCGCGGAGACCGCGCCCCTCGACGGACGGCCGGCGCGAATCGCCGACTACCTGCGCCATCACGGCGCGTCGTTCTTCTCCGCGATCCGTCAGGGCACCGGCGAGGGCTTCCCTCAGGACACCGTCGACGCGCTGTGGGCGCTCGTGTGGCAGGGCGTGGTCACCAACGACACGCTGCACCCGCTGCGCGCCTATGTCAGGACGGAGCCCTCCCGCACCGCACGCCGGCAGTCCGGTACGTTCCGGTCGCGCCGCGAGGCGCCGCGCGCGGCCGAGGGCCGCTGGACGCTCGTCGAAACGGCGCAGGCGTCGAAGGGGGCGACGACCGCGTGGAGCGCCGCGCTGGCACGCCAGCTGCTCGCCCGCCACGGCGTGGTCACGCGCGAGGTCGCCGCCGCCGAAGGGCTTCCTGGCGGATTCTCGGCCGTCTATCCGGCGCTGACCGCGATGGAGGAAGCCGGGCGCATCCGGCGCGGCTACTTCGTCGCCGGACTCGGCGGCGCCCAGTTCGCGCTGCCGGCCGCAGTCGATCTCCTGCGCTCGTTCCGAGAGCCCCCGGACACCCCTCAGGCCGTCGTCATGGCGGCCACCGACCCGGCCAACCCGTACGGCCACGTGCTCGCCTGGCCGCCGATCGACGGAGCCGGTGATGACACGTCGGCCGGCGTACGTGGTGCCACGCGGACCTCGGGAGCGCTGGCGGTGCTCGTCGACGGCCGCGCGGCGGGCTACCTGCGCAGGGGCGGGGAGGAGTTGCTGCTCATGCCGCCCGCGGACGAGCCGCGACGCACGCAGCTCGTCCGCACCGTCGCCCGCGCGCTGCGCGCGCTCGTCTCGGAGCGCACCGACGGCCCGCGCGGCCTGTCGCTGACGGCGCTCAACGGCGTCGCGGCTCCGGCGCATCCGCTCGCGCCGCTCTTCGTGCAGGAAGGGTTCCTCGCGTCGGCGTCGGGACTGCAGGTCCGGCCCGCACCGCGCGCCCCCTTCCCCGCCGGCTGACCCGTGCCCGAAGGCGACACCATCTTCCGCACCGCCCGCACGCTGCACCGGGCCCTCGCCGGACAGCCCGTCCTGCGCTTCACGTCGGTGCTGGCGGCGCCGGCCCGCGTCGACGCCGATCGCCCGGTGCAGGGCCGCACCGTCGAACGAGTGGAGGCCAGGGGCAAGCACGTGCTGATCTGGTTCAGCGGCGGCCTCCTGCTGCGAACGCACATGCGGATGCACGGCGAGTGGCACATCTACCGCCCAGGCGAGCGCTGGCAGCGGCGCCGCGACGACATGCGCCTCGTGATCGAGACGCCATCGATCCACGCCGTGGCCTTCGCGGTACCGGTCGCCGAGCTGGGACCGGCCGACCAGATGCTGCGCGCCGGGCCGCTCGCCGCCCTCGGTCCCGACCTGCTCGCGCCGGAGGCCGACACCACCGGCGCCGTCGCGCGCCTCGCCACGCGCGGTGGCCTGGCGATCGCCGACGCGCTGCTCGATCAGTCCGCACTCGCCGGCATCGGCAACGTCTACAAGTCCGAGGTCCTGTTCGCCGCGGGCATCGATCCCGCCACCGACGTGGCCGCGCTCGACGGGGCGGCCCTGACGCGCATCGTCGACCTCGCCCGGCGCCTGCTTCGCGCCAACGTCGCCGAGGGCCGGGTCGACGGCGGGCTGTCGGCCGCCGGCGCACGGCGCACGACCGGCCGCCTCGATCCGCACGCGCGTCTCTGGGTGTACGGCCGCGGCGGACGCCCATGCCGGCGGTGCGGGACCCCGATCCGGCGCATGACCCAGGGCCCCCACGCACGGAGCACGTACTGGTGCCCGCGGTGCCAGCGCTGATGGGCCACGGCACCCGCTTCGTGCTATAGAACCACGGTGCAGGAGACGCGCGCGTGAAGCTGGCCTGGTTCCGGCCGACCCGGCCCGAGCGCCCCCCCCTGCTCGACGACCTCGCGGGCGTGATCTCGCAGGTCCGGCAGCGCCACAGCGTCGAGGTCATCGACGCGGCTTCGGCCCACGACTTCGTCTGGCGCCACGCGCGCGGCGCGTTCGACCTGGCGGTCTACGAACTCGACGGCACCCGCGACCACGCGTTCATCTGGGCGTACCTGCTCAACTACCCAGGCGTCGTGACGTTTCGCGCCCCGTCAATCCACGCGAGCCGCGCCGAAGCCCTGCTCCACCGGCGTCGTGCGGCCGACTACGCGGCCGAGCTCGCGTTCAGCGAGGGACAGCGACGCGCCGTGGCGCCGTGGCACGTCGGACACGGCTCGTGGCCGATGCTGCGCGTACCGCTGCGCGCGTCGCGGATGACCATCGTGCCGGACCTCGCGTGGGCGCTGGCCCTCGAGCGCGATCATCCCGGCGCCGTCGTGCGCGCGGTGCCGATTGGCGTGCCGGCGCCGGCGTCGAGCGGGCCGCCCGGGGAACGGCCCGCCACGCCGGACGCCCCGCTGGTGGTCGCCTGCCTCGACGACGCCCCGGCCCACCACCTCGAACGGGCCGTGGCCCGCGTGCGCGAGGCCGGCTCACCGGTCACCCTGCTCACGACGGGCGATCCGGCGACGCGCCTGCGGCAGGCCGATGTCGTGGCGGCGCTCGGGCGGCCGGCGGTCAGCGGGCCCATGACGGCTGCGCTGCTGGGTCTGGCGGCTGGGAAGGCGGTGCTCGTCGCGGAAACCGAGCCGACCGCCGCCTGGCCCGCCCTCGATCCGCAGAACTGGCAGCCTCGCGTCAACCGGCGCCGTGCGCCAGTCGTGGTGTCGATCGATCCCCGCGACGAGGAGCACTCCCTCGTGCTGGCACTCAGGCGGCTGGCGGGCGACGCGCCGTTCCGGCGCGCGCTCGGCGAGGCCGGGCACGCCTGGTGGCAGGCACACGGGTCCTCCGCCGTGGCCGCAGCGTCGTGGCTTGCGTGCCTCGAGGACGCTCTCGCGCTGCCGCAGCCCGCCCGGCCCGACGGCTGGCCCGCGCACCTCGACGACGATGGGACGGGCCGTGCGCGCGCGTTCCTCGCCGAGTGCGGCGTCACGACCGACCTGTTCTGACCAACGCCATCCGGGCCCTCGCGCCCACGCCCGGCCGAGGTCCCGCGCGCGGCGGACCGCCGCCTCACTCCCAGTCGTATCCGGGGCGCGTCGTCAGCCGCCCGTCGTCCACCGGCACACCCATCGAGAAGTGATACAGGCTCTGCCAGGCGTGACCCGTGAGGCCGAGTGTCTCGTGGACCGCGTCGTCGTAGAAGCACCCGATGCCGGTACCGCGGACGCCAGCCGCCTCGGCCTCGAGGTACAGCGCCTGCCCGACGAGCCCGCACTCCCAGAACAGGCGCCGGTAGAACCACTCGCCGTGTTCACGCAGCGCGCCATCGAACCGGGCCACCATGCCGAGACTGAGGAAGCCGTCGGACGCGATGCTCTGGTCGCACGACAACCGGCTGGCCACCCACGTCACGTCGGTCGGCACGAGCAGATCGAGCGGCCGGCCGGCATCGACGCGTTCCCACAGGAACTCCGGGCGCATCGCGGCGCGCCACGCCTCGCGCATGCCAGCATCACGCGGGAGCGCGTAGACGCCCGGGGTCAGCCCATCGACGCGGTGCACGAACAGCACCAGGCCGACCTGCGCCGGCCACGGCAGCACGTCCCACGGCAGGCCCGACGGCTGGAGGCGGTCGAGGATGCGGTCGAACGCGGCGCGGGCCAGCGCGGACCGGGGGTCGAACACCACGGCGCTCCGGCGCTTCAGAATCACCTGACGGCCGACGGGGCCGTGCGCCTCGTCTGGCACCCGCACCGGCCAGAACGGCGGCGCAGCCGTCACAGCGGGGGTCAGCCCGTCGCCGTGCGCCGTGCGCGCTGCGCCGGCACCCGGGAACGCCGTCGCGGCCGCCACCTCGTCGATGAAGGGCCAGTCCACCCGGGACGGACTCAACCGGACGGGGCGGCCCTCCCACGCCGCACCGCGCGCCGCGGCGACCAGCGGCTCGGGGTCGCTGTCGTTCCACGAGCCGTCGGCCGTTGGCGTGACGGCGACCAGGCACGCAACCGCCTCGGCTTCGGCATCGCCCCAGTCCGCGGCGCGGTCGATGCCCAGCAGCGCGGCCATCTGCGCGTCGGACCAGCACGTCAGCAGCCGGACGTGCCAGCCGAGCAGCGCCCCCGAGTACCGCAGGGCGCCGAGGGCGTGGCCGATGTCGTGCTGGCAGTAGCGGAACGCACGCTCGCCGTACTTCCACGACTCCCGCCAGTGGACCGAGGTCAGTCCGACCAGGAAGCCGCGCCGGCCGGCCGTGTAGCGCCGCCAGGCCGCAGCATCGAGGACGGCCCGCCGTTCGAGCGCGTGCGCCTCCGGCGCGTAGTGCGACACGACGCCGTCCCGGACGAGGTATGCCTCGGTAGGATGCAGATTGCCGCTCGACGGATTCACGCGAAGCGCCCACTGCGTCGCCTGATAGGCCTTCCAGGCCGACAGGCCGAGCGCGCAGCGCAGGAACGCACCCACCTGCGCATCGGGGTGGCCGCCCGACTCCGGCATGGCCTCCCTGGGCAGCATGGTCTCGACCGCGCCGGTGAAGCGACGGAAAGGGTTGGGCTGGGTCGCCCAATCGAGGTAGCCGAGGGACCGGGCGAATCGCCCGAAGTGGTGCTTGGTGGCGTCGTGGTAGGCGGTGGCGTCCACGCGACAGGGCCCCCGCCCGGAACCGGGCGGCGGGGCCGAGCTGGCCTACTTCGCGCCCAGGGCCTTCAGCCGCCGGTCGATCTCGGCGACCGCCTGGGCGATCTGCTGCTTCCGGGCCGGGTGCGTGGTCAGTTCCAGCTGCCGTTCCATTTCGGTCCTGGCCAGCCGCAGCGACTCGAGTTCACGCACGCGCTCGGGGTCGACGGCCCGTACGGCCTGACGCGCCTGGCGCTTCTCCTGTTCCCGTTCTTCCATGCGCTCGGCGAGGCGGGATTCCGCGTCGACGAGTCCTTCTCCGGCATCACCCATTCGTCATGAATCCTGATGTTACGAGTCCGCGATGTGCCAGCCGCCGCCCGCGCCTGCGCGGGACCGGGCCGTTGTGGTATCCCGAGATTATACGAGCGCTCCCCACCGTTCGTTTCTCGGTATTCCTGGCGGCGCGCCGCGGGCGCGCGCTCCACTAGGGTGATTACTGGCCCTGATATGGTGCCGCAGCAATCAGTTGTGACAGCATAGGGGCACTTCGCGAGGCAGGACATCATCGGTTTGCACGAGGACGGCCGGGTACATGGCGACGCAGTGCTCCTTCGACATCACCTCGAACGTCGACCTGCAGGAGGTCGACAACGCGATCAATCAGGCCCGGAAGGAAGTAGCTCAGCGGTATGACTTCAAGGGGTCGAAGGCCTCAATCGACTTCGATCAGCCGGGCTCGAAGCTGCTGCTGGCCGCCGACGACGAGTTCAAGCTGAACGCCCTCTGGGAAATCGTCCAGACCCGGCTGGTCCGGCGCAACGTGCCGGTCCGAAACCTGACACGCGGCTCCGTGACACCGGCGGCCAACAGTACCGTCCGGCAGGAAGTGTCGCTGCAGCAGGGGATCCCGTCCGACAAGGCGCGCGACATCGTGAAGTTCCTGAAGGACGGCAAGCTCAAGAAGGTCCAGGCCTCGATCCAGGGCGACCAGCTCCGGATCACGTCCGCGTCGAAGGACGATCTCCAGGAAGTGATGCGCGTGCTGCGGGAACAGGATTTCGGCGTCGCGCTCCAGTTCGGCAACTACCGCGGCTGACCCCTCGCCGCCACCGGGTGGCCTCCATGTCGTTCTGGCTGGCGCTGATTCCGCTCGGGCTCACCGCCTGGTTCGTCTTCGTCGTCCTGTTCTCCCCCCACATCGACTACCGCGTCACCACGCCCCTGCCGGCCGACAGCGACACGCTCCGGCAGGTGCTCGAAGCCACCTGTCAGGCGCGCTTCCAGGAGGGTCATCGCGTCACCGTGATGTCGACCGCAGCGGAGTTCTATCCCGCCATGCGGGACGCCATCCTCGCCGCCGAACGGTCGGTCAACATCGAAGCCTACATGTTCGAGCCGGGCCTGGCGGCCGACCTGCTGATCGGCGCGCTGATCGATCGCGCCCGCGCCGGCGTCGAGGTCCGGGTGGTGCTCGACGCGATCGGGAGCCGGACGATGCGCGGGGCGCCGCTCGACCGCCTCACGGCGGCCGGGTGCCAGGTCGCCTTCTACCAGCCGGTGACCTGGTACCGTCTGCACCGGCTCAACAACCGCACGCACCGGGAGCTGCTGATCGTCGACGGCCGGACGGCGTTCACCGGGGGCGCCGGCATCGCCGACTGGTGGCTGCAGGAGACCGATGGTGAACCACCATGGCGCGACACCATGGCGCGCATCGACGGGCCGGTCGTCACGGCGCTGCAGGGCGTGTTCGCCGAGAACTGGCTGGAATGCCGCGGCGAGATTCTGACCGACCCACGGCACTGGGCGGTACCGGTCCCGGCAGGTCCGACGGCGGCCATGGTGGTCAAGAGCTCGCCGTCCGATCGAGCGACGGTGTCCCGTGTCGTCTTCCAGATGCTGATGGAGAGCGCCGCCAGCTCGATCGCGATCAGCACCCCCTACTTCCTGCCGGACCGCGCGCTCCGGCGGGTGCTCTGCCGGGCTGCGCGCCGCGGCGTGCGCGTCGAGGTGATCGTGCCCGGCCCCATCACCGATCAGCGGCTCGTGCGGCTGGCGAGCCGACGGATGTACGGGGAGCTGCTGGCGGCCGGTGTCCGCATCCACGAGTTCCAGCCGTCGATGACCCACGTGAAGGCGCTCGTCATCGACGGCCGCTGGGCGGTGATCGGCACGACCAACGTGGACAACCGATCGTTCGAGCACAACGACGAGGTGAACGTCGCCTTTCTCGACGCGGGGCTCGCCGCGCGCCTGGCCGGGGATTTCGTGCGCGACCGCGAGCGCAGCGCCGAGATCACGCTCGACGCCTGGCAGCGGCGCTCGCGCGTCGAGAAGCTGGCCGGCCCGGTGATCTGGATCCTCGAGCGGCAGCAGTAGCCGCGGACGTCAGCGGACGCGGCAGGTGAAGTTGCGCCCGTCGTCGACCGAGCCGGTGCCGCCGTACACGGCGATCTGGGGATAGGGGCACAACGGCCGCGTCCGATCGACCGCGCCGTTGCGAACGCGCGACGCGGGGATCGACGCCGGCGGCCGCCCGCTGGTCACCCACGCGTCGAGCGCCGCGGCCATGTCGAACGTGCTCGCGCCGTCGCCGCCGCCGCAGTGCCCCATGCCAGGCACCATGAACAGGCGGATGGCGTCGCCACCGTTCGCGGTCGCCGCGCGGGCCGCTTCGTAGTAGGTGACCACGTGCCCCGGTGGAATACCGGGCTCGGCCCACCCCTGATACATCAGCAGCTTGCCGCCGTGCGCGGTGAAGCGGCTCACGTCGGGATCGTTCGCGTCGAAGACGCGGTTGCCGCCCCTCGACGCCTGATCGACGTGGCTGTCGTAGTTGAGCTGCCGCGGGTCCCAATCCGGGTTCTTGAACACCACGTGCTTGAAGTAGTCGACGGCGTACCCGACGGGCACCGGCGACCATCCCAGTTCGCTGCCCCGCTCGAGCCCGGGAAAGATCGCCGCGCCGGTCCTCGGGTTCGACGCACCCGCGTAGACGCGCCGCACGGCGGCCACCTGCGGCGGCGTCAGGCACGACGCCGCATCGGCGCCGGCGGCGCACGCGAGGGCGGCCGGATCGAAGCGGCAGGCCCTCGGGTTCTCGAGCACGCCGTCCGTCGCACCGTCGAGGTCGTCGCAGGCCGCCAGCACCGCGGCGTGGATCGCGGGCAGCTTCTCCTTCGGCACCTCGGCCAGCGCCTGCGCGAACCAGATCTGGCCGAAGGCCTGCTTCGACGAGTAGATGGCCGGCGCCCCGCCGACGATGCCATCGAAGTCGTCCGGGTAGCGCTGGGCCGCCGTCAGCGCCTGCCGTCCGCCGGTCGAGCACCCGGTGAAGTACGACAACCTGGGCGCGGCGCCGTAGAAGCGGTCGACGACACGCTTGGCCGCGGCCGTCGTCTCGTGCACGGCGCGGTGCGCGAAGTCGATCACGGTGTCCTCGCTCGCGAAGGTATTGCTGTCGGGGCGTGCGTGCCCGGTGTCGGTGCTGGCCGTCGCGTACCCGCCGGCCAGCGCGGTGGCCATCGCCGGATAACTGAGGGTGCCCGCGAACCCGCCGTTCCCGACGACCTGCAGTTTCCCGTTCCACCCGGACGATGGCAGCCACACCTCGGCCAGGATGGTCGAGCCGGGTACCGGCTTCAGCGTGAGCGCGACCCGGCAGAATGCCGGCAGGGCCGAAAACGCGCCGCCGCCGGGCCCACCGGCCCGCCCGCCCGGCGCGGTGAACGCGCCTGGAGCCACGGTCTGCGCCGCCGTAACGGTTCCCGTTGCCAGCGTCAGGGCGGCCATCTCCTCGCACGTCGCGGCGACGGCGGACACCGTCCCCCCCAACAGTCCCATGATGCCGAGCGCGAGGGCCCGGCGCAGGATGCCGTTCGACATGCGGCGCATGTTAGCCGTGGAGGCTGCGCGGCACAACTCACGCCTGTTGTCGCCCCCTGCCGACAGCGGGTACCCTGAGGAATGTCCTCCGCCCCACCCGTATCTCTGGCCCGCCGGCGCGCGATCACCGCGGGCCTGCTGCTCGGCATGAGCCTCGGGGCGCTCGAAGCCACCGTGGTGGGCACCGCGATGCCGACGATCATCGCGACGCTCGGAGGCCTTGCGCACTACAGCTGGGTGTTCTCGGCCTACCTGCTGACGTCGACGGCGTCGGTGCCGATCTGGGGCCGGCTGTCCGACCTCTACGGCCGGCGGCGCCTGTACCTGATGGGGGTCGTCGTGTTCCTCGTCGGCTCGGTGGCCTCGGGCGCCGCCACCACGATGGGCCAGTTGATCGCCGCGCGCGCGCTGCAGGGCCTCGGCGCCGGAGCCATCATCCCGCTCAGCATGACGATCGTCGGCGAACTCTACTCGCTGCACGAACGCCCGCGGACACAGGCGCTCTTCAGCGGCGTCTGGGGACTGGCCTCGGTCGCGGGCCCGCTGGTCGGCGGCTACATCACCGACGCATTGTCGTGGCGCTGGGTGTTCTACATCAACGTGCCGTTCGGCGTCTGCTGCGTCTCGGTGATCGCGCTCGCCTATCCGGCGTCGCGGGGAGACCGGCGATCGCGGGTGGACTGGCTCGGCGCGCTGCTCCTGTTCGGCGGCGTCAGCACGCTGCTGCTCGCGCTCGGCGACGAAACGGGCGCGCCACTGCCATGGCTGGTGCTGACGGTGCTGCTGCTCGGCGCCTTCGCCGTGGTGGAGCGGCGCGTGCCGGAGCCCATCCTGCCGGTGAGCCTGCTGCGCTACCGGATCGTCTCCCGCACGCTGGCGGTGGTGTTCCTGGGCGGGCTCGCGCTCTTCGGCGCGATCGCATTCATCCCGCTGTTCGTCCAGGCGGTGATGGGCGGAACCGCCACGCAGGCCGGCCAGGTGCTGACGCCGCTCTTCCTGGGCTGGGTCGGCATGTCGGTGCTGGCCGCGCGGGCGACGCTGCGGCTCGGCTACCGGGTGGTCGCGGTGTCGGGCGGCGTGCTGATGACGGCGGGCTTCGTCGGCCTGGCGTTGCTCTCCGAGCAGTCGGGGCGCACGGCCCTGCTCGCGTCGTGCTTCGTGCTCGGGGCCGGCATGGGCTGCCAGATGCTGTCGCTGCTGCTGGCGATTCAACACGGCGTGGACCGATCCCAACTGGGCGTCGCGACCTCGCTCAACCAGTTCTCCCGCAGCATCGGCGCCGCCGTCGGCGTGGCCGCGATGGGGGCCCTGATGTCGCGGCACCTGGCCGGCGTGCCGCTGCCGGAGGGCGTGTCGAGCGTGGCCGCGGCCGGCGCGGTGGCACTGTCCGGCGCGGTGCGGGCGCAGTTCGCCGGCGCGCTGCACGAGGTGTTCCTGGCCGGCGCGCTCGTGTCCGGCGCGGGCCTGTTCTGCTCGCTGTTCCTGCCCCCGGTGGACTTCACGCACCGGATGCAGGCCGCCACCGCGCCGGCGGCCGAGGCCGAGGCGCTCGATCCGCACGCCACGGCGATCTGAGGCGGCCGGCCGCGCCGGCGCGGCGCACTACTCCAGCTTGTAGAAACGGATCACGACCTCGGTCGGAAAGCGCTCGCCGACGCCGACGAACACGGTGCGGGTGAGCCACTGCAGGTCCGGCGCCGACGTCTCGAACTTCGGGATGGTGCGGAAGTAGACGAGGGCCGGGTCCACGCGCTCGCCGGCGAGCAGCTTCTTCATCACGTCCGGGGCTGCGTGCCGGACGCCGGCGTTCTGCACGTAGATGAGCTGCCCCTTGTCCGTCTCGATCGTGTAGCGCGTGTCGAGTTCGCTGAACCCGTCCGGCTGGATCAGCTGCCAGTCGGCGCCGCCGGGCACCACGCGGCCCTTGATCCCGGGACCGTTGAAGGTCCCACCCTGGATCGCGACGATGCGCCGCCGACCGTGCGGCGTCTGGCCCACCTCGACCGGCGCGCCCACCACGGCGCGCAGTTCGAACG
Source organism: uncultured bacterium (assembly GCA_963923455.1). Lineage (GTDB taxonomy): Bacteria > Acidobacteriota > Vicinamibacteria > Vicinamibacterales > UBA2999 > CAWULT01. Next base: position 26,925 of record CAWULT010000045.1, read on the forward strand.
CGAACGTCAATTTCGGCGCTGGCGGGCGCGCGCCCGACCCCTGGCCGCCCCCGCCGGCCGACAGTGCCACCTGCATCGCCACGCCAAGCCCAACCGCGCACCACGTACCCCAACGCGTCTTTGTCATGGCCGATGACGTTACGCCGAATGACCCGGCCCTGTCACGAGGTTCGTGTCGGCGGTTGCGCCACCCGGGAAGAATGTTCATTCCTCCTGCCCGTGGCCGCCCGCCATGAGGTGGCTCCGGCGCCGCGTGTTGTGCGCCATTTCAGTGGCGTGCCGCCGCGCGGCGCCTTGGCATTCCCGTTGCTCTAGTGAGCGACGATCGTGCCGCCCGCTCCGGCACCACTGCGGGCGCGGGGCGCGGTCGTCACTCGAACAGACTCACAGAGGCACGCCCGGTGACCACAGCCCGCCCGACCGCCACGCCCCTTCTGCCCGTCGTCGTTCTGCTCGCGCTGACTGCGTCCGTCGCCTCGACGGGGCCCGTGTACGCACAGTCACTCCCGACCGGCTGGTCCGCCGCCGACGTCGGGTCGCCAGGCGCTCGCGGCGCCACGACGTACTCGGGTGGCGTCTTCTCGCTGTCGGCCGCCGGCGTCGGCCTCTCTGGCCGCGCCGACCAGTTCCACGTCGCCTACCGGCAGCTCGTCGGCGACGGCGTGATCGTCGCGAGGCTCGCCTCGGCGTCGTGGGGTCGGCTCGCGGCCAGCGGCGTGGTGATCCGCGATTCGCTGCAGCCAGGATCGCGCACCGTCACCCTGGAGGTCACCGGGGGCGGACGGCTCCGGTTCAAACAGCGCACGTCGTCCGGGGGCTGGCTCGCCACGCTGTCCGAGACGGGCGCCACGATGCCGATCTGGCTTCGGCTCGAGCGGCGCGGGTCGACGGTCGTCGCCGCCCGGTCCGCCGACGGCGTCACCTGGGGGACGGTGGGCACGACCAACGTGTCGCTGGCCACCACCGTCTACGTCGGCCTGCAGGCGTCGAGCGGCTCGTCGACCAGCCGCGTCGGCGTGAACCTCTCGAACGTGTCGGTGCAGGCCGGTACGGCGACCAACATCCCGCCCACCGTCTCGATGACGTCGCCGGCGGCAGGCGCATCGTTCCTGGCCCCGGCCTCCATCACGATCACGGCGAGCGCGGCCGACAGCGACGGCGGCATCACCCGAGTGGACTTCTACAACGGATTCACGCTCATCGGCTCGGACACGACCAGCCCCTACTCGATGACCTGGTCGAACGTCCCGGCAGGGTCGTACCCGTTGAACGCCGTCGCGCGGGACACGGCCGGCGCCGCCACGACGAGCGCCTCGATCGCGATCTCCGTCGTCAGCAACACCGCGCCGGCGGTGTCGCTCATCTCGCCTGCCGCCGGCAGTACGTTCCTGGCGCCGGCGACGATCGGGCTCTCGGCCAGCGCCAGCGACCCGGACGGCACCGTCGCGCGGGTGGACTTCTTCGCCGGCGCCACGCTGCTCGGCTCGGACGCCAGCAGCCCGTTTGCCTTCTCGTGGAGCAACGTCGCGGCCGGGCAATACTCGATCACGGCCGTCGCGCGCGACAACTCGGGCAACAGCACGGTCTCGGCGGCAAGCCTCGTCACGGTGGCCACGAACACCCTCGCGCGCTACGCGGTGTTCCAGGCGTCCTCCGATCACGACGCGCTCGACCGCTACGTCGTGGACTTCTGGCCGTCCGGGGCGGACCCGTCGGCGGCCAACCCGGCAGGGTCGCAGGACATTGGCAAGCCGCCGGTCGTCAGCGGGGAGTGTCAGGCCGATGTCGGCGCGACGGTACAGGCGCTGGCGCCCGGGCAGTACTTCGCGACGGTGACGGCCGTGGGCAGCGGAGGATCGGCCCGGAGCGTGCCCTCGGCCTCGTTCACGCGATAGGGCGGGCGGGCCGGCCGCCGGGCCGTCAGGGCCGGGCGGCCGCCGGCACGAGGACGTGACCGACGAACATCGGGCGCGCGGTGCTGATGAGCGCCCCTTCCTTCACGTCCACCTGCCCATCCCGTTCGTCGACCTCGATCGAAACCGGGCTGGCCCCGGTCGGGTGCTCGACGAGCATCCGCTTCGTCCGCCCGGGCGGCAACACGGCCACCTCGCGCGCGGGCCCGTCGGGCAGCAGGCACGCGGTCGCGACACTCAAGGCGGCGAACACGCCGATCGTCGCGTGGCATCGATGCGGGATGAAGGACCGCGTCGACACCACGCCGCCCTCTCGCGGCGGCGCGACCAGGATCATCTTGGGGACCGTCTTGTCCGTCACGTCCCCGAGGTTCATCATGGGCCCCACCTGCAGCCGGATGGACTCGAGCCGGGCCTTGAGCTCGGAATCCGCGTCGAGCGCATCGCGCGTCTCGTAGCCGGTGCGCCCGAGGTCCGACGCGCGCATCACGACGATGGGCATGCCGTTGTCGATGCACGTGACCCGCACCCCATCGACGACGTCCACCGTCCGGCCCGTCGGCAGCAGCGCGCCGCAGGTCGAACCCGCCGTGCCGGCGAAGCTCAGCGCGATCGGCGAGGCCGTCCCGGGCACGCCGTCGATCCGCGCGTCGCCGTCGTAACGCGGCCGGCCTCCCGGCGTCCGGATCGTCGCCACGACGGTCTGGCTCGAATTGACCATGAAGATCCGGACCTTCGTCTCGCCGTCCTGCGCCGGGATCAGGCCCTGCTCGATCGCGAAGGGACCCACGCCGGCCAGGATGTTGCCGCAGTTCTGCGACGTCGAAACCTCGGCCTTGTCCACCCAGACCTGGCAGAACAGGTAGTCCACGTCGATCCCGGGCCGGGTCGACGGCGAGACGATGGCCACCTTGCTGGTCAGCGGGTCGGCGCCACCGATCCCGTCGATCTGCCGGGGGTCGGGCGAGCCCATGACCGCCAGCAGCACCCGGTCCCTCGCGGGCGCGTCCGATGGCAGGTCCGAGGCGAGGAAGTAGGCACCCTTCGACGTACCGCCCCGCATCATCGTGCAGGGAATCGCGATCTGCTGGCCCATGCCGCTATCGTCCCGCCTTCTCGTCGGCGCGCGCAGCGCTCAGGATGTTGCGCATCGCATGGTTGCCCTCGTGGCACGCGTACTCGTAGACCTGCTGGCTCCAGTCCACCTTCGTCAGGGGCATCATGTAGGTCCATGGCCGCGTCCAGGTGCCCGGGTCGTCGAACGTCACGCTCCATTCGACGACCGCCGGCGCGACGGCCTTGAAGCGCTCCGTCATCACGACGCGATCGCTGCCCCGCTGCGGCGCCGAGTCGGCGCGGAAGTTCCGCGTCTCGACGACGAGCGTGTCGCCCTCCCACCGCGCGCGGGCGTCACCCAAGTACTGCTTCAGCCCGCCGCCGAGGTGCCCCGGGCCGTCGAAGGGAATCACGCGCGTCTCGTGGATCATCTCGTAGCGGATCGCGACGCTGTCGGGCGACTGCACGATCTCGTAGCGGCTGCCGTACCCGGCGGGCATCATCGACGCCGGAATGCCGCGCGTGATGCAGCGATCGTAGAGCCCCATGTCCAGCCACGAGTTGAACGGGCCCTTGGGGTTGATGTTGGTGCTCACCCCGCCCGCCGGCCGCGGGCGCCTGCGCGCCTCCTCGGTGAGCGGCGGAATCCTGCCGTCGGCCGGGTCGACCACGAGCCAGGCGCGCTTGTTCTTGCGTTCGAAGGTGTCGAAGATGAGATGCACCGGCGGCGACAGCCCGCCGGCGAACTCCTCGCTGAGCGCGCCCGCGACGAACTGGTCGTTCCGCTCCTTGACGATCCGCGCCAGTTCCTCGGGCGTGATGTCGGCAGCCGTCTTGCCGGCCAGGCTCGCCGGCCGTTCCATCGGGGTGCCCGTCTCGTCGTCGTTCGAGTAGGTGCCCTGCAGGTCCGGGTGGCCCCACGGGGTCCGCGGCGGCGCGAAGGGGGCCGCGGCCGCGCCGGCACCGGCGGTTGCCGCGGGGGACGCCTGCCGCCCCCCCTGTGCGCCAGCCACCCCCGGCGCGAGGCACAGCAGCCACGCGAGGCCGGCGGCCACCGCCGACGCGCGCAGCACCGAATGACGCGAACGCGAAGCCATGATGGGTCCTCCCAGCTCGCCGCGCGCGCTCACGCGCCGGTCGACGCCTCGGCCCGGACGAGCACCGGTTCCTCGGCCGGCGGCGTGAACATGCGCTGGGTGCAGGCGACGAACTGGCGGACGAGCGGCGACATCTCCGACTTCCGCCACACCAGGCAGACCTCGATCGTCGCCCCCGGATCGTCCACCGGCACGACCGCCACGCCGCTGGCCGGCGAGGGATTCGTCAGCGGCACGCCGTAACCGAGGTAGATGCCCTTGCCGGAGGCCACGAGCGTCATGCCGGCCAGGTTGAACGGTCCCGCGCCGGGCGTCGTGATCATCGGCGTCGCCACCTCGGCCGTCGCGTAGAGGTCGAGGATCTTGTCGAACAGCACGGGCGCGGCATGCCGCTCCCAGAGCAGCAGCGGCTCGCTTGCCAGATCGCGGATCGACAGCGAGCGCCGCGACGCCAGCGGGCTGTCGGCACTGATGATGGCCTGGATCCGCTCCTCGAAGAGCGGCGCGGAGACGTCGAACACCGGGTCGTACGGCGGCCGGGCGAACGCGATGTCGATCGCCCGCGTCCTCAGTTGCTCGTCGGAATCGAACCAGCAGTGCGCGTCGGTGGCCTCGAAGCTGACGTCGGGGCGCTCCTTGGCGAACTCCATCCGCACGCCGTTGACGGCGTCCCAGAGCCCCCAGGCAATGCCGACGCGAATCCGGTCGTTGTCGGGCTGGCTGACCCGGCGCGCCGTCTCCGCGAACTCGGCCGCGGCCGCGTCCCAGGCCCGCGCCTTCTCGAGCAGCTGACACCCGGCCTCGGTCAGCGTGACACCCAGGCGGTGCCTGATGAAGAGCGTCACGCCGAGTTCGTGCTCGAGCTGCTGGATCTGCCGGGTGAGCGGCGGCTGGGAGATGTTGAGGCGTTCGGCGGCGCGGGTCACGCTGGACGCGTCCGCCACGGCGATGAAGGCACGGATATGCCGGAATTCCATGGGGGCAGGATTCTATACCACCGCCGCATGGTTGGCCACGGAAACGGTATGGGGGCGACGGCCGGTACCGGTCCGCCCCCCCCGCTGAGGCCCCGCCGATCGGTCGACTGCGCCGTC